>JBFWYV010000440.1:0-2692 GCA_050186055.1 Hyphomicrobiaceae bacterium | reverse complement strand
ATCACCTCTTTCAGCCGCTGCTCTATCAGGTGGCGACGGCATCGCTGGCGACCTCCGAGATCGCCTGGCCGATCCGGCACCTCCTGCGCAACCGGCGCGAAGTGACGACGCTGCTCGCCACGGTCACAGGGATCGACAAGGATTCGCGCCAGGTGATGCTCGATGACGGCACGCCGCTCTCCTATGACACGCTGGTGCTGGCCACCGGTGCAAGGCATGCCTATTTCGGCCATGACGACTGGGAGCCGTTCGCACCGGGTCTCAAGACGCTCGAAGATGCGACCACCGTCCGGCGCCGGATCCTGATTGCATTCGAGAAGGCAGAGCAGGAAACCGATCCGCAACGTCGCTCGGCGCTGCTCACATTCGTGATCATCGGCGCCGGTCCGACCGGCGTCGAACTGGCCGGCACGATTGCCGAGCTGGCGCGGGCCACGCTGCCGCGGGATTTCCGCCATATCGATACGCGCAGAGCGCGTGTCGTACTGATCGAGGCAGGGCCGCGCGTGCTCTCCGGCTTCACGGAGGACTTGTCCGCTTACGCGCAGCGATCACTGGAGGGTCTCGGCGTCGAAGTCGAGCTTGGACACCCGGTGTCGGCGTGTACGGCCGAGGGCGTCGTGTTTGGCGATAAGACGCTGGCCGCATCGACCATCATCTGGGCTGCCGGCGTCCAGGCCTCGCCGGCCGGGGAATGGCTCGACGCATCGGTCGATCGGGCGGGCCGCCTCAAGGCCGAGCCGAATCTGACAGTATCCGGCCACCCGGAGATCTTCGTCATCGGCGACGCCGCGGCGGTAAGCGCACCGGATGGATCACCGGTTCCCGGCATCGCACCCGCCGCCAAGCAGCAGGGGAAGTATGTCGCCGGCATCATCAAGGCCCGGCTGCGCGGCGAGACCCGCGATGCTCCGTTCCGCTACAAGCACGCGGGCAGCCTGGCGACGATCGGCAAGCGACTGGCCGTCATCGATTTCGGCCGTATCAAGCTGCGCGGTGCGCTGGCGTGGTGGATCTGGGGCCTCGCCCATATCTACTTCCTGATCGGCGTCCGCAACAGACTGAGCGTCGCCATCAACTGGCTGTGGATCTACACCCGGGACCAACGCAGCGCCAGGCTGATCACGCAGGGGAACGCGCGCGACGATAAACGGTGATCGTCGCGCGCCGTAGCCGACTCCTTCGGCCCGTTATATTTTCATGGCAATAGACTAGCTGCCGTAGCCGGGGCCGGTGAAGACCGGTTTGCGCTTTTCGAGAAACGCCCGGATGCCTTCCTGGCAATCCTTGGTTCGCGTGATCTCCTGGATGGCGGCGAACTCCTTGCCCCACCCTTCATCCGACCGGTTGGCGTTCCAGTAGTACTTCACCAGCTCCTTGGCATAGCGCACCGAAAGGTAGGGGTTGGACGCGACCTGGGCGGCGAACGCCAGCGTCTCGTCCATCAGCTTGTCGTGCGGGAACACGCGATCGACCAGGCCGATCCGCTCGGCCTCGGCAGCGTCTACGATCTTGCCGGTCAGGATCATCTCGATAGCGCGCCCGACGCCGACGAACTTGGGAAGGTTCCTGGCGCCGCCCGATTCCGGCAGGAAGCCGGCCGGGACCGCGACCTCGCCGAGCTTGGCCTTGTCGGAGGCGTAGCGCAGATCGACCAGCGTGCAGATCTCAAGCCCGATGCCGACGGCCGGACCGTTGATGGCCGCGATGGTGATGGCGGGCAGGTCTTCGAGCTTCTTGAAGCAGCGCTGAAGAACCTGATGGCGGAGATCGTTGAAGAAGTAATGGGCGAGCTCCTTGTAGGGGCCAAAATTGCCCATGTCGAAATCGGGCTCGCCGGCGCCGAGCGGTCCGGCCTCGCTCCGCAGGTCACCGCCGGCGGAGAAGCCACGGCCTTCGCCGGTCAGAATCACCACCTTGATGTTACTTTGGTGCCGGATCTCGTCGAGCAGGATATCGAGCTCGACCCGCATGCGGACGTCAACGGCATTGAGATGCTCCGGCCGGTTGAGCGTGATGATGCCGATACATTTGTCCTCCGGACGGGTGGGGTTGGCACGCACGTCCCATTTGATCGCCTCGTACTGCATGCAGCTCATCCTCCTGGCTGTTCGTGAACGTGTTTCAGATGCCGGCCTCCAACGGCAGCCCGGCGCCATATTGCCTTGATGGCACAGAAGAAGCCGGGCCCATATATCGCGAATTGGACGCGCCGCTTGCCTCGATGGCGCCGTTGTGTGTCCATAGCGTCATTGACTGGACAGCGATCCGGAGGATCGGTCTCGATGTGCGGGCGTGTCGCGTCTCTTGTGCTGGTGTTCGCCGCCGCGATCGTTGCATTGGGCGGAGCATCGGCCCGTGCGGCTGAGAAGGTCGATGTCCTGTTGGTGCTGGCGGCCGACGTATCACGCAGCGTGGACGATGAAAAGTTCAGGCTGCAACGGGAAGGCTATGCAGCCGCACTGACGTCGGCGCGGGTGGTGCGCGCCATAACCTCCGGCGAGCACGGACGCATCGCGGTGTCCTTCATTGAATGGTCGGGCCCGTTCAATCAGACTATCGTCGTGGACTGGACCGTGGTGACCGGCGAGGCGGATGCCCGGAAACTTGCCTCCCGGATGATCAATGCACCGCGCGTGTTTCGCGACCGCACCGCAATCGGAGCAGCGATCGAGTTCAGCGCCAGGCAGAT
>JBFWYV010000439.1:0-2698 GCA_050186055.1 Hyphomicrobiaceae bacterium | reverse complement strand
GCCGGCTCACCGTGCTGACCGACGATGAGCGGCCGCTCGTGCTCTATGGCGACAGGCAAAGCGCCCGGGATCCCGGCGACGGAGCGTGACATGGCCGAAGGCACGTTGTTCGCAGAGCTGATGGTGCCGTTCGGCTACGGCTACATGCTCAAGGCGATGTGGGTCAGCGCGCTGGTCGGCGGCGTCTGCGCGTTTCTGTCGGCCTATCTCATGCTCAAGGGCTGGTCGCTGATGGGCGACGCCCTGGCGCATTCCATCGTGCCGGGCGTGGCCGGCGCCTATATTCTCGGCGCGCCGTTCGCGGTGGGCGCGTTCCTCGCCGGTCTCTTGGCCTCCGCCGGCATGCAATTCGTCAAGCTGAAGTCGCGGCTGCGCGAGGACGCCGTCATCGGCCTCGTCTTCACGACGCTGTTCGCGCTTGGTCTGCTGATGGCGTCGATCTGGCCCACGTCCGTCAGCGTCCAGACCATCGTGCTCGGCAACATCCTGGCGATCTCCGACGAGGATGTCGTGCAGGTCGCGATGATCTCGGCCGTGTCGCTCGGCATTCTGACCTTCCTCTGGAAGGACCTGATGGTGACGTTCTTCGACGAGAGCCACGCGCGCAGCATCGGGCTCAATACCCGGATGCTCAAGATCGTGTTCTTTACGCTTCTGAGCGCCTGCACGGTCGCCGCCCTGCAGACGGTCGGAGCCTGTCTCGTGATCGCGATGGTCGTGACGCCCGGCGCGACGGCCTATCTGCTCACCGATCGCTTCGGCCGCCTGGTCCTGATCAGCATCGCGCTCGGTGTCGTGACGAGCTTCGTCGGCGCTTATATAAGCTATTTCCTCGACGGCGCCACCGGCGGCGTCATCGTCACGCTGCAGACCCTTCTCTTCCTCGCCGCTTTTTATCTCGCTCCAAAACACGGCGTGCTGGCCGCGCGCCGCCGGCGGCTTGCTGCAGAGGAGGCAACACCATGAGCATCTTGCTCGACTGGATCACGGGGCCGCTGGCCTATCCGTTCATGCAGCGCGCCCTGATCGTGTCGGTGATGGTGGCGGCCGTGTGTGCCGTCCTGTCGTGCTACCTGGTCCTCAAAGGCTGGTCGCTCATGGGTGACGCCATCTCGCACGCCGTGCTGCCCGGAATCGTGCTCGCCTATGTGCTGAACCTTCCACTGGCGATTGGCGCCTTCGTTGCCGGATTGTCTTGCGCGGTGTTCACCGGCTATCTGAAGGAGAACAGCCGCGTGAAGGAAGATACGGTCATGGGCATCGTCTTCTCCGGCATGTTCGGCCTTGGCCTGGTTATCTTCACCAAAGTCGAGACCGATCAGCACCTGATGCACATCCTGTTCGGCAACGTCCTCGGCGTCACCGTCCGGGATCTGATCGAGGCGGCGGTGATCGCCGGCGGCACCCTTCTGATCGTGCTGCTCAAGCGCCGCGATCTTCTGCTCTATTGCTTCGATCCGAACCATGCCCGCTCCATCGGCTTGCCGGTGCGCGTGCTGCATTATGCATTGCTGGTGCTGTTGTCGCTGACCATCGTTGCTTCGCTGAAGGCGGTCGGCATCATTCTCGTCATCGCCATGCTGATCGCGCCCGGCGCGACGGCCTATATGCTGACCGACAGTTTCGAGCGGATGCTCATCATCGCCGCAATCATCGCAACGGTTTCGGCTGCGCTCGGGACTCTCATCAGCTTCCATATCGATGGCGCGACCGGAGCCTGCATCGTGCTGATCCAGGCGCTCGTTTTCCTGCTGGCGTTCCTGTTCGCGCCAAAGCGCGGAATCTTGCGGCCGCGCCGCCGCAACGAAGACGAACTCGCGGGGCAAGATGCCCTGCCGCACGAAGTCAGATGACAATTATCCGCCTGGTCGTTTTAGGGGCAGGTAGGAAATCCATCTGAATAGCAACGTTGTTCGATGTCGAATGCGGACAGTAGCCAGATCGATATTGCTCGTTGCGCACCGCATTCCATAGCCTTTGCGGAACGCATTCTTCCAGGGGTGCGGATTTTTCCAGAGAAATCTTGATCTGCTTCAGCCGTCGGTCTGTGAGCCGTTACTAAGGGTTCCAGACACGCTCCGCTGTGTTCACCCGTCTAATGCTGCTTCTTTCGTAGGCAGATAACGCCCGGTGCAGGGCCGCACTTTTGCTGCCCCATCGGGTACGGCGGAGCCGGAATAAATTTGGGGGGAGCGGCTATTCTTGTGTCAATTGTCATGTTAAGATAACATTCAACTTAAAAATAGACAGAACGAAATATCCATTAAATTCAACGGGAGGACGGAATGCGGAATTTTCCGGATACTGGATTTGCGGCCGTGCAAAGCAACCGTAGGACCGTTCTCGCAGGAGGCGCTGCATTGCTTGGGGCGACTGCGCTTTCTCACCCTGCCACGGCTGCTCCGAAAAAAGGCGGAGTCGGAAAGTTCGCGCTGGTCGGAGGGCAGACCGGTGACTCGATGAACCCGGCCAAGCACATTGAAATCGAACGCTTCGTCGTCAATTGGGCTTTAAGAAACAACCTGACCGAAGTGGCGGTTGACAACGTGATCATTCCCGAACTCGCGGAATCGTGGGATTCATCGCCGGATTTCAAAACCTGGACATTCAAGCTCCGCAAGGGCGTCGAGTTTCTCAACGGCACGTCGCTCACTGCCGAGGACGTCGGCGACTCCAGGAAAATCCATCGGGGGCCGGA
>JBFWYV010000438.1:0-2720 GCA_050186055.1 Hyphomicrobiaceae bacterium | reverse complement strand
ACCGACGACAGCGATGCGGCCATCGGCCAATGCTTTGCGTTCGGCGTCAGTTTGTGGAGGAATCGACAAGCGCAGGAACATGGACACCGACCTGTCCGCGATGCCGGGTCCAAGCGGTGGATGTCCTCTCCCATCCTTGAGATGGCAGCTCTGGCACGCCCGCGCGTTGTAGAGTGGCCCAAGTCCGCTTGACGACCGCGTCGACGCCGGAGATGAGACCCACTGCTTCCGGAAAATCCCGTTGCCGATCTTGAAGTCGAGTTCCTTCGCAAAGCCCATGTTGGCGGAGAACTGCGAAAAGGCATCGGGCGTATCGATGCCGATGCGGGTCGTCGCCTCGCCCCCCGGCAACTCCTCGCCGCTTTCAATTGCGGCAGCGCCCGCCGAAACCTTCACGGTCTGGCTTTGTGCACCGGGTTGCGGCTGCGCAATGCCGGCGGCGAGGACGAGCAGGCCTCCCCCTGCTGCCAGGGCCATCGGACTGGCACCCAATCCGAAGCAGCGACGCAAGAGCCCACGCATCCTATTTCCGCTTCGACAAAGCCTTACCCGGATCATCCAGGCTATCGGAGCCTTCGAAGTTGATCGACCGCAATTCCAGGACTGCGATCGCACGTTCGAACTCCTTGGTTTGCGCGATCAGCGCACCGATCACCGCCTCGACGACCGCATTCCCCTCAGGGTTGTTCTCGCCGATCATCTGGTCATAGGCCTCCTTCGTCTCGGCCCGCACCTTCATGGCCATCGCCTTGGCCACCGTGTCATCGAGCGCCTTACGCGCGCGCACATCGATGTCAGGCGACTTGGCCTTGACAAGATCCGAAACGCTCGGCCCCGACACCATGCTGCCGTCGATCCGCCTGTAGCGGCCGAGGTAGACGTTCTGAATGCCGATGATGTCGTAGAAGTGCGAGTTATGGGTATTGTCGGAGAAGCAATCGTGCTCTTCCTCAGGATCATTCAAGAGCAGGCCGAGTTTCATCCGCTCTCCCGCCATTTCGCCATAAGACATGCTGCCGAGCCCCGTAAAGATGGCAGTCAGTGCCGCTGACTCGGACGCCTCCAGCACCTTGCGCGCCTCGCCTCCCGGCTTCCATTGCAACACCATCCACTCCAGGTCCTCGATCAGCATGTCGGTCACGACCCGGAGATAAGCGATACGGCGGTCGCAATTGCCGCCGGTGCAGGCCTTCGTATTGAAATCCGTTGCCGGACGGTTGCCGGCGCCGGGCCCGGTGCCGTTGAGATCCTGGCCCCACAGCAGGAACTCGATCGCGTGGTAGCCGGTTGCGACGTTGGCTTCGATCTTCTCCGCCTCTTGCAGCGTGTCGCGCAACAGCTCATTCGTGATCCTGCCGGCATCGACCCTGCGGCCGCCAACCAGCAACGACCTGTTTGCGATCACATTCGCCGTGTAGAGACGGTTGCTGTCCGACGTGGTTCCATAGCTCTTGTCGACGTAATCGATCAGCCCTTCGTCGAGCGGCCACGCATTGACCCGCCCTTCCCACTCGTCCACGATCTTGTTGCCGAACCGGTAGGCCTCCGTCTGCATGTAGGGCACGCGCGCGGCTTTCCACGCCTCTCGCGCCGCCTTCAGCGTCGCATCGCCTGGCTGAGCGACGAGCTTGTCGATCGCAGCCTTCAGCTCCCGCGCCCGCGTCAACGAATCCTCATAGGCTGCCAGTGCAATGTTTGCATACGTGTCGATGACGGCGCGCACCGCTGGTTGTGCAGACGCCGGCGCAGCAGCGGCGATCCAGACCAGAACCGCAACCATAAGGCCTGCCGTACGCGCGACTGCAGGAACTGAAAGCATTTCAATCTCCACATGACAGAGGTCGAATAACTTCGGACGTGTTCCCGTCAACCGTCAACAAGCGGCAAGGCACTTTGCAACCACTCGAAAAGCGATAGGCAGACCCATGGCGCCGCAGCCGATGGAGCTCGCCTTCCCGATTGATTCTCTGTCCACGAACGACTCCGCCGCAACGCTCATTCGCCAGCACCACCTGCAGTAGCCTCGCTTCCGCTTGCGGCTGGAAATACGAGCACAGCACTCTCATCCACACTCAATCCGATTCGTCCGGCTTCAGGGAGATCTGTCCTGTGCGCCGGAATCGTGAGGTGCAGCAGCCGGCTCAGCCCATTCAGGCTGACGGTCACCCGTATCCTGTCGCCCAGATACCGGATGCCGCCGATCTTTGCCTCGATCCCCTCTCCTGGCCCAACGATGGAGAACGATTGCGGCCTGACGCAGACGATTGCAGGACCATCCGCCACGCCGGCGGCAGGAAACGCGCCCAGCGGGCATTCCACGCGCCCGCCTCTGCAATAGCCCTCGATCTCATTCGTGTCGCATAGAAACCGGGCGGCGTAGAGCGACTCGGGATGCAGATAAAGGTCCATCGGCGCGCCGGCCTGCTCCAGCCTGCCGCGGCGCATCAGTATGATCCGGTCGGCAACTTCCATCGCTTCGACCGGATCGTGGGTGACGATCACCGCGGTCGCGCTCTGCTCGCGCAATAGCAGCACCGTCTCCTCTCGAATGCTTTCACGCATGCGTTGGTCGAGGTTCGAGAACGGCTCGTCCTTCAGCAGCACGCTGGGAGTCGGCACCAGCGCCCGCGCCAGCGCGACCCGCTGCTGCTCGCCGCCCGACAGCATGTGCGGATAATCATCGACGTGCGCGGACAAGCCCACGCGACCAAGAGCACGCG
>JBFWYV010000437.1:0-2722 GCA_050186055.1 Hyphomicrobiaceae bacterium | reverse complement strand
TCCGGGGATCTGCAACTCATTTCATCGACCGACGAACCTTTGAACCTTTCGGCACCGCACCACGACTGAGCATCTGGAACCGCAGCAAGTGCCTGCCGTTTCCATTCCAGGATCGCGAGTGCCTTCAGCGGGAAAGGTTCAGTCATGCGGGAGTTTCTGGCGCCAGCGCTTATATTTGCGGGATCGCACGCGGCGATCCTTTTCATCGTCATTCAGATGTACGTCGTGGGTCACTAGGAACGCAAAACGGCGGTCGCGTGCGCGCGACGGAAAGCCCGCCCCGCGATACCCTCTTGATCCGCAACCGCCCAATGATTACGCCAGTCATGCCAATGCGGCTGGAAATGCAGCCGTTCAGTGCGGGCTCGACCTGGCGGTAATCTCTCGATGAACCAAGCGCGCGTTCGAGATGACGAATTTCTGGGGCCACTTGCCGCGGCGGCGGCTTTGGCTCAGCGCGAGGAAATCGATTTTCGCGACAATGTCGGTCGGGAGATCGAGAAGCGCGAGCGCGCCCGCCAGTATGCCTTCCGGCGGCTCTCGATCGCGGAACTCATGCTGAAGACTGCCCGGCAGACGAAGGACGCGGAGGCGGCTGTCGCGTCCCAGACGTCCGCGCTCAAGACCGAGTTCGGCTGGCATGGCGAGGGCGAGACATCCCGGAAGATCTTCGCGGCCTGGCGGCCTGTTGCGATCGCCATGTGGGAAGCCGTGAAGCCGACCCCTGAGGGCGCGGACGCTGCATCTCTCGCGCCGCCCCCGGATATTATCGCGGCGCTCGCCGAGTTCGAGCGCTGGTACGAGGCGGAGTTCGGCACGAACTACCTCGCCATTCTCGACCAGGAGAAGCAGGAATATCCCGTTGTCGAGTTCTGAGGGGGCAATGACCCGGAGCGACAGGGGCGGCGAGTTCGAGCGCTGGATCGTCGAGCAGTACGCGGCGACGAACGGCTTCACCGCGCTCATTCTCCTGCTGACGCTCGGTAGCGACAAGGTCGGCCTCATCTCGTGCTCGTATGTCCATGTCATTGGCAACGAGGTGCGATGGCGGGACATGAAGACCATGCTGGATGCCTCTGGCCGCAAGTGGGATGCTTTCGCCATCTTTCCGGAGTCGCCCCCCGGCGGCGGGCCGCTGATCGATCTCGTGGCCAAGGCGCGGCTGCAGGAGCGCATTGACGAGGTGACGGTCAACCGCATGGTCCTCAACGATGCCGGCTTCTTCGATACGCGCGGCCGGCAGATCCGCATCGATCCCGTCGGGCTTTACTAACGTTCTGCGCGTGCGCACTTCCGATGCGCTTCCAAGCGGCGTCGCCCTGATGCGGCCGCCCGCGCGTCGCCGTCGCCACGACGCCCTGCCGATCCGTAATCTCGATCGCCCTCCAGCTTGAACCGCGCTGTCGGAAAGCATGATCCCGCCCGTCTGATGATCTGTACTGATTTCATGTTTATGATACTTTTGTGACAGTTGGTTACCGGCCCCCAGGAAGGACCATAGTGAGCCCGCCCGACCCAGTATCCGAACATGGTCTGACGATTGTTTCTTCCGTTTCATCGGCGTATGCGCGCCGGCTGCCAAGGCCGTCCTTTGCCGGCCGCGGGGTCAGCGCGGGAACGAGCTACACGCTGAGCGGCGCGCTGATACTGGCGCTGACGGCATGGCTGGCGTGGACCGAGGGGCCGCCGGCGACCGTTCTGCTTGCGATCCTCGTGTGCGGGACCTTCGGAGCGCTTGTCGCGCTGCTGACCCGTCGCCTGCTGCTCGCCGCAGTGCTCACTGTCGCGCAGGTCGCCGTGGTCACGACGATCTCGTCGCTTAAGCTCAAGTACATGAACATGGTGCTGCACGCCTACGACATCACGTACTACCTGATGTCGAGCACCAATGTCGGCTTCCTGATCGCCAACTACGGTCGCCCGGTTCTCGCCGTGTTGCTTGCGGTGGCCGCAGCGGCGCTCATCGCCGCCTTCGCCTGGCGAGTCGATCCGGTGCGCGTGCAGCGTCCGGTAGCCGCGATGCTGTTGCTTGCATTCGCCGCGGGGGCTTCGGTGGCTGGCGCGTCAGTCAGCGAGCGGCGTCACCAGCTCTTCCAATACCACGGCATGTACGTCTCGTCCTTCTATCGCTCCTGGGCCGAGACGATCGAGACGCTCATGCGCGGCCAACTCATGGAGGCCGCGGTCGCGGGGGCGCACCTGCCGCCGCTCTTACCCGCCGCGAGCTGCACGCCGGCACACGAGCCGCCGCACATCATACTCATTCATCACGAGTCGGCCGTGCAGCCCTCGTTGTTTCCGAGCCTCGAATATGATCGCCGGCTCGACGATTTCTTCCGTTCGGATGACGGGCATGCCTACAGGCTCCGGGTCGAGACGTACGGCGGCGCCTCCGTCCTCACCGAGTTCTCGGTTATGACCGGGCTCTCCACCTATTCGTTCGGCGGCATGCGCCTCTTCGTACAGCGCCTGATGAGCGGCAAGATCAGCGAGACGCTGCCGAACATTCTCTCGAAGTGCGGCTATCGCAACGTCATGTTCTATCCCATGCTGCGGTCGTTCACGGGTGCAGAGCGCTTCTTCAAGAGCGTGGGCATCAGCGACCTGCGCGACGCAAGGGACCAGGGCGCGAAGCGCGCGGACGAGCGCGACAGGTTCTACTACGACAATGCGCTCGACGATATGGAGCGCCATTTCGCAACATCGAGCGCGCCGCTCTTCA
>JBFWYV010000436.1:0-2779 GCA_050186055.1 Hyphomicrobiaceae bacterium | reverse complement strand
ACGCTCGGTGGCTGCCGCGAGAAGCTTCTCGCTCCAGATCCCTGCATCGGCTTGCGTAAAGCGCGACGCCGTCATCGGATTGGCGTTCTGGTGAGCGACAAAACCCGGATGATAGGATCGCAGATCATCGCCGACGACGCGGATGGCGGGACCCGTTTCCTCCAGCTCCGTAAGGCTCGCCGTCAGCAGAGCTGTTTTGCCGGAACCAGGCTGGCCGCCGAGCACGATCAGGGTCGGCCGGTCCGCTTTGCCGATATCGTCGGGGAGATAGTCGGGCAGGATTTCCGTGCGAAAGATGTGTTCGTTCTGGGCCTCCGACAGCCGGCCGAGGGTAGCTTCGTCCGCCATGGATCAGAGCTCCCGCCAGAACGCGGCCGCGTCTTTGACCCGCGGCCCCCATTCCGCGATCACGGCTTCGATCTGCTCGGGATCGCCGACCCGAATGCGGTTCTGCACCGCAAGCAACTCCCGCCGCTTGGCGCGCAGCGCTTCGGCGCCGGCCGGAACGTTCGCCTCGATGGCGGCAACGCGTTCCGATACCAACCCACGCGCCTGATTCATGATTTCGATGGCGAGCTCGGCCCGCACAATCGCGTCGAGCGTTGTTATCTGTCCGGCCATTGTCTTGTCCCTTCTGCTATCTCGTGATGCCTTTGGTCTGGTTGAGTGCCCGCATCTGGCGCTCGGCGATGATGTCCTGGGCCTTGTCGGCGCGAACGGCATTCTGCAGCACCTTGAGGCGGGGCTGCATGGCCTCGAAGACCTTGCGCTGCGCCGCCGGCACCCGATCGATGACGTTTGCCTGCGCACGTCCAATCGCGTTCGGCCCGAACCTCTTGTCGAGCGCATTGCTGACGGCTGCGAACTCCGCTCTCACCTTTGCATCCAGAGAACGGACGAGCCGGGTTATGTCCTTGGGAGACTTCTCGGCTGTGGCCGTCACGCGGGCCAGCTCGGATACCGCCCGTGGTGACAGTCCGGGCACCGGTACGCTCATTCGCTCCCGATCTGCGGCAATGGCCGCCTTCTCGGCGTCGAACGCGCCCTGCCAGGCCTTGCCCGTTGCAACGACGCTGGCGGCTGCGCTCGCCACGGCTTCGACCGCAGCCTTGCGTTCCCGCCCGGTGGCCATGAGCCGATCCACAACGCGGTCGGAACCGCGCAGTGCGCCATAAGCCGCGGGGTCGTTCGCGACGGCACGCGCGATGCGCTCGGGCTCGACGCCCTTGACGACCAGAGCCTCAATCGTCGCAAGGGCCGCCGCAGGATCGCGCCAGACGCGCTGCGCGGCCTCAGCAAGTGCTGCGCGCTGTTGCCTATAGCGGGGAACCTCCAGCGCACGCTTTTTGGCTTCATCATCGACAGTTGCCGCGAACTCGGTGACCGCCGCGAGCATCGGCAAGGCGGGTGGCCTGGACATCTCTGGAGCCGTGGCCGGATCGTAGGCCGCCGGCGCTATGACCCGCGATGGATCGTGCCGCTCGGCCAGATATTGCAGTTCGTTAAAACGGCGCACGGCCGCAAACAGCGTCGTCAACTCTTGCCGTTTTGCCTCTGGCATTCCTTCGGGCATGCGCGCGACCATCTGCTTTTCGGCATACTGGTCGGCCTTTTCGGTAAAGGCGCTCCAGCCGAAGCGGGCGGTCAGCGCTTCGCCGAGGGCCTTCATCTCCTGCACCAGCGAGCGCTCTGACGCTGCATAGGCAAAGGCCGTCTTGTAGGCGCCTTCGCCGCCCTTCTCGCGAACCGCCTCGACTTCATTGAGCCGCGCCACCGCATGCGGGGACAGTGCCGGGACCGAAAGCGCCATGGCGGCGCGGCGCGCATGCTCACGGTTCTCAAAATTGGCCCGGTCATGCTTGAAGTTTTCGGCGTGACTGCGCGCCAGGGGGCCGAGCTCTGCGACAGCGGCGACGGCCTCAGCCCGTTCCTTCCGCGCTATCTGGCCGTCGACCAGGCTGTCGCTGCCACGCATGGCCCCAAGCATCGAGGGACTGCGAGCAAGCTTTTCACCGAGCTGCCGTGGCTCGACTTCAAAGGCCGACGCCTCCGCGTTCAGACGATCGAGGGCAGCGGCAGGATTGCGATAGATACGCTCGAGCACGGGGAGCAGAATCGCCTCGCGCTCTTTCCACCGTGTCGACGCAAGATGCTCGATCCGCGCGTCTTCGTCCAGCGAGCGGATAAAACTCGCCTGTGGCGCGAGCAGATATCGCGTCTGTTCGGCAGCCGCCCCAATCTGCGCGGGCGCAATTCCAGATACACCGACATATGCCGGATCCACCGTTTGCGTCCGAACCGCCCGATCGTCGTAGGAGACGCTGCGCTCCTTCTCGATCGCAAAGCCGAGTGCGACGCTGGCGCGCTCCCAAAGCCGCGCCACGCGATCACGTTGTGCACCAATCCACGACAGGCGCCGCTCCATCCCCTGCTCCATTCCGGCAGCAAGCTCGATGGCATGATCCATGTTGCGGCGGCGGGCGAAGTCGACAATCTGTGCCTGGTAGCCCGCTTCGGATTCGTAATCGAGCGTCGTCGTCTTGGCGCCGGAGCGGGACAGGCGCTCGACCAATGACTTAAACAGTTCCGGACGATGACTTTCCTGCGCGAGACGTTCTTGGCGTACATCCGCGGTCTCGGCCCGCTCTGCGGTCCAGACATTGCGTTCGACCTCACGCTCCTCGAAGGTCTTATTGCCGGTTTCGGGATCCACGACCGGTATCTTCACCGTGACGTGCTCAACACCGACCTAGCGCAAGGTGACGGTGTCGCCGATCTC
>JBFWYV010000435.1:0-2809 GCA_050186055.1 Hyphomicrobiaceae bacterium | reverse complement strand
GGAGCCGGCGGCAATGTCGTCGATCTCGCCATCTGCGCCGAACAGATCGCCTACATGAGCGCCGACTTCCAGAGGTGCTATGGCGGGGTGGTCTTCTGCGGTATGAACCTGCTGCACAAGGGCAGCGAAGAGCAGAAGGCGTACTGGCTGCCCAAGCTCGCGAACGGCGAGCGCCGGATGTCGATCTCGATGTCGGAGCCTGAAGCCGGTTCCGACGTCGGCGCGATCCGGACGCGGGCCGAGCCGGCGAAGTCAGGGGGCGGCTGGATCGTCAACGGCCAGAAGCTCTGGAATACCGCGGCGGGCGCCCGCGACAACACCATGAGCGTATATCTCAAGACCGACACGAGCGTTCACTACCGCAAGGGAATGTCGCTGTTCCTGATCGACAACGATGCGCCGGGGGTGAAACTGAACAAGCTCGAGATGCTCGGCCGGCACTGCGCGGGCACCTATGAGGTCTTCCTCAGCGACGTGAAGGTCGGCGACGACCGCGTGGTGGGCGGCATCAACAAGGGCTGGGAGTGCGTGCTGGCCGGCCTGCAAGTAGAGCGAATCGTATCGGCTGCCGGCAATTGCGGGGCGGCGCAGGGCGTCGTCGACATGGCTGCGGCCTACGCCAAGGAGCGCAAACAGTTCGGCCGGCCGATCGGCACCAACCAAGCCATCGCCCACATGCTGGCCGACATGCAGACCGAGGTGGCGGCCGCCAAGGCCTTGCTGTGGCAGGCCGCGGGCAAGGCAGCGGCCGGCGAGGAGGCGCTGGAAGACATCACCATGGCGAAGCTGTTCTCCTCGGAGACTTACGTGAAGGTCGCCAACATGGGCATGCAGATCATGGGCGGCTACGGCTATTCTCTTGAGTTCGACATGCAGCGGCACTACCGCGACTGCCGCTCTTCGACCGTTGCGGCCGGCTCTTCCCAGATCCAGCGCAACCTGATCGCTGGACTGATGGGCCTGAAAGTCCAATAGGACGCATAGCCCGCATATGACCATTTCGCCAGGAGGCGCTAGCGAGTCTGGCAGGTTGCAAGCGCGTGAAAATGTGCTTACATTTTTTGCAGCGTCCGCGATCCGTCGGATTGCCTATGCATTCGGTCGTGGAATCGGCATGCTCGTCGGTGCTGGCGCTAGGAGCCACTTTTGGCATTGCGCCTCGGCGCGTGGCTGCAGGGAGCATGACCGTCCTGACGTATGACACACCATTAGCGTGGATTGCAGGACGCCTCGTCGCCGCGGCGCTTCACAGAAGGAACATCTCGAAACGATGCGACCTGCTATCGCGGGCGACCCCATAGGCACGCCCAAACCCGAGTTCGTGTCTGCAGAAACGGACTCAAAAGCACTTCTCGGTCACATCCTGCAATGGCTGGATGACGCCAAGGCCGAGGAGGTGGTCACCATCGACCTCAAAGGCAAGTCGTCGATCGGCGACTTCATGGTTGTCGCATCCGGCAGATCGGACCGCCACGTGGGCGCGATCGGCGAGCAAATCCAGCGCAAGCTCAAAGAGCATGGCCTGGGCCGCGCCCGCATCGAGGGCCTGGAGGCCTGCGACTGGGTTCTGATCGATACAGGCGACGTGATCGTCCACGTTTTCCGGCCGGAAGTTCGGGAGTTCTATAACCTCGAGCGGATGTGGTCAGCGGAACGCCCCGCGGACACGCAGACTCACTGACCGGCTCGTAGTGCCCAGGAGAACGGCGGCCGAGCTCAATGCCTCGGCCGTCTCACAGTGATGCGCTTGCTGATTGCGGCAGTCGGAAAGCTGAAAGACGGACCGGAGCGCGAGCTGTTCAAGCGCTATCAGGACCGCGTCAACGGCTCAGGCAAGGCGGTCGGGCTGGCGCCGCTGGACGTTCACGAGATCGCAGAAGGCCGGGCCGGCGGCCGCGAGGCCCGGCTTGCGGACGAGGGCCAGCGGCTGGCGGCGTGCCTCCGGCAAGGCGATTTCGGTATCCTGCTCGATGAGCGCGGCAGGATATTCAACAGCCGGACCTTTGCCGATCTGCTTGCCGAGGTGAGGGACCGCGGGATGGACCGGACCGTGTTGATGATCGGCGGACCGGATGGTCACGGATCGGCTGCGCGGGAGGTAGCCGATCGCACCTTCTCACTCGGCGCCATCACACTTCCGCACGGACTGGTCCGCGTTGTCCTGGCGGAACAGATCTATCGCGCAACGACGATCCTGGCGGGCCATCCCTATCATCGCGACTGAGCCGCAGCGCCCGCTTCTGCAATGCAGAGCCTGGGATCAAACACTTAGACCAAGATCCAACTTTGCAGATGTCTGAAGGCCGGATAGCGTCCCGGTCGATCGGATCAGCAGGAGGATCGATGCCGGCGTTCCCACACAAGGCGGTTGCCGGCTTTCTGACCGGGGCGCTGTCGGTGCTTGTTTTTCATCAAGGCATGTACTTCGCGCTGATCAAGCTCGGCTTCCGCTTGTCGGGCACGCCCTGGGAGATGTCACCTGGAGGGCCTTACGGGGTGCCGGTCCTGCTCAATCAAATGTTCTGGGGTGGGCTATGGGGACTGCTGTTTGCCTATCTGGTCGACCATCTCCCGAGTGAGCTGCCCTGGCTCAAGGGCCTCGTCTTCGGCATGGTGTTTCCGATGCTGCTCGGGGGCTGGCTGGTCGTTTCGCTGCTCAAAGGCCGGCCGCTGTTCGGCGGTGCGTTCACCAATGGCTTCAACCCGGCTGCGTTGCTGCGCGGTTTCCTGTTGAACGGCGTTGCGTTCGGGATCGGGCTTGGCCTGTTGTATCGGCCGGTGGCAACGGAGTTGGGGCTCTGGCGAACCT
>JBFWYV010000434.1:0-2886 GCA_050186055.1 Hyphomicrobiaceae bacterium | reverse complement strand
GTCAATGCACGGACGACGGTCTCCGGCCTGACGATCGCCAATGCCTCGTACACCTTTGGAAACGATTGACAGGCAGCGGCCAGTATCAGCCGGTCAATCGCGCCGAAAAAAAGCCTCTTCGGGGCCACTCGTCGCAGGATATTGACTTGCTGTCTCAGCACCAGCAGCTCGGCCTCAAGAGCGGCCCGCGATCGGAACAGATCGGTGACGATTCCAACAATCAGGCGGCATAGGTCCCACATCGGGCCGCAGCATCACCCGATTCTCATCGTCCGGCCAGCCGGATTGGATTTTCGGTAGGGACAGGGGCGGTGGCTGGGTTTGCAGCCGCGCGCGAAGGTCTCGATGATCAACATTCGGCCTCCGCAGCACGGACATGGATTCGGCGCCGCGCGAGGTTCGTCGATCGCTGGTTTGGGCGGCTTGGATTTTGTTGGGCCGGCCGGCACGGCGAGCAGCTTGCGTGCATGCGCGATGTTTGCGGCTCGGTTACCGGTGGCGAGCAGCCCATAGTGCCGGATTCGGTGGAAGCCCTTTGGCAGGACGTGGATCAGGAAGCGTCGGATGAAATCGTCGGTCGCCAGCCTCATCGTCTTGTAGCGGCCCGCTCCTTCGATCCGGTAATCCTTCCATTTGAAGGTGACGTCGGTCTTATCGGCCGAGATCAGCCGGCGATTGGAGATGGCGACGCGGTGGGTGTAGCAGGCGAGATAGGCGAGCACCGCTTTGGGACCGCCGAACGGGCGTTTTGAGTAGACCACCCACTCGGCTTTGCGCAGGGGCGCGAGATAAGCAGCGAACCGTCGCGGATCGATGAGCGCCACGTGCTCACCAAAGAACTGCAGTTGCCCGGCTGCATGGGCGGCGTCGAGTATCTCAAGGAACAACCGGCGGAACAGGCGCGAGAGCACGCGCACCGGCAGAAAGAAGTCGGGCCGGCACGACATCCAGCGATTGCCATCGAGCGAGATGCCGCCGCCCGGCACGATCATGTGGATGTGGGGATGATGGGTCAGCGCCGAGCCCCAGGTATGCAGGACGGACGTGATGCCGATCCGAGCGCCCAGATGCTTGGGATCGGCCGCGATCGTCAGCACGGTCTCGGCCGCCGCCTTGAACAACAGGCCGTAGATCACCGCCTTGTTCTGATACGCGATATCAGCGATCGGCGCCGGGAGCGTGAATACGACATGATAATACGGCACCGGCAGCAACTCAGCTTCGCGCTCGGCCAGCCATTCCCTGGCGGCGGCGCCTTGGCACTTCGGGCAATGCCTGTTGCGGCAGCTGTTGTAGGCGATGACGGTATGGGCGCAGTCCTCGCAACGCGCGACGTGGCCGCCGAGCGCGGCCGTGCGGCAGCGCTCGATGGCGGACATCACCTTCAACTGATCGAGGCTGACGTGCCCGGCATTGGCGCGGCGCCACGCCGCTCCGTGATCGCGGAAGATATCCGCGACCTCCAGGACTGCACCTGACATGCCGCAGGCGCTAGACCGGCGAGCGTTCCTTCCTGCGTTTGCGCGGCTGCGACAGCAGGTCGAGCGGGCTCTCGACGTTGGCGATCATGCCGGTGGCGACGCGGGTATAACGCGCCGTGGTATCGAGCTTGTCGTGGCCCAACAATGCCTGGATCACCCTGATATCGGTGCCGCGTTCCAGGAGATGGGTGGCGAAGCTGTGACGCAACGCATGCAGCGTCACGCTCTTCCTGATGCCGGCGGCGTCGGCCGCTTCATGGAACAGGCGGCTCAACTGACGCGTGGTCATCGGTTGGCCGGCCGTGCGGCCAGGGAACAGCCAACGTTCCTGCGGCGGCATTTGGGCATCGTGACGGGTTGGGCGCACCTTCCACCATTGCCGCAGAAGATCGAGGGTCTCCGGCGACAGCATGACATTGCGGTCCTTGCGGCCTTTGGACTGCTCGACGCGAATGATCTTCTGCGCGCTGTCGATATGCTTGACCTTCAGCCGGACCACCTCGCCGGCGCGCAGACCGCAGCCGTAGCCCAGGCCCAGCAGTACGCGGACCTTGAGGCTGGCCGCGACCGCCAGCAGGCGCCGCGTCTCGTCCGGGCTCATCACCAGCGGAATCTTCTGTGGCTCACGCAGGTGATAGACCTCGCTCGCGAGGTCCAGCCGCCGCAACGTCACCCGCAACAAAAACCGTAGCCCGGTCATGATGCGATTGCGGTTGCAGATGCTCAGGCCGATCTGCGACAGATGCAGTTGAAACCGGCGAATGTCTTCTGGCGTCGCCGTCTCGGGGGAACGCTTCAGAAAGGCAGCAAACCGTTTGCAGCTGCGAATGTGGTTGCGTTGCGAATGCGGCCCAAGCTTGCGCGCATTCATGTCCTCGATCATGCGCTGGCGCAGCGGGCTGACCGTCTTCGTACTCATGGGCAACTCCTGTCTGGGATGAGGTTGAACACCTCGATCCTCAAGACAGGCCGCCGCGCATGCTACCGACGATCTCCGATCCCGTTAGCGTGGGCCTGACAGTGCCGCACCTCGCCGCTTGCTATCGCGCAGCGATTTAGTGCTTTGGCCCATCGCGTCATTTCGCTGCGACGAGGCAATACGGTCGCTTTCGGATTAAAGCAGACATCGCGCGCCCAGTTTATGAGTACACGACCTAATCAGGCACGTGACGGTCAAAAGTTGCTAGCCCCTCCTGCAAGGTCCGAACGAAGGCCATTGCCGCCATCGGGAAGCGCGCCGATGAGCGGGCGGCCGACATCGGGCTACCGCGCATTGCAGGTGGTGGAGCCTAACCCTTGAAACGGGCTTGTTGTGCAGATCAAGCCTTCGTCCGGCATCAAGACCCGGACGTGGCCGATATTGGACACGCGGAGGGTGTAGAATTTACGATCGGTAGATGCTCAT
>JBFWYV010000433.1:0-2900 GCA_050186055.1 Hyphomicrobiaceae bacterium | reverse complement strand
GACCGCTGGCTGCTGCTTGACCGGCACCTCGTCCAGCCGCTGGCGCATGTAGGCGAGCGCCTCGCGATTGGCGCAGCGTGGATAATTTCCGGTCAGCCGCCGCCAGGCATTGCCCCCGAATGGATCCTGGCCGAGCGAGCCGAGTACGACCGTGCTATCGTCGTCGGAAAGCGGCTGGGCCGAGATCTGAAGCTGCTTGTCGAGCTGGTTGACCGACTCGATCATCTGCGGCCCGGTCATCTCCGCCCGGCTGTCCGAAAGGCCTTGCGGCAGCACCGCGTAGACCGAGATGCCGTAAATGCCCGAGATGATGACCAGCATCATCAGCACCCAGGCGAGAGTGTGGACATTCCAGCCGAGCTGAAAGCCCGTGTGCAGCGTACCGATGACGATGAGGGCGAGGCCCAGATAGACATGGGCCGAGGTCCAGGCCTTCAGCGACCAGCGACCGCGGGTCATCGCCCGCTTGCGGATGCCGAGCAGCGACAGCCAGATGATCAGGCCGGCGCCGATCGTCCCCAGCGTATAGCCAAGCCAGGAACCGCCATTGTGGCGCGGCTGAACATCGACCAGCAGATAGACAAGCAATGCGACGAGGCAGCTGACGGCGGCGATCTTGAACCAGCGGAATCGCTGGTAGCGCAGGAAGCTCTCATGCGCCGCCACCTCGCCCAGGCCTGCTCTGTCGATCCCCCTCGTCGCCACCGCTTCGGACCCCCTCAGCTCAGCTGTCTTGCCCCATCTTCGCCACGCTTAGGAACTCTTCCGGCGAAACACGGATCGCCGCGCCTGTCGGACAGGCTCGCACACAAGCAGGGCCTCCGTCTATCCCCGAACACATATCACATTTGATCGCCTTCTTGGGCGTTTCCGAACTGACCTTGCCTTCGGTCCATTCGGCATCGGGTTCACCCGGCCCCGGGCCGGAGCCAAAGAACAGCCATTTCAGGAGGCTAGGCTTCTTCGGCGGCGGTTTGGCCATGCGGATCACGCCATAGGGGCAGTTGCGCTGGCAATTGCCGCAGCCGATGCATGTGTCCTTGATATAGACTTCACCGTCCGGGCCGCGGTTCAGCGCCAGCGGCGGGCAATCGGCCATGCAGTGCGGATGCTCGCAATGCCGGCAGCTCGTCGGGACATGGAGATGGGCATAGGTCCGCCCTGCCTCGCGATCGAGCCGCGACAGGCCTTCGTGGCTGTCGGCGCAGGCGCGCTCGCAATTGTCGCAGCCGATGCACAGCTTCTCGTCGATCAGCAGCACATCGGTCGCCTCGCCGATGCCGTTCTCGACCAGGAAGCCGGCCACCGACGAATACATATCCACGGCGCCGCCGAAGCTGTTCTTTTTCGCCTCCACATAGGAGTTGAGCTGGGTGCGCGACGACATGTCCTGCTTGAAGCGGCTGAGCAGGTCCGGCTTGCGCGTCAGCAGCGCCCGGAAGGCGTCGCCATTGAGCTTGATCACTTCCGACTTGATCGCGGCGCGGACCGTAGCGGTTCGCCGGCCGCCGTCGATCAGCGCCATTTCGCCGACATAGGAGCCGGCGGGCAGGTAGGAGAGGAAGACCGGCTTGCCGCCGATCGATTTCTCGACGACCATCGATCCCTGGCGGATGACGAAGATATCGTAGCCCTCGCCGCCTTCTTCGATGATCGTCTGCCCGGCCCTGATCTCCTGGATCTCGGCCGACGCGATCACCTCCTGCAGATCTTCGGGACTGGTGCCCGCGAACAGCTGCAGCAGCTGCCGCTCGGTCGCGATCCGGGTGATCTCGCGCTTCGCATGCGCGTTCGTCGCCATCAGCTTCAGGGCCGGGGTGCGCGGAATCTCGATCACGATCGCACCTTCCGCAGTGCGGACCGTCGCGCTGCGCTTGCGTCCCGAGATCAGTCCGACCTCGCCGACGATCGAGCCCTTCGGAATCGGTACCGTGCGCGATGGATCATTGGGATCGATCTCGACCGCCAGCGAACCGTCGGCGATCGCGAAGACGGAGGCGCCCGGCTCATCGCGCTCGAACACGACATCGCCGGTGCGATAGGCGCGCGGTTCCGAATCGAGCATGAATTCACGCATCTGCAGCATCGACAGATCGTTGAGCACGCCGACCCGGCGGCGGATGAAAGCAAGCCATTCGATGACGCTCCGGGCGCCCGGCAGGACCGCGAATTTCTGCTCCAGGATCGGCTCGTCCGCCGGCTTGAGCTCGACATTGCCGTTGATGAACTCGACGACGTCATAGCCCTGGTTCATGCAATGCTTGATCAGCGGATAGCCGGCCAGCGCGCCGATCACGTAGATGCCCGGAACCGACGTCTCGAACTGCGGGGAAAGCGACGGATAGGCGTTCTTGTCCTCGCTCGAGAAGGCGACGCCGCAATCCTCGACGAACTTGCGCGGCGGCGAGGTCCCCATGCGGGCGATGATCCGGTCGCACTTGATCTTCTGCTCGCCGTCGCGCGTCTCAAGATAAAGCCAGCCGGGCACGACCCTGGTCGGCGTCGTCTCGCACATGATGTTGATCCGGCCCTTCGCGCCGGCCTCGTTCAGGAGATCGACATTGGCCTGTTTCGCGCGGGCGAATTCGGGGCTGCGGTTGAGGATGGTAACGGTGTTGTTCTGCGCCGGATCGGCGGCGAGGCCGAGCGCGTTCTCGATCCCCGCGTCGCCCGAGCCGATCACGGTGATATGCTCATCGACATAGGCGGTCGGGTCGTCGAGCTGATACTGGATGTGCGGGAGATCGCCGCCCTCGCAGCGCATCTTGTTGGGGTTGCCCTGGGTGCCAACGCTGAGGACGACGAATTCGGCCGTCATCTCCTCGCCATTGGTCAGCGCCAGCTTGAAAGCGCCCTTCTGGCCGGTGATCCTCTTCACGTCGGCGTTCAGGCGGACGTTG
>JBFWYV010000432.1:0-2915 GCA_050186055.1 Hyphomicrobiaceae bacterium | reverse complement strand
GGATCCTACATCCAGCTCTACGGCACCGAAACGAAGTGGGGCTGCTATGTCGTGGAGGTTCCCGCACGCGGCGCGCTCAATCCCGAAAAGCACATGTACGAGGAGATCTTCCTCGTCGTCGAGGGGCGCGGCTCCACCGAGGTCTGGCAGGAGGGCGATCAGAAGCGGCACACGTTCGAATGGCAGAAGGGCTCGATGTTCTCGATCCCGATGAATGCCATGCACCGCATCGTCAACGCCACCTCGAGCCCGGCGGTGCTGCTCTCCGGCACCACGGCGCCCAACGTCCTCAACATGATCAACAGCGTGAGCGCGGTGTTCGACAACCCGTTCGTGTTCCGCGACCGCTTCTCCGGCGCCGACGACTTCTACAAGTACAAGGACGATATCGAGCCCGATCCGGTGCGCGGCCTCGCGATGCGGCGCACGAACTTCATCCCGGACGTGATCAATTGCGATCTGCCGCTGGACAATCGCCGCTCGGTCGGCTGGCGCCGCGTCGAGCCGTTCATGACCAACAACCAGTTCTATTACTGGATCGGCCAGCACGAGCTCGGCCGCTATTCCAAGCTTCATGCGCATACGTCCGCGGCCGTGCTGATCTGCCTGAAGGGCAAGGGCTACACCTACTCGTGGCCGGAGCGCTGCGGCGAGACCCCGTGGAAGGACGGTTTCTCAGATCAGGTGCGCCGCGTCGATTACCAGCAGTTCGGCATGGTCACGGCCGCCCCCGGCGGCGCGCGCTGGTATCACGGCCACTATTCCGTCGGCAACGAGCCGTTCCGGCTGACCGCGTGGTTCGGTCCGCACAACCCGGGCCGCGACCCCGGCCCTCCGGGGCAGAAGCACATCGATTACACCGGCATGGAGCTGCAGGAAGGCGGCACCGCGATCCCGTACTGGATGGAAGATCCCTATATCCGCCGGGAATACGAGGAGACGCTGGCCAAGGCCGGTGTCGAGACGCGCATGAAGCCGGAGTGGTACGAGGTGCCGGAAAAGTGGAAGGGCTGGGCCAAGACCGACCGCGTCGTGCCGACCAGCGCCGCCGGCTGAAGCTACGTTTCCGATGCTGTTTCGCCCACAAACCTTCGAGGCTGCGGGGGCCATCCCTGAACAAGAGCGGATGGTCAGATCGATCAGGATTGTCTGCCTTTCATGACTGATGTGAACGACGACGAGCCCCAGGGCGGCCGCATCTTCTTTTCCAGCGTCGGCCGCAGTCTGGAAGGCGAGGACGAGATCCGCCTGACCAGCGTCGGCGTCGACATCGGCTCGTCCACCTCGCACCTCGTGTTCTCGCGTCTCGTGCTGGAGCGCCTCGACAACCGCTACGTCGTCTCCAGCCGCGAAGTGTTGCACGAATCCGATGTCCTGCTGACGCCGTACGCCGCCGACACCACGATCGATGCCGACAGGCTCGGCGCTTTCGTCGATGCGCAATATGCGGCAGCCGGCATCAGTCCCGATGAGATCGACACCGGCGCCCTGATCCTGACCGGCGTCGCCGTGCGGCGCGCCAATGCACGCGCCATTGCCGAGCTGTTCGCAGCGCAGGCCGGCAAGTTCGTCTCGGTCTCCGCCGGCGATGCGCTGGAGACGACACTGGCGGCATTCGGCTCCGGCGCCGTCGCGCGGTCGATCCGCGACCGCTCGCGCGTGATGAACATCGATATCGGCGGCGGCACATCCAAGGTCGCCGTCTGCGAAAGCGGCGACGTCACTGAGATCACGGCCATCGATGTCGGCGCCCGCGTCATCGCCTTGGGGGCGGACAGGACGGTCGAGCGCATCGAAGAGGCAGGCCGTCGCTTTGCCGCCGAGATCGGACTTGATCTCCGGATCGGCCAGACGCTCTCGCAAGACGATGCACGCAGGATCGCCGAGCGCATGGCCGACCGGCTGTTCGAGGCCGTCAGCACACGCGCGTTGACATCGGAGACGTCGAGCCTGTTGCGGCTTGATCCGCTGCCGAACCGCCGGCAGCCCGTGTCGATCACCTTCTCCGGCGGCGTTTCCGAGTACATCTACGGCCGCGAGCCGACAACGTTCGGCGATCTCGGACCGCTGCTCGGCACCGCCATCCGCAAGCGCATCGAAGACTGGCGCGGCGTCGAGATCGCAATGCCCGACCAGGGCATCCGCGCCACCGTCGTCGGCGCGTCGCAATATACCGTGCAGGTGTCCGGCTCGACGATCTTCGTGACCCCTGCCGATACGCTGCCGTTGCGCAGCGTGCCGGCGATTACGCCGGACCTGCCCCTGGAGGGCGAGGACCTGTCACCGGATGCGATCGCAGAGGCGATCCATGTTGCGCTGCGCCGCCTCGACCTGCACGAAGGCGAGCAACCGGTGGCGCTCTGTTACCGCTGGCAGGGCTCGGCGACGTGGGCGAGGCTCGATGATTTCTGCGCGGGCGCTGCCAAAGGCCTGAAGCCGATCCTGGATCGCGGCCATCCGCTGGTCCTCGTGGGCGACAGCGATGTCGGCGGGCTCGTCGGCATTCACGCGCACGAGGAAGCGAAGATGACGTGTCCGGTCGTTTCCATCGACGGAATCAACCTGAAGGAATTCGACTTCATCGACATCGGCGCGATATTGCCGGCTTCCGGCGCCGTGCCCGTCGTCATCAAGTCGCTGGTATTCCCGACGACTGCCGCGCTCGGGAAGGCGGAAGCCTGATCGGCCTCCGCCGAAGCGACGTCGTGGCGAGCACCTTCACTCTGCCGGCGCAAACTCCAGCGTCGCAGAGTAGCTCACCCGCCGCTTGGCGCCCTTGACTTCGGAGTCGAGATTCCGCGCCGACGCATGCATCCAATAGAACCCCGCGGCTGGTGCCTTGAGCGAGATTTCGCCGTTCGCATCGGTTGTCGAGGTAACGTCTTTCGGTCCGTTCTTGTAGCGATAGTTCCCGG
>JBFWYV010000431.1:0-2915 GCA_050186055.1 Hyphomicrobiaceae bacterium | reverse complement strand
CTTCAAGAAGAACTGAAATTGTGGTCCGCGTCAACCGCGCATCAGCAACATCATGTGTCTGGTCATCTCCCAATTGGAGACAAGCTGCCGGCCTCGATGAACATTCTCGATTGGCCATGGCACTAAGTCGCTACGCGACAGCCCGCTGCGCGGGAGTGGAGCCCGCGGCGACCGATCGTAACCATCTGAAGCGGCAGTGATCCCGGCGCCGGCTGTGAGCTCCTGAGATTGAGGTGTTCAACCTCATCAGGAGACGCCTCCATGACCGACAAGCCTTCCACTTCGAACACCTCAACTTCAAACGCCGCCGCTGCCATCACGTCCGTGTCCGCGGCGCCGGATTCCTTCATCCCTCCTCCGGCGACGCCACTGCGCCATCGCATGATCGAGGACATGGGTGCGCGCAATCTCAATCGGCATACGCAGCGTAGCCACATCTCGAGCTGCAAGCGCTTCGCAGCCTGGCTCAAGCGCTCGCCCGACACGGCAACGGCCGACGAGGTGCGGCTCTTCCAGCTGCATCTGATCGAGAGCGGGGCGTCGATCTGCAATCGCAACCGCATCATGACCGGGGTGCGGTTCCTGTTCCGCGTCACGCTGCGCCGCCACGACCTTGCCGCCGAGGTCTGGCACATGAAGGAGCCGCTCAAGCTGCCTCCGGTGCTGGTGTCCGACGAGATCAAGCGCGTGCTCGCCTGCGCCCAGAGCCTGAAGGCACGGGTGATGCTGACGCTGGCCTATGGTTGCGGGCTCAGAGCCGGCGAGGTGGTCCGCCTCACGGCCGGCGACATCGACAGCGAGCAGATGATCATCCGTGTCGTGCAGTCGAAAGGACACAAGGATCGCCACGTCATGCTGCCGGCCGAGGTGCTCGATCTGCTCAGGCACTGGTGGAAGGAGCGGTCCACCGAGCACGATGCCGGTGTCACACCGCAGCGGCGATGGCTGTTCCCGGGCCGCAGCGAGCATCGCCCTCTCACGGTCCGTCAGTTCGGCCGCCTGTTCAAGGAGGCTGCCGCTGCAGCCGGCATCAGGAAGCCGGTGACGCTGCATACGCTCCGGCACAGTTTTGCGACGCATCTGCTCGAGGCCGGCGTCGATGTCCGGAAGATCCAGGCGGTTCTGGGCCACGACAAGCTCGAGACGACGGCGCGTTACACGCGCGTGGCCACCGGCATGATTGCGGCCATCGAGAGCCCGCTCGAGGCGCTGTCCTTGCCAAAGGTGCGATTCGAACAGAAGGGCAAGCGCAAGCGGAAGGGCCGGCCGCCTTCCAAGTAGCGCCAGTCCCGTGTCACGTACCGTCCTGGAGGTCGCGGGTATCTTCCGCGATCACGGTGCCGCTTGGCGTGATGCCAACCGCGGCCACGTGAACCTCGAACAAATGAAGGTGATGAGTGCGATCGAGCGCTGCCGCACGGCGGCACTCGGCGGCCATGTCGCGCGCTGCGAGAACGGCGCGTGCGGGCATACGGTCATCGCCTTCAACAGCTGCCGCAATCGGCATTGTCCGAAGTGCCAGGGATCGGCTGCCCGCCGCTGGCTCGCCGATCGCGAGGCCGAGCTTCTCCCGGTCGGCTACTTCCACGCAGTCTACACGCTGCCGGCCGAGTTGCGCGACGTGGCTTTCCAGAACAAGCGCGTCGTCTACGACATCCTGATGAAGGCGGCGGCCGAGACGACGTTGCAGGTCGCCGTTGATCCCAGGCATCTCGGTGCCAGGGTCGGGATCACCGCGGTGCTGCATACCTGGGGCTCGGCCATGACCCATCATCCCCATGTGCACATGATCGTGCCGGGCGGCGGATTGTCTGAGGATGGCTCTAGCTGGATATCGTCGCGCGGCAACTTCCTCGTCCACGTCAACGTGCTGGCGCGCCTGTTCCGGGGCAAGTTGTTGGCGATGCTTGACGACGCTCACGCCGCCGGCCAGCTCAAGTTCTTCAATGCGCTCGGGGGCCTTGCCGATCGATCCGTCTTCAAGCGCTTCCTCGGGCCGCTGCGCCACATCAAGTGGGTGGTCTACTGCAAAGCGCCGTTCGCCGGGCCCGAACAGGTGCTGCGCTATCTCTCCCGCTATACGCATCGCGTCGCGATCTCGAACCGCCGCCTGATCTCGACCGGCGATGACGGCATTGCATTCCGCTGGAAAGACTATCGAGAGGACGGCCTGGCGCGATGGAAGACGATGACGCTCAACCCCTTCGAGTTCATCCGCCGATTCCTCGTCCACGTGCTCCCGAAGGGCTTCCATCGCATCCGCCACTACGGCCTCCTTGCCAACGGCAATCGTCGCGAGGCCATCGCCACGGCGCGCGAGCTCTTGGGGCAAACGAATGTCGAAAGGGCCGACGCGCCGGCCGAAACCGAGACGGCCAGAGATCCACGGATATTGCCCGGGCCGTGCCCGTGCTGCGGCTCAGCGATGCGCATCATCGAGACGTTCGCGCGCGGATGCGAACCCAGGCACCAGCCGTCGCAGATCGTGATCAGGATCGACACCTCATGAGCCGCCACCGAAGTCGCGCAATGACTGACCCATGCGACGATGGCTCCTGGCTGGAGGCGACCGCGCTCGTCCTGACACTGCCTCGCGATCACTCAGCCGGCCACCGGCACTGCCGAAACCACAGCCGATCATCGCTGCAATCGCCTCGGCTACTGGCCTGCATCGCCACGAGGCCGCCGTCGGCGCCGGACCGCAACCCTGCCGCCCGGCATCAATCCCCATAGAGACCGCGGCCCCGCCCGAGCCAATCCTCCCGCGACTTCGTGCCTTGGCGCTTCTCCGACGCCGGACCACACCGCGCGGCGAGGTCATCGCGGGCCGGCGTCCGAGAAACCTGCACAAAGGCGGTCGACCGTCGCGTTCCGCTCGACGACAAGTTCAGCCGTTCCGTGCCAGGTTCCAATCT
>JBFWYV010000430.1:0-2936 GCA_050186055.1 Hyphomicrobiaceae bacterium | reverse complement strand
TCCAGGGATCGTCAGCTACGAGGCACAGCCCGACTACGCCGTGCTCGGCCAACTGCAGCTCGGCTATTCGATGGGGCGGTGGCTTCCGTATGTCACCGGCGGGTTCGGCTTTGCCGAAGTGACGGGGAAGACCTTAAACGTCAATTCCGCCAACGTCGTCCAGGTCGGGGCCAGCCAGGAAAAAACCAACACGCACTCCCTTTGGTCAATAGGTGCGGGAATCGATTACGCGATTGGCAGCAACCTCGTGGCCGGTCTCTGGTATCTTTACGTCGATTCGTCCGACGAAGATTACACAATGCCGTGGAATGCCGGAGCTGGCATTTCGAATGCCATGGGATTGGACTCGCATAATGTCGGCATTTCGCTCACCTATCGGTTCTGCGGAGCGCTTGGCAACTGCTGATGCTACGCTGGTTCGTGATGTAATAAGGGCCGGGGTGATCCGGCCCTTTTCTTCTTTGGGTGGGTGAATTGCGACGGAATATTTCGACCGGGTCAAACCGAAGCGCCCGCCCTACGGTGACACACAGACTCCGCTATCTTGTTTGCCCCGCGCTGGCGCGTCACTCGGTGCCGTTCGCTACTGCGGCCCCGACCGCCTGAGCGTCCCGCCGCGCGCCGCTTGAGCCATCCCACGAATTCGTCCAGCCGGTTTGTATTCACGACACGATCCCCTGGTATCAAGCCGCCGTCAATGCGGTGAGCGCAGCCAGAACAAGGACGCAGGACTAGAGCGGATCACTGTTTTTCTGAATCGGTAGGGATTCCACTGGGGCACGGGTTGTGATTCAAGCTTCTGGCTGGGTTGGAGGCCAGCAGCTCATGACTCGTCCTCTTTCCACTGATTTGCGCGAGCGTGTTGTGGCGGCCGTCCGGAACGGCGAGAGCTGCCGAGCGGCGGCATCGCGGTTTGGTGTTGCAGTGTCCTCGGTGGTGAAGTGGTCGCAGCGCCACCGGGCGACCGGCTCGGTGGCGCCGCGCAAGATGGGCGGATACCGCAAGCCGCTGCTCGATCCGCACCGGGCCTTCATTCTGGAGCGGATCCGTCAGACCCCGCATCTGACGCTGCATGGGCTGAAGGACGAACTGGCCGCGCGCGGGGTGAAGGTCTCGCACAATGCGGTGTGGCTGTTCTTGCGTCGCGAGGGCCTGCGGTTCAAAAAAAACACTGTTCGCGCTTGAGCAGGCCCGCGCGGACATCGCCCGCCGGCGAAAGCGCTGGCGATCCCGGCAGGCCAGTCTCGATCCGAGGCGCCTGGTCTTCATCGACGAGACCTGGATCAAGACCAACATGGCGCCGCTGCGCGGATGGGGCCGCAAGGGCGACCGTCTGCGGGCCTACACGCCCCACGGTCATTGGCGGACTCTGACCTTCCTTGGTGCGTTGCGCTGCGACGGCCTGACAGCACCTTGTGTATTCGACGGCCCGATTAACGGCGAATGCTTCCGTGCCTATGTCCAGCAGCAGCTCGTCCCGGTCCTCAAGCCCGGCGACATCGTCGTCATGGACAATCTCGGCAGTCACAAGTCGGCCGTTCTCCGACAGATCATCGAGGCCACCGGTGCCAGGCTCCGGTATCTGCCGCCCTACTCGCCGGACCTCAACCCGATCGAGCAGGCCTTCGCCAAGATCAAGCACTGGATGCGCATGGCGCAGAAGCGAACCGTCGACGACGTCTGGCGTCACATCGGCAGCCTCGTCACGACCATCGGCTCCCGCGAATGCAGCGCCTACTTCGCCAACGCCGGATACGCTTCCGTCAAAAGGTGAACCGCTCTAGCTGCCCGTCCGCCTGGCCGGAACGTCGCCCGCGAATGGTTGCCGCGCCAAATTCAGCGACCGTTGGATCCCGGTTCCTCTTCGTCCGCCGGCACGCTCCTTCCATTGCCGCGGCAAATGTCTCGTCACGGCGCGCATGCGTGTATATTGCGCATGATCGGACGTGCCTGACGGGTCCTTCCTTGGCCAGCGACGCTTCATCACGCCGGGGGAGTATCGGCGCAATTTCCAGCCGCCGAGCGGCATCGATGCTGAGCGAATAGAAGGGCCGATGCCCGCCGCCCGCTCCGGCTACGAGACGGCCGCGACCGGCTTGCGCAGATACTGGCTCTGGCGGAACGGCAGGCCGAGGTTGTCGCGCAGCGTGGTGCCCTGATAGGCGGTTCGATACAGGCCCCGGCGCTGCAATTCCGGCACCACCAGCTCGACGAAATCGATCAGTCCGCCGGGGAAAACGGGAGCCATGAAGTTGAAGCCGTCGGCGGCGCCGGTGGTGAACCATTCCTCCATCATGTCGGCGATCCGGGCCGGCGTGCCATAGGTCTGGAAATGGCCGCGGCCGCCGGAGATGCGCTGGTAAAGCTGGCGGACCGTCAGGTTCTCGCGCCGGGCCAGGTTGACCAGCAATTCGGTGCGGCTGAAGTTCACGTCGGCCAGCGGAATGTCGGGCAGCGGTCCGTCGATGTCGGCCCCGGTCATATCGAAGCCGATGTATTGCGACAGGTGCTGCAGGCCGACCGCCGGCGGGATCAGATCCTGCAGCATCTGGAACTTGTCCCGTGCCTCCTCCTCGGTCCGGCCGATGGTGGCCTGGAAGCCCGGCATGATGATCACCTCGGCCGGATTGCGGCCGCAGCGCACGGCGCGCTGCTTGATGTCGGCGTAGAATTCGCGGGCGCCGTCGAGCGTCGGCTGCGCCGCAAACACGACGTCGGCCATTTCGGCGGCGAAATTCTTCCCGTCCTCCGAGGCGCCGGCCTGCACCAGCACCGGCTGCCCCTGGGGCGAACGCGACACGTTCAGCGGTCCGCGAACGCGGAAGAATTCCCCCTGGTGGTCGAGGACATGGACCTTGGCGGGATCGAAGAAATGGCCGGACGCCCGATCGATGACAAACGCGTCGTCGTCCCAGCTGTCCCACAGCCCGCGCACC
>JBFWYV010000429.1:0-2948 GCA_050186055.1 Hyphomicrobiaceae bacterium | reverse complement strand
AGGGCTGGCATGTGGTTGCTTGGGTTGGTGGCACTCGCGGTGCTCCCATCGCTGATGCCAAACGCCTATGTGCAGTATGTAGTGAACTCCTCGCTGATCCTCGCGTTTGCCACCATCGGCTTGAACATCATCTTTGGTTACGCGGGGCAGCACGCATTCGGCTTTCCCGTATTCTTTGGTGTCGGCGCCTATGCTTCGGCGCTGCTCGCGACGGATGGTGCCGTTCCTGTAGGTCTGGCCATCCCGCTCGCCGCCCTTGCTACCGGAGCAATTTCGGCGGTGATCGGAATCCTTTCGTTTCGGCTGCGCGGCATCTATTTCGGCGTCGGCACCATAGCTTTCGCGTATGTGATCTACATTGTGGCGCAGAACTGGGTTGACCTGACCCGTGGGCCGATGGGGATTCCTCTCATTCCGCCGTTCTATCTGCTGCCTGATGGCGCGAACGCCATTATCGATCGCGATGTGCAGACCCGGATCGCCGTAGTGGTCACGATCGGCATCGTCATATTCATGCTGGACCGGTTGCTGCGCTCTCCGATCGGACGCGCGTGGCATGCCGTTCGCGAGAACGAGAGCCTGGCGTCGAGCCTGGGGATTTCGCCGCTGCGCTACCAGATGATCGCCTTTGTGCTGGGCGCGGCCATTTCCGGCCTCGGCGGAGGGTTCTACGCGCATTATGTCGGGTTCGTCAGTCCCACCGAACTTGGTTTCCACTACATCGGCGTTGTCTTCATCATGCTCATTGCGGGTGGGACCAGCACGATGTCCGGCCCGCTCATCGGCTCGGTTGTGTTCGGGGTGTTGCCCGAGTTGTTGCGGGTCGCCGAGATGGCGCGCAGCCTGCTGCTCGGCCTTATCCTGCTGTTTTGTATCGCCGTCATGCCGGAAGGTCTGACCGGAATCTGGAATCGCATGCGCTGGGCACGGCAGGCGCGGTTCAAGATCCGTGACGCGACAGATGCACCCCCGGCTTCGGCGGTCCCGATGTCGGAAGCGGCAGTCATCCCGCCCGCGACGGAGACCGGCGAGCTCAAGGTGGAACGGGTCTCCAAGCGCTTCGAAGGATTGACGGCGGTCAGCGATGTCACGTTCAGCATACGGCCACGCGAGGTGGTCGGCCTGATCGGGCCAAACGGTGCTGGCAAGACGACGCTGTTCAACGTCATAACGGGTGCGCTCGCCCCGACCGACGGCCATCTTGTCTATTGCGGTCGCGAGATCGGCGGTCGCCCGCCGCATGCCATCGCCGCGCTTGGGGTGACGCGGACCTATCAGATCACCAGCCTGTTCCCGGAGCTTTCGACGGAGGAGAATATTCGCGTCGCTACCCATCTGCGCTCCTGCCGCGATCCCTTCTCGATCTTGATGCGCAGCGCACGCTTCCGGGACGCTGAAAAGGCCATCGACCAGACAGTCGACCGCATTCTCAGCCTCGTGCGCCTGGAGAAGAGTCGCGATCTGTCGGCCGCCGCGCTGTCCTATGGCGACCAGCGGCGGCTGGAAATCGCGATCGCGCTGGCGACCGGGGCGGGGCTGATCCTGCTCGACGAGCCGGCAGCCGGCCTCAACGCGGAGGAGACCGACGAGTTGTGCGGGCTGGTCCGACGGCTGCAGTCGGCCGGCTTCACGGTGATCGTGATCGAGCATGACATGCGTATGGTCATGAGCCTGTGCGACCGCATCATCGTGCTCAGCCTGGGAAGCGTCATCTTCGACGGTACGCCGGAGGCAGCGGCCGCGCATCCGGAGGTTATCGAGGCTTATCTCGGGACGGAGAGCGCCGATGCTTGAGGTTGTCGGTCTCCACGCCGGTTATGGCCGCATGGCCGTGCTGCACGGCATCTCGCTCGCTGTTGGCGCGGGCGAGATCGTCAGCCTGATTGGCAGTAATGGAGCCGGCAAGAGCACGACGCTGCGCACGATTTCCGGCCTATTGGCGGTGCGCAGGGGCCAGATCCGCTTCAGGGGCAACGCCGTCACACATCGTCCCGCCGACGTGGTGAAAGTCGGCATTTCTCAGGTCCCCGAGGGGCGCCGGCTATTCGCTGACATGACCGTGCACGAGAACCTGCTGCTCGGAGCCTACACCTCGGCGGCTGCCGACCTGACCCAACGGCTGGATCAGGTCTACGAGCTCTTCCCCCGACTACGCGAACGCAAGGGCCAGCATGCCGGCTCGTTGAGCGGCGGAGAGCAGCAGATGGTCGCGATCGGCCGCGGTCTGATGGCAAAGCCGCAACTGTTGATGCTCGACGAGCCATCGATGGGACTCGCTCCGAAGATGGTGGCGCAAGTCGCCGAAATCGTGAAGACGATCCGTGCGCTCGGTATCAGTGTCTTGCTTGTCGAACAGAACGCGCGCATCGCGCTGGAGATCGCCGATCGCGCCTATGTCCTGCAGATGGGGCGCATTGTGACGGAAGGTCCAAGCGATACTCTGCGTGGCGATCCATTCGTTCGCCGCGCCTATCTTGGGCTCTAGCGATGCGCGACACGAACGTGAAAGCTGAAATAATCGGCGGAAGCCCGGTCTTTCATAATTTCATTGCTGGGCAGGCGTTGCCGGCTGATGAAGGGCGAATCACTGCCAACACGAATCCGGCAACGGGCGAGGCTATCGGTTACTTTCCTGACTCGACCGTTCGAGACGTCGAACGCGCTGTGTCCGCGGCTGACGAGGCTCAGCAAAAGTGGGCACGAACAGCGCCGGTCGCGCGCGCCGCCATCGTCGCGAAGGCCGCAGCTATTCTGCAGGAGCGCCTGGAAACCGTCGCCCGCGATCTTACCCGTGAAGAGGGCAAGACTATTGGCGAGGCGAGGGGTGAGACACAGAACGCCATCGCCAAGATGAACTATGCGGTAGGCGAGGCGCAGCGGATGGCCGGCGAGACCCTGCCGAGCGCCGACGAAAGCGTGCATCTATATACCCTGCGCGAACCGCTCGG
>JBFWYV010000428.1:0-2953 GCA_050186055.1 Hyphomicrobiaceae bacterium | reverse complement strand
TTGCTTTGGGCAGACTGTAATGAAATTAATGAAAAGGCCGTCGAGCCCGGAGAGTTCGACCAAGCGAGGGGAAGGCATGAGCGCACTGCATTACTGGTCGATTGAACAGCTCTCCGAAGCGATACGGACAGGCGAGATTTCGCCCGTCGAGGTAGTCCGCACCATGCTCGACCGCATCGAAGTGCATGACGGTCGCCTGCACTCCTACATCACCGTCATGCGCGAGCAGGCTCTGGCCCGCGCGCGGATCGCGGAAGACGAACTCTCGCGTGGCCTGTGGCGCGGGCCTCTTCACGGCGTGCCGCTCGCCGTGAAGGATCTCTTCGCCACCCGCGATGCAGTGACCACCGCGGGCATGAGCATCTACAAGGATCATGTTCCCCAATATGACGCGACAGTCGTTAAGCGGCTCTATGCCGCCGGCGCGATCCTGCTCGGCAAGTTGACATTGACCGAAGGCGCCTACACCAATAACCATCCGATCTTCCCCGTGCCGCTGAATCCGTGGAACGAGGATTATTGGGCCGGCACATCGTCGAACGGGTCCGGGGTCGCGACTGCCGCTGGCCTGACCTACGGAGCACTTTCGACTGACACGGGCGGCTCTATCCGCTTCCCGTCGGCATGCAATAACGTGACAGGTATCAAGCCGACCTGGGGGCGGGTGAGCCGCTACGGCTGTTTTACGCTCTCGCATTCGCTCGACCATGTCGGCCCGTTCGCCCGCAGCGCCGCGGATGCAGCCCTAATCCTGCAGGCGATCGCTGGTCCGGACGATCGCGATCCGACAGCGCTTCGCGCCGACGTGCCCAACTATCGCGAGGCCGCGAAACGGGGCCTGAGCGGCCTGCGCATCGGTTTTGACGAAAGCTTCGTGTCGACGCGCACTCATCCGGAAGTTGTCGCAGCGGTCGAGGCAGCACGTTCGGTCCTCGCATCCCTCGGCGCGCGCATCCGCACCGTCTCGTTTCCTTCGCCCTACGAGGCGCTGCGCGGCTGGTTCCACATCTGTGGATCGGAAACCGCCAAGGTGCACGCCGAAACCTACCCCTCCCGCGCTCAAGACTACCACTCGGGCATGGCTGGCCTGATCGAACATGGCCGTACCGTCTCCGGCGAGACGGTCGCAAAGGCATGGGTCGACCGCCTCGAATTCTCCGGCCAGCTGGCGGCAGCATTCGAGGATGTCGACCTGATGCTGATCCCGACCATGACGACGCCCACTCCGACGCTGCCAGAGCTCGAAGCGTTCGGCGCCGATGACGACGTGCTGCTGCAAATGATCCGCTACACCGCCCCGTTCGATCTGGCGGGCAACCCGACCATCGTGCTGCCTGCGGGCTTCTCCTCCGCGAATGTACCGATCTCGTTGCAACTCGTTGGCAAGCACGTCCGCGAGGACCTGCTGATCAACGCGGGCGTCGGTTTCCAGAGCGCGACCGACTGGCACCTGCGTCGCCCCTTCGAGTGAGACGCATGGAGGAAGACGCGCGTTCCAACCGGCCGGCTGCCCTGCCTGCCGAACTGTGCTTTGACATCCGCGGCGCCGATCTGTTCGACGTGCTGTGCCGAACGCTCGATCAGGTCCGTCGCATGGGCATCCGGCTCAACTCGGTCTCGGCGGCCGCCGAGACCGAGAGCATCGAGCTTCGGGTCTTCGAACCTGAACGACAATTGTCGCAGACGCTGGCCGAGCGCATCGGCCAGATGAGCAGCGTGACATCTGTCGCTATTCGCACCACCTGACAATCTTCGCGAGGACGGATAGTGGCATAGCTCTTTCTGCTGGGTGGCCACGGCATGGACGACAAAATCGCCGAGAAGTTCATCGCATTCGCATGACGAGTGCAGGCAAGCACCGGTGTCTGGCTTGATCCGCTTCCGGCCGGACTGCCGAACCAGACCCTCTCACAACGGGACAAGACCTATGGGGCAGCGTATTGGGATGATCGGCATAGGTCTGATGGGCCATGGGATCGCCAGGAACATCGTCGGCAAAGGTTGGAGCTTCGGCTATCTGCGGCATCCCGGAAATCAGCCGACGGACGATCTCGATGCCGCCGGGGCGAGCTCCTTTGAAACGACACAGGAGTTGGCGGCCGCCTCTGACATCATATTGCTGTGCGTCAGCGGCACGCCTCAGGTCGAGGATGTCCTGCTGGGGTCAGGCGACGTGCTCCGGCTGCTGCGCCCGGGAATGGTCGTCGTCGACTGCTCGACCGCGAACCCGACCTCGACTGTCAAACTCGCTGCCGCAGTGGCGGAGAAGGGTGCTTCGTTCGTGGATGCGGCCATGACCCGGACCCCGAAAGAAGCGGAGGAAGGGCGGCTCAATCTTCTGGTAGGCGGAGAACCAGAAGTGGTGCAGTCGGTGATGCCGCTTCTCTCGGCCTTCGCTGAGAATATCTTCCAGGCGGGCGGCGTCGGTGCCGGCCATCAGTTGAAGCTGCTGCACAACTACGTCTCCTTGGGCTCCGTGATGTTGGTCGCCGAGGCGATCGCCTGTGCGAGCAAGGGCGGGGTCTCGATGAACGCGCTGGTCGAATGTCTGGCCAAGGGCGGCGGCGGCGGCGTCGCGCTCGAACGTCTCGTGCCGTACGTGACGGATGGTGAAACGGGGCAGCTGAAATTCACGATCGCGAATGCAGCCAAGGACCTTTTTTACTACCGGCAGTTGGCGGAGTATCTCGGCGCCGCAGACATGGTTGCAGCCGGGGTAGGGGATACGCTGGACCGTCTCGTGCAGTCCGGCAAAGGTAGCGCTTTTGTCCCCGAAGCGATCGCTTTCTTGCAGACAACCAACTTCGCAGACTGATCCCCGGCAACGCTGGGCATCTATCGCATCGTAGGCTGCGCAATAGGGAGGTCCACACCGAGACCGCGAATGGGATAACGCTGCTCCGAAGTGAGTAGCGGCGCAATCTGTGAGCTCGGCATGTTGTCGAAACAACAG
>JBFWYV010000427.1:0-2957 GCA_050186055.1 Hyphomicrobiaceae bacterium | reverse complement strand
GGCTGTCTGGTACGAGAAGAAAGGGCCGCCTCACGATGTTCTGGTGGTCGGCGAGATGCCGGATCCGGTTCCGGGGCCAGGCCAGGTGCGGGTCAGGGTGATGGTATCCGGGCTCAATCCGTCCGACGCCAAGGCGCGGGGTTTCTGGCGCAATGTCACGACCATGCCGTTTCCGCGCGTGATCCCCCACCAGGACGGCGCGGGCGTGATCGATCAGGTCGGGCCGGGTGTTGCGGCGGCGCGCGTCGGCGAACGCGTGTGGATGTACGAGGCCCAGAAGGGACAGGCCTTCGGGACCTGCGCGGAGTACGTCACGCTGGATCAGGAAAAGGCGGTGCCGCTGCCGGATGGGATCGGCTTCGACGTCGGCGCCGCGCTCGGGGTGCCCGCGATGACCGCGCACAATGCGCTGTTCAAGGACGGCGGCATCCAGGGCCGGACGATCCTTATCACGGGCGCCGGCGGTGCGGTGGGACAGGCTGGCGTGCTGCTTGCGAAATGGGCCGGGGCGCGGGTGATCGGGACCGTCAGCACGCCGCTTGCGGCCGAGGTGGCGCTCGGATCGGGCGCGGACGCGGTCATCGACCGGAAAAAGGACGATGTCGTTGCCCGGGTCAGGGACCTGACCGGCGGCGACGGCGTGGACAGGATTCTCGACGTCGCCTTCGAGGACAACGTGGAGATGGATCTCGCGATCCTCAAGCCGAACGGCGCCGTTGCGAGCTATTCGGCGGGCAGTCCGACGGAAACCGTCGCGTTCCCGTTTCCGCGTTTCATGTCCAAGGGCATTACCGTCCATACCATCATGGTTTACGGTATGTCGCGCGAGGCGCACTGGGCCGCAGCGCGTGATGCGAACGCGGTCCTGCGGGCGGGCGCATACAAGCCCCGCATTGGCGCCCGCTTCCCGTTGGCGAAGGCCGCCGATGCCCATGCGGCGCAGGACGAGGCAATCGTGGTCGGCAAAATTGTCATCGATGTCGCGGGCGGCTGAGCCGGCTACGGCCGTGACCGGCGTTCGGCACCGGGCTCGCCTCTGCCACGTTGACCGCGCCGGGCGGGCTGCTTAGTACGAGCGTTCCGAGCTTTGCGCCGAACTGCGGCAACAGACGATCGAGTTCCTCACCGCCAACGGAAGCAGGATCACATGCCAGCCTCTGCCCTTATGAATGTCATGATTGCGGCCGCCCGCAAGGCCGGTCGCGGACTGGCGCGGGACTTCGGCGAGGTGGAGCAACTGCAGGTCTCCGTCAAAGGTCCGGCGAATTTCGTGTCGTCCGCCGACCACAGGGCCGAAGAGACGCTGTTCCGGGAGCTGTCGAAGGCTCGTCCCGGCTACGGCTTCCTGATGGAAGAGAGAGGGGAGGTGCCGGGGGCGGACAAGACGCACCGCTGGATCGTCGATCCGTTGGATGGGACGACCAATTTCCTGCACGGCATCCCGCTGTTTTCGATTTCGATCGGGCTCGAGCGCGAGGGCGTGATGATTGCCGGCCTCGTCTACAACCCTGCGTCGGACGAGCTGTTCATGGCCGAGAAGGGCAAGGGCTGCTTCCTGATGGGACGTGGTCCGAACGACCGGCGCCTTCGGGTCGCGGCCAGAAAGAACATCGGCGATGCCGTGGTCTCGACCGGCATCCCGCATCGTGGGCGGGTCGGCCACGAAACGTTTTTGCGCGAAGCAAAGGCGGCAATGGCCGAGGTCGCCGGACTGCGGCGGACGGGTTCGGCGGCGCTGGATCTGGCGTGGACGGCGGCCGGCCGGTTCGACGCCTATTGGGAACACAACCTGCAGCCGTGGGACATCGCAGCCGGCATCGTCCTCGTGCGTGAAGCCGGCGGGGTCGTCAGTGATCTGGATGGCGGCGCGGACATGCTCGAGACGGGCGGCGTTCTGGCTGGCAACCTCATGATCCACAAGGGGATGTTGGCGCTGCTCGCCGGTGTGCGGCGGTGACCGACGCCGGATATCGATCGCAGTGGCGCCGCCTGCATGAAACAATGGCGATCCACGGGCATGAAGTCGCCGGGTTTTCCTGGCAGAAGGCCGTATATTAAGTTCGTGACGAGGAGAAGCCCGCCTTCAGATCCGCGAGCCCGTGGCAGGCGGGTCGGCGGCTGATCCGCGTACAAGACCGGGCCGCGGCCCGGAAGCAGGCCGAAAGCAGTGCCCGACCGGGCGGCCAAAGTGGAGTGATCATGGCCAGAAAGCGACAGCCCGATCTGGGCGCCGGGCCTTTGCATTCGAAGTTGTCGACGCCCGGCATCTACCTGATGCGCATGTTCGTGTTTCTGGCGCTGGTCTGCCTCATCGGGCTCATCATCTCACCGACGCTGATCGTGTCGCTGAAGACGAACCCGGCGCTCAACGGGCTGATTGTGGGCGTGCTGTTTTTCGGTGTGCTGTTTGCGTTCAGGCAGGTGCTGAGGCTCTATCCCGAGATCCGCTGGGTCAATGCCTTCCGCATCGCCGATCCCGGGCTGGCCATATCGCACAGGCCAGTGCTGCTGGCGCCGATGGCGACGATGCTGAGAGAGCGCACCGGCGTGCTGTCACTGTCGACGACGTCGATGCGCTCGATCATGGATTCGATCGGTACCCGTCTCGACGAAGCCCGCGACACGGGCCGGTATCTGGTCGGGCTGCTGGTGTTTCTCGGGCTGCTCGGGACGTTCTGGGGCCTCCTGGAGACCATACAGGCGGTGGGCCAGACCATCTCGGCGCTGGATCCGCAATCGGCTGACTCTGCCAACGTCTTCGAGGAGCTGAAGACGGGGCTTGGCGCGCCGTTGAAGGGCATGGGAACTGCGTTCTCGTCGTCGCTGCTGGGTCTGTCGGGATCGCTGGTGCTCGGCTTTCTCGAGCTGCAGGCCAGCCATGCGCACAACCGGTTCTATAACGAGCTCGAGGAGTGGCTGTCGGGAATCACCGAGATTAATAAGGGCGTCACAACGAG
>JBFWYV010000426.1:0-2987 GCA_050186055.1 Hyphomicrobiaceae bacterium | reverse complement strand
CCTGTATCACGCGCTGCAGCACCATGGTCCGCCTTGCCGCTCCGGCAAGATTGTCCAGCCCCGCACCGAAGCCCTGCCGGTAGCCGGCCTCCATATCCTCGGCCAGCGAGGCAAGCTGCACCGTCACCACCAGCCGGCTGCGCTGGTCCGTGCCTGAGAAATCGGCCGTCACCAAGGCCGCCGATTGCGTCACGCCGCTGGACGATACCACCTCGTAGTTCACGCTGCGCAGCGCCGGCTGCAACTCCAGCCAGCCGCACTCACAGCGGATGTCGGGCTGGCCCTCGACCTTGCAGAGCGAGACTTCGCGCCCGCCCACACTGGTATCGGCCTCCAGAAACTCCACCATGACCGAGGGCGCCGGAGCCGCCCACACTGCCCGCGCGGCCGGAGCCGTCCAGGTCTGCCACAGCACCGCCAAAGGCGCTGCCACGTCCCGCTCGAAGGTCAGCGTCGCGAAGCGGCCCTGCGCATGATTCCGCGCCAGAGGCATATCGCCCGGATTCGGGTTCGATGTCATTTCCTGTGTTCCTTCATCGCCTTCATTGCAAGGGCGTCCAGCCGGTCGAGCCGGGCCTCCCAAATCGACCGCTGCTCATCCAGCCATGTCCGCACCGGCTCCAGGGCTTCGGGAACGATGGCGCAGGTACGCACCCGCCCGTCCTTGGAGGTGGCGATCAGCCCTGCCTCCTCCAGCACCGAAAGGTGCCGCATCACCGTGGGCAGGCGCAGACCGGTGGGCTCGGACAAGTCCGAGACCCGTGCGGGCCCTTCGGCGAGCCGGGTCAGGATCGATCGACGGGTCGGATCGGCCAGAGCGTGGAAGAGCAGCGAGAGTTCAGGATAATGCTTAGTCATAAAGCTAACTATCATTCGATGCGTGGGTCGTGCAAGAGAAACTTCGTCACTTTGCTAACTGTTCGCGAGTTGGCGACAGCGGGACTCTTGAAGCAGTCGGCCTCATTGCCGGGAGGGCGGGAAGATCGCGCGCAAGCGCGGTGTGACGTGTCGTGTGTATGGCCGCTGCGCGTGCGAGGTCACGCTCGACCGAACATGTCAAGATGTCCGGCAATGCGAACAAATCAGATTGTTCGTTATATCGAACATTTATGCGGCGACCGCACCCTCATCGATGCGTCGCTGCGTCTTCGCTTGACCAGCAAAACTCAAGTATTGCCCGAGCAGGCGCGCCTTGCGGAATAGTCGGAACCACTGCGGTATGACTTCGTGCGCGCGCACGAAGTCATGATGTCGACCGGCGCTATCGTGCCGATGGCGACCGCGCCGCGCAGGTTGAGTTCGAGTCCCTCTCAGGACCGCAAATCGCTTACGGCTTGATGCCGATGAACTTGAGCTGGCTCAGTTCCTCGATCGCATAGCGGATGCCCTCGCGGCCGATGCCGCTCGCCTTGACGCCGCCGAACGGATAGCTGTCGACCCTGAACCGGCTCGGCTCGTTGATCCAGATCGAGCCGACCTCGAAGTCCTGGGCGAAGCGGAATGCCGTCGCAAGGCTGCGCGTGAACACCGCGCCCTGCAGGCCGAAGGCGGAATCATTGGCAAGCTTCAGACCATGCTCGACATCGGCGAACGGCCTCACCAGCGCGACCGGCCCGAACACCTCCTCTTGCCACAGCCGCGCGTCCGATGACACATCGACCAGGATGCCGGGCGTCACCTCCGCATCCTTCTGCCGCGGCTCGAGCGCGAACTTCGCTCCGCGTTCGATCGCCTCCCGGCACATGGCCATGACGCGATCCGCGGAGGCCCGATTGACCATCGGCCCAATGTCCGTGCTGGGGTCTTCCACCGGGCCGACCTTGAGCTGCTTTGCTGCCGCAACGAAAGCCTGCAGGAATGCATCGAACGCCGGCTGTTCGACCAGCACTCTCTGCGCCGAGATGCACTGCTGGCCGCTCGCCTCGAAGGCGGCGCCGGCGATCTTCTTGGCCGCATCCGCGAGATCGGCATCGGCCAGCACGATATTGGCGGCGTTGGAGCCGAGCTCCGCCAGGAACTTCTTGGCGCCGGCGAGCCGGATCAGCGCATCGCCGCCGGCCGTGCCGCCCGTGAACGAGACCGCGCGCACATCGGGATGCGCGACGAGTGCGGCTGCGGACTCCTTGTCGCCGGTGAGGACCGTGAACAGTCCCTTCGGCCAGCCGGCGCGTTCCTGGAACATGCTGGCGACCATCAGCGCCGTACGCGTGCCCGCCGGAGCCGGCTTGGCGACGATCGCATTCCCGGCAGCGACGGCCGGACCTATTTTCTGCACCAGCAGGTTCACCGGGCCGTTGAACGGAATGATGCCGGCGACGACGCCGAACGGCACGCGGCGCGTGAACCCGAAATGTCCCGCACCCGAGGCCGTGGCATCGAGCGGCAATACCTCGCCGTTGATCTGCGGCAGCGCAGCGGCTACCGCTTCGAGGAACTCGGCCCCGCGCAGCACCTCGCCGCGACAGACCCGGATCGGCTTGCCGACATCGGCAGAGATCACCGGTGCGACCTCGTCGACAGCCTTGCGCAGCACGGCCCCGGCGTCCCTCAGCCACTTCGCGCGGCTGTGCACCGGCGAATGGCGATGCGCTGTGTAAGCTGCCTTGGCCGCACTGACGGCTGCCGCAACGCCGGCTTCGCCCGCCTCGACGATGCGTCCGACGATCTTTCGGTCCTGCGGCTGTACGAGATCGAATTCGCCGCTGCCGGCCGGAGCGGCCTCACCGCCGAGAAACGAAGTAATCCTGGGGATGTCGGTCATGATCGGGCCTCGTCTACCTTGGGGCTTGAGTATGTGTATTGGGTCTGTGCAGTATTTTGCGCGCAATCTGCGTCGGCTCCGTGCACTCGGTCAAGGACGAGACGCCTGCCGCCGCCATGGGTGATCGACACCGTTTTTCACGGCCAACATCTGCAGGAACTTGAACCCCTGGCGGCGCGGCGCTAGCACCGGTAAGGGCGGCCAGCGAGTCCGGATGCAGAGGCCA
>JBFWYV010000425.1:0-3010 GCA_050186055.1 Hyphomicrobiaceae bacterium | reverse complement strand
TATCGCCTGCTGCTGGAGCGCGGTCAGTCCGGATTGAGCGTTGCTTTTGATCTGCCAACGCAACTTGGACTGGACTCCGATGATCCGCTTTCCGTCGGGGAGGTCGGCCGCGTTGGTGTGCCTGTATCGACGATCGATGACATGCGTCGACTCTTCGATGGCATCGATCAGAGCGCGGTGACGACGTCGATGACGATCAATGCTCCGGCGGCCCTGCTTTTGCTCCTGTATCAGATTGTGGCCGAGGAGCGGGGAATCGATGTGAAAAGCCTGGGCGGAACGATTCAAAACGACATCCTGAAGGAATATGCCGCGCGGGGGACGTACATTTTTCCGCCCAGGCCATCGATGCGGCTCGTGGTCGAATCGTTTGCGTGGTGCCGGGAGCATCTGCCGAACTGGAACTCCATTTCTGTGTCCGGGTATCACATTCGAGAAGCGGGCGCGTCCGCCGCACAGGAGATTGGCTTCACGCTGGCGAATGGAAAGGCCTATGTGCAAGCGGCACTCGATGCCGGCATGGTTGTCGATGATGTGGCCCCGCGAATCAGCTTTTTCTTTGCCGCCCACTCCGATTTCTTCGAGGAAGCGGCCAAGTTCCGGGCGGCGCGAAGGATGTGGGCGAGGATCATGCGTGAAGAGTTCGGGGCAGAGGATCCGAAATCGTGGATGCTGCGGTTTCACACACAGACGGGCGGCGTGACCCTGACCGCTCAACAACCCCTGAACAACATCGTCCGCGTGACCATGCAGGCGCTCTCGGCCGTCCTTGGCGGGACGCAAAGTCTGCATACCAATGGATATGACGAGGCTCTCGCTCTGCCAACCGAGCAGGCTGCGACGATCGCGTTGCGCACCCAGCAGATCATTAGTCTGGAAACCGGTGTGGCGGACACTGCCGATCCGCTGGCGGGCTCGTATTTTGTCGAGGCGCTTACCGATGAACTGGAACGCAAGGCGAATGAGTGGATTCGCAACGTCGAGGAACTGGGCGGGGCGGTCGCGGCAATCGAAGAGGGTTACGTGCAGGACGCCATCGCCGAGAACGCCTACCGGCATGAGCTGGCAGTCGAAGCGAACGAAGAACAGATCGTCGGTGTCAACGTCTTCAATGAAACAGAGGACACTGATATGCCGATCCAGATGATCGATCAAGCCAGGGTGAATCAGCAGATCGAGCGAGTTCGAGCATACAAATCCGAACAGGACAAGGCACGCGTCGATGAGGCTTTGGCGGCGATCAGATTTGCGGCCGAGGGAGAGGGCAGCGTGTTGCCTGCCATCAAATCGGCGTTCGAACGTGGAGCGACATTGGGGCAGGCCGCCGGGGCGCTCCGTGATGTTTTCGGCGTCTACAGGGCGATGTGAGGCGGATCTGAACAATGGAGTTGACGAAAGCGGAGAATCCAGAAGCGATCCAACGGTCCGAAGACCGGTTGACCACGTTGCAGAAGAAGCATGCGGAGCAGCACCGGCTGGCCGCTGCGAAACAGGAGCGACGCGACAAGCGGGGGGCGCTCGAGCGGGCTATTGCACTGGCCGATCCGGGGAGCTTCGAAGAAATCGATGCGTTTGTGCAGCACCGCGCCCGCGATTTTGGCATGGAGGACAGTCATCCGCTCGGAGATGGGGTGGTCACCGGCTTTGGCACGATCGACGGGCGCAGGGTGTCGATTTTTTCTCAGGATTTCACGGTGTACGGTGGTTCCCTGGGGGAGGCGTTCGCCGAGAAGGTTGTGAAGCTGATGGACCTGGCGGTTCGCTATGGTTGCCCGATTGTCGGCATCAACGATTCGGCTGGCGCTCGCATTCAGGAGGGGGTCGAGGGACTGGCCGGGTATGGCGAGGTCTTTATGCGGAATGTGCGGGCGTCCGGCGTCGTGCCGCAAATTTCGGTGATTGCCGGACCATGCGCGGGTGGCGCGGTTTACTCACCGGCGATGACCGACTTTGTGCTGATGATCGAAGGCACGAGTCAGATGTTCATCACGGGACCCGATGTTATCCGAACAGTGACCGGGGAAGAGGTGACACACGAACAGCTGGGGGGAGCGGACACGCACAACCGGGTGAGCGGCGTGGCGCACTTCGCCGCGGCCGACGAAGAGGATATGATCGACCTGGTTCGTGCGTTGCTCTCATTTATCCCATCGAACAATCTCGATGATCCTCCCTCGTTCGACGCCACAGACGATCCCGAGCGTCTTGCGCCCGAGCTGGAGTCGATCGTGCCGTCCGTGGCGTCGCGGCCATACGACATGCGTTCAGTGATCGAAGCCGTCGTCGATACCGGCGACTTTCTCGAGATCCAGGCGCGACATGCCCAGAACATCGTCTGCGGGTTTGGCCGTCTGGACGGGAAAAGCATCGGGATCGTGGCGAATCAACCGAATGTGCTGGCAGGAACGCTCGACATCGACGCCAGCATCAAGGCGGCGCGGTTCGTGCGATTTTGTGATGCGTTCAATATTCCTCTGGTTGTCTTCGAGGATGTTCCCGGATTCCTGCCGGGGGCGCGGCAGGAGTTCGAGGGGATCATCCGGCATGGTTCGAAGCTGCTCTACGCTTTTGCCGAAGCGACGGTGCCAAAGGTGACCGTGATCACGCGCAAGGCGTTCGGCGGCGCCTATGTGGTGATGAACTCCAAGCACATCGGCGCGGACTTCAATGCGGCATGGCCGACAGCGGAAATTGCCGTAATGGGCGCCGAGGCAGCGGTTGGTCTGCTGTTTCGCAAGGAACTCTCCGCACACGACGATCCTGCCGGCCGCAGGTCCGAGCTGATCTCAGAATACGAGGAGCTTTTTGCCAGCCCGTACCAGGCGGCCAAGCGGGGATACATCGATGCGGTCATTTCGCCGGCTGAGACTCGGCGATGGCTGATTCGGTCACTCGACATCGCGCGTACCAAGCGCGTGCCGACTCCTGCCCGCAAGCACGGAAACATCCCGCTATGAGTGAGGATCCCCAGTTCCGCATGACGATTTCCCCGGTCCCGACGGCCGACGAA
>JBFWYV010000424.1:0-3050 GCA_050186055.1 Hyphomicrobiaceae bacterium | reverse complement strand
GGAGTTCGGCCCATATTGCATCAATGTGAATATGGTTGCGCTGTCTGCCGTCGCGCACGAGAGTCCGATCGCCGGCTTCCAGAAGATTTCCGCCACGGTCGAAACAGACGAAGTACTTCGGAAGGTTCTGCGCAGTTATCCAATCGGCGAAGGGCTAGGACGTCTTACTCGGCCAGAAGACGCCGCAGACGCTGTCTTGTTTCTGGCATCAGAAAGAGCTGCCTACATCACGGGGCAATGCCTTGGAGTGAACGGCGGATTCGCGATGATCTGATCATGTCTGCCGGCCGGGGTCAGCAGCCCACATTAAGTGGCCCGGGTCGATTGTGAGTTTAATGTTGGCGGTTGTGCTAGCTGGCCGGCGAAGACAGTCGACGTAGCGAAGCCGACCACGCGGCCAACGCGTGTATAGACACCTCTGGTGCAGGTGGCTTGTAGCCAAGCGATGTGGGGTTGACCTGTCAAGGACCCGCAACATCAATCGTTGGGCCTTTTCGCTGAGCCAGTCTGCTCGATGCGGTCGACCCGCCGCTCAATCGAGTTGAGTCGCTCGTCCTGACGAGCGGTCTGCACCATAACGCTCGCAAGCTGCTGCAGTGTGGATTCTATCTTGGCAACGCGCTGGTCGAGGTTCTGTAGTTCGACCTTCATTCCGAAGAATGCAGCCGTTCCGGCGACAATGAAACTGACCGCCGTGAGGATGTGGCCATAGTTGATCGTGGGATCGAACAGTGGCTTGGACTGTTTGAATCCGTGTGCGTCGTCGGTCATGGGAAGCTTTGTTCTTGCTTGTCAAACCGATCCCAACACGCCCGCGAGCGAAGGTACGGGGCAGGGTGCGTGTTGTGGTTCTGAGGGGACCAAACCGCCAAAGCGCTGCGGCAGCGAGATAACAGGCTCACCGCCTGAAAATCCGCGCGACCTTCTCGATGGAGCGCCCGCCCACGTAGGCGGTCAGGATGAGGCCGCTCCAATCGGCGATCATGCCGGTGAGCGGGTCGGTGCTGCCGAGTCCAAGCACCTTGTCCCAGACGATCACCTTCCAGAAGTAGATGATAACCGGGAGTGCGAGCAGCGGCCGGATGATGGCCGTGTACCATCGACCCTGCTCGGCAATGATGATGGCGGAGGCCTGCTTGCGCGCCTCGATCTCAGCCTCGATCTCCTTGGCGGCGAGATCTGCTGCAATGCGGCCCTGCGTGTTGGCGGCGTCAAGCTTGGCCCTGTAGGCGCTGATCAGGCCATTGACGACAGGCCCGCCCAGGAAACTTGCCAGCCACGCCCACATTAGTCGGCATCCTTCTTGAGCGTGCGCCGGCGCGCGAGCTCGGTCACGAGCGCAATCGCGATGATGTAGTAGGGCACGTACCTGGGATCGAGCAGGAGCTGGATATTCTCCCTGATCCCTGGCAGATCGAAGAGGTTAGCCATCGCTTCGAGCACGGCGAACACGAAGCCGCCGAGCCCGACGATCCGCGCCCAGAGAATCGTGGCCGAGTGCTTAAACCAGGCCTTGATGCGCTCCCACATGGCTCAGCTCCCGGTCAAGCTCTTGATCTTGGCCTCGAGCGCGCGGGCCTTCTCGCGCAGCGAGGCGATCTCGGCCTCGACGCCGACGACCCAGGTGCGGATTTTCGGCCAGGTGAAGATCGCGGCGACGTAGCCTCCGATCAGTGCGGCGATGATCCAGAACATGCTCTCCTCCTATGTTGTCAGCGCCTTGATGGCGGCGATGATGTTGCGGTGGATGACGGGGTCGTCGTCGATGCGGACATGCAGCTGGTTGCGGCGCTCGATCATGGCGCGCGCGTTCCAGTGCGCTTCGCTCTCGCCGTCGGCCGGCTTGACGCCGCCGCGGCCGACGGGATCGACGTTCTGATAGGGGTTGTAGATGCGCCTGACGTTCAGCGAGACGCTGAGCGCAAACTGCGCAGCCGGATCGATGGCGGCGAGGTAATCGACCGCGATGTCGCGCTCCGCCAATCGCGTCGCGATCATGATCGCAGCGTTGGCGCCAAACGAATGGCCATTGAGCGCAATCAACCGGCCGGACTTGTGAGCAGCGATGCAGGCCTCGGTGAGATTTGCGACGTACTCGAACCCGAAGATGCCGTGATCGTCGGTGGTCGCACTGACGCCCGGGATCTCGTTCAACAGCCCAGTCAGCTTGACCATGCCGTTCGACGGAAACCGCCCGAGGCCGCGGATATTGAAGGCACGCGCCTTTCGCATGGCGCGCGCTCAAATCGCCGGCACCGGCACGAGGCCGGGAGTGGGCGCGTGCTGCTTGCGCTCTTGCCACCGGTGGAAGGCGACCCAGCCGATGCCGGCGATCAGCACAAAGCCGCCGACCACGGCGAGAATGGTCCAGGGGTCGTGCCCGGAGTCGTGTAGCGCTGCTGCAGTCGCGCCGCCGGTTGCAACAGGGGTGGCGGTCGTGACCTTTTGCAGGCCCTTCGGGAGCGGCACGACGCCCTTCGCCGGCGTGGCCTCCATAGGCATGGCGTGCGACGCCGGCACATCGGCGACAATCTTGTGCTCGGCGACCTTCATCGAGAACGCCCTGACCTCGGCGACCCGGCGACCCCAGCCGGCGCCGAACACAGGCCAGGTCTTGAGGCTTTTCAGGAAGCGCAGCCGCTCGTCATTGATTGCGGTCACCAGCGCCTTCGGATCGCGCCTGGCGACGGCGCGCAGCACCTCGTCGGTCACCGCATGCGTCGTGTCAGGAAGCCCGACGACGCGGCGCAGGACGCGGCCCGAGCGACCGATCCCGGAATTCACGCCGTAGTCGAAGACGGAATAGTCGACGCCGGCGGGCAGGTCGTCACAGCGCTGCGCATCCCAGTATTTCGTGCGGTAGATCGCCTTCGCCTCGTCGAGCTTCATGGCGCGCACGTCGACCGCGGTCGCGTTCGGCTTCACGTATTTTCGGTAGTCGTGGATCGTGATGCCGAAGTTGGTGGGCCCGCCAGGATCGGACGGATGGTTGGTGTAGCCGCCCTCGTGCGCGAGCAGGCGCTTGAGCGCCTCGTCGTAGGGTTCTTTCC
>JBFWYV010000423.1:0-3064 GCA_050186055.1 Hyphomicrobiaceae bacterium | reverse complement strand
GCGGCACCGCCACCTGCGCGGCCTTGAGCGTCGCGCCGAGTTCGAACTGCGGGTCATAGGGCAGCAGCGTGCAGGACACGACGCTGGCGCGTTCCGCACCCTTGCGCTTGACCACCATGCGGGAGGTTGCGCACATCACGTCGGCGGGCGACTTCCCCAGGATGCCCCAGCAGGCGGTGGTGATCTCTGGAACGTCGGCCCGCTCGTCCATCTCCGGAAACAGCACCAGGGCAGCCGGATCGCCGGTGTCCAGTCCTATTCCGAGTTCAGCCAGCAATTCAGCGAACCCGAGCCGCATGGCCGCCTCGCTCTCGCCCCACATGCTGCGTCCGGCAATCGAGATTTCGAACCCGTTCTTGGCAAGCCAGACGAGACCGGCAACACCCGGAGCAAACGTTCTGGCGCCGCGCTCCTCCTCGTGCCTGGCCGCCGTGTAGTGATCGAGAGAAACGCGAAGCCGCAATTGCTTCCCGTAGCGTTCCTTCAGCCACAAGAGCCGCGTTTTGTGCCGCTGCATCGGGCGCATGGCGTTGGTCAGCACCAGCACGCCGAACCCCCGCTCCAGACACATGCACAGCAACTCGGCGATGTAGGGGTTCATGAACGGCTCGCCGCCGGTAAAGCCGATCTCGCGCGTGCCCAGCCCGAGCGCCGCGATCTCGTCCAGGTAAGGCGAGACATCGTCAGGCGACAGATAGACGAGACGATCGTTGCGCGGGCTGGACTCGATATAGCAATGGCGGCAGGTGACGTTGCACAACGTTCCCGTGTTGAGCCATAGGATTTCCAGTGCACCGAGAGGCACGCTCGCGCGCGGTTCGCCGTCCGCCGTGACCAGCGGGTCCTTGAACTTCGCGGCCGCGGTTTTCTGAGCGGAACTTTCGGCTGGCACACCGCGCGGCAATCGACCCATCGGTGTCTCTCCTTCGCCCGGTCCACGATGGAGGAAACGCGTAGTCACACCAATTGAAAAGTCCGTGAGACCAGGCAGATGCAGGCCGGGATGCCGCCGGTTATGGACCGATCGGACCGCTCAGCCCTTCAGCGTTGCCATGACCGCATCGATGCCCGCTTGCGCCACCGCGATGTCCTGGGCCGGCGTGCCCGACGAAACGCCGATGCCGCCCACCACCTGGCCGTCGACGATCACCGGCAGGCCGCCGCCGATGACGCAGAAATGCCCTTCATTGGTGACGTGGATCCCGAACGTCGGCTGCCCTGGCACGCACAGCTTGTTGTAGTGCTCGGTCGGGTTCTTCGCCGCCGCCGCCGTGAAGGCCTTGTCGATGGCGATGCGGATCGACGAGACCTTCCCGCCGTCCATGCGCGAGAACGCAATCAGATTGCCGGATTCGTCCGTGACTGCGATGACCTGCGGCACGCCGACCTCGGTCGCCTTCTTCTCGGCCGCGCGCAGCATGATCTGGGCGTCTTCACTCGACAGTCGCTTGATGTTCAGCATGGGTGATCCGTCACTCCTCGGTGTTTCCAACTCCACACGTCAGTCGGCCTGCCGCGACCGAACACGCAGCGCCGCCGTCCGGATGCCCGGCGCGGTCGGCCGCGCATCGTGCCATCAATCGTCCGGGCCGATCATCTTCTCGGGGCGGACGATCGCGTCGAAGTCGGCTTCCGGAATCCCGTCCTTCAAGGCTTCCTCCTTGAGCGTGGTCCCGTTCTTGTGGGCAGTCTTCGCGATCCTGGCCGCACGGTCATAGCCGTACTTCGGCGCCAGCGCCGTCACCAGCATCAGCGAGCGCTGCAGGCCGTCGCGGATGTTGTCGACGCGCGGCTCGATGCCGACCACGCAGTTGTCGGTGAACGACACCGCTGCATCCGCCATCAGGCGCACCGATTGCAGGAAATTGTACGCCATCACCGGATTGAAGACGTTGAGCTCGAAATGTCCCTGGCTGCCGGCGAACGTGATGGCGGTGTTATTGCCGAAGATGTGCACGCAGACCTGGGTCATCGCCTCGCACTGGGTCGGATTGACCTTGCCCGGCATGATCGACGAGCCGGGCTCGTTCTCCGGCAACTGCAACTCGCCCAGGCCCGCGCGCGGACCGCTGCCGAGGAACCGGATATCGTTGGCGATCTTGAACAGCGACGCCGCCATCGTGTTGATAGCTCCGTGGCTCATCACCATGGCATCGTGGGCGGCGAGCGCCTCGAACTTGTTCGGCGCCGTCTTGAAGGGAAGCTTGGTAATGCCGGCGATGCGCTCGGCGACCATCTCGGCGAACCCCTTCGGCGCATTGAGCCCGGTGCCGACGGCGGTCCCGCCCTGGGCCAGCTCCATCAGCGCCGGCATTGTCTGCTCGATGCGCTTGATGCCGTTCTCGACCTGCTGCGTGTAGCCCGAGAACTCCTGGCCGAGCGTCAGGGGCGTCGCATCCTGCGTGTGCGTGCGGCCGATCTTGATGATCGACTTCCACGCCTCGGCCTTGTCGTTCAGCGCATTGCGCAGCTTCTGCAGCGCCGGCAGCAGCCGGTGATGGATCTCCTCCGCACACGCGATATGCATCGCCGTCGGATAGGTGTCGTTCGACGACTGGCTCATGTTGACGTGGTCATTGGGATGGACCGGCTTCTTGGAGCCCATCACTCCGCTCAGCATCTCGATGGCGCGGTTGGAGATCACCTCGTTGGCGTTCATGTTGGACTGGGTGCCGGACCCCGTCTGCCATACGACCAGCGGGAAGTGATGGTCGAGCTTGCCCTCCATGACTTCCTGTGCTGCCGCGATGATGGTGCGGCCAAGAGTCTCGTCGAGCCGCCCCAGCGCGATGTTGGTCTCCGCGCACGCCCTTTTGACGATGCCCAGCGCACGAATGATCGGGGCGGGCTGGCGTTCCCAGCCGATCTTGAAATTGTTGCGCGATCGCTCCGCTTGCGCCCCCCAATAACGGGAAGAGTCGACCTCGATGGGCCCAAACGTATCGGTCTCGGTGCGGGTCTTGGTCATGGAGCGGCGTGCCTCGGCGGATCGACTGACGAGCTGTCCAGGCCAACTAGCACGCCGGCGCCCAGGTCTCCAGTCCCCCGCATGATTGAAGGATCC
>JBFWYV010000422.1:0-3078 GCA_050186055.1 Hyphomicrobiaceae bacterium | reverse complement strand
ATCGTTAATGCCGCTCATTTCCAAGCACCTGAATAGCTGGCCGACGCCGGCTGACTTTTGCCCGGCACGCACGTCGGCCCGTTGCAACGGACGCGCTCCCCGGATTGGGGACCGGCACCGCTGTCATGACGACAAATAAGCATGGTGATACTGTTGACAGGTCGGAGAGACCTGCGCCTCCACGTAGAAGTATTTCTGCATGTCCCAGGCGCCGGTCGGACATCGCTCCGCACAAAGACCGCAGTGCAGGCACACGTCCTCGTCCTTTGCCATGATGCGGCCGGTCTTGAGCACGTCGGAGACGTAAACGTCCTGCGACTCGTTGCGCGCCGGCACGCGAAGCTCCTCGCGCAACTCCGGCTCGTCGGCGTTCTCGATGAAGTTGATGCAGTCGACCGGACAGATGTCCATGCACGCATCGCATTCGATGCACAGCTTTGGCGTGAACACTGTCTGCACGTCACAATTGAGACAGCGTTCGGCTTCCTTGACCGCAAGCTTGTCGTCGAAGCCGAGTTCGACCTCCATCTTGAGGTTCTTCAACGACTGCTCGAGCCTGGCATGCGGGATGCCGGTCCGGTTCTGGGCCGCGTAGTCGTTGGAATAGGACCACTCGTGGATCCCCATCTTCTGGCTGACCAGGGTATGACCCGGCGCCGGCCGCACTGTGAGGTCCTCGCCGCGACAGTGCTTGTCGATCGAGATCGCCGCCTCGTGGCCGTGCTTGACGGCCCAGATGATGTTCTCCGGTCCCCAGGCCGCATCGCCGCCGAAGAACACGCCCGGCCGCGTCGACATGAATGTCTTCCTGTCGATCTTCGGCATGTCCCATTCGCCGAACTCCAGGCCGATGTCGCGCTCGATCCAGGGAAAGGCGTTGTCCTGGCCGATCGCCATCAGAACGTCGTCGCACTCGATCGTGACCAGCTCCCCCGAAGGCTCCAGCCTGGGGCGCCCTCTGGCATCGGTACCGGTCTCCTTCATCTTCTCGAACACCACGCCGGCGAGCTTGCCGCCTTTGATCACGAACGACTTCGGATTGTGGTTGTCGAGGATCGGGATGCCTTCGTGGATCGCATCCTTCAGCTCCCAGTCGGAGGCCTTCATGACCCGGCGCGGCGAACGAACCGTCACGGTGACATGCTCGCCGCCGAGCCGCAGCGCGGTACGGCAGCAGTCCATTGCCGTATTCCCGCCGCCGATCACGACCACGCGCTTGCCGATCTTGTCGACATGCCCGAAAGCAACCGAGGTCAGCCAGTCGATACCGATATGGATGTTGGCATCCGCCTCCTTGCGGCCCGGGATATCGAGATCCTTGCCCTTGGGCGCTCCGGTGCCGACGAACACCGCGTCGAAACCATCGGCAAGCAGGCCTTTCAGGCTTCTGATCTCGTGCCCGAACCGGGCCTCGACCCCCATCGCGACGATGCGGTCGACCTCGTCGTCGAGAACACTGGCCGGCAGGCGGAAGGACGGGATGTTGGTCCGCATCAGCCCGCCGCCCTTGGGATCGCGCTCGTAGAGCACGCAGTGATAGCCGAGCGGCAGCAGGTCACGCGCCACCGTCAGCGATGCCGGTCCTGCCCCGATCAGGGCGATGCGCTTGCCGTTCCTGCTCGCGGGCATGGCAGGCAGAAAGGCGTCGATCTCGCCCTTGTAGTCGGCTGCCACGCGCTTCAACCTGCAGATCGCCACCGGCTCCGAATTGAGCTTGCTCGGATCCTTGGCTGTCGCATCGTCGCCAACCTGAACCCGCCCGCGCCTGCAGGCCGGCTCGCAGGGACGATCGCAAACGCGTCCCAGGATCCCTGGGAACACATTGGACTCCCAGTTCAGCATATAGGCCGCTGCGTAGCGGCCTTGAGCGATCAGCCTGATATATTCGGGAACGGGCGTATGGGTCGGACAAGCCCACTGGCAGTCGACGACCTTATGAAAGTACTGCGGATCGGAGATATTCGTCGGGGCCATGCCGTGGCCCCCGCTTCGTTCCGGCCGATCCGGTTCCGGCCTGACGCGTGCATCCATGAGCCAGTATTCCTCCGGTCACTCGCCTCCTAGGCGTTGGGTTGAACCCCACGCTCGCGGGCGCCGTATGAATTTGTAGCGCATTTTGCGATAGGGACAAGCCTTCTCATTGAACAGGATCTGTGGACAGGATTTGGCGCATACAACGCCTGACGGCAAGGCCACCGGCAGACAATTCACCCAAGTGTTACAAGTTTGACATGAAGAAAATTGCGCGGTCGCGACCGTTTCCGGAATATGGAACTTCTGAGCCTCTTGGCATTGTTTCGCTTGAAGTATTTGCCGTTCTTCGAGTAAATCAACCGATTGATCCATGAAGAAAGATACCATCATATCAAACGCCAGCAGAATTTCTGCCCGCCGGGCCAAACGCCCTCCGGGACCCCACCGCCAGAAAACGAATGGCAAGGGACGCAACGAGATCGCGGCGCTCGAGCGCGCCACGCGCCTGATGCTGGCGCTGGCCGATGCCGTGCGCCCGACGCCGCTCAGCGAAGCAGCCGATCGCACCAGGCTGTCGAAAGCCACGGCATTCCGCATCCTTTCGACGCTGGTAGACCAGGGCTTCGTCCTTCAGGACGAGGACACCGGCAGCTACCGGCTGGGCGTCGCGCCGCTCAGGCTGGCGACCGCGGTTCTGGACGGCCTGCCGGTGTGCGCCGCAGCGCGGCAGCCGATGCGGTCGGTCACCGATACTCTGAACGAGACCACCGTGCTCAGCGTCAGGGACGGAGATTTTCGCGTCAATATCGATGCTGTCGAATGCTCCAACGCGATCAGCCTGTCCAAGCGGCTGGGCGAGCCGCGCCCGCTTTATGCCGGAGCCGTCAGCCGCGTCCACCTGGCTGGCATGAGCGACGCAGAGCTCGAAGCCTATCTGAAGCGCACGAAGCTCCCCGGAACCGGCTCCCAGACCGCCGCCGCCGATCGCCTCCGTGCCGAGGTCCAGCGGATCCGCCGCACCGGCTTTGCCTCCAGCCTCGCCGAGATCTCTCCCGATTCCTACGCCGTCGCCACCGCGATCCGGGACACGGAAGGCCGCATCGT
>JBFWYV010000421.1:0-3078 GCA_050186055.1 Hyphomicrobiaceae bacterium | reverse complement strand
GCCGACAGCCCATCAAGTTGCATCAACAGAAGCCCGCCGCACGAGTTCGGCGGCATCACCGAGACGCGATGACCTCTGTAGGCGGTCGACATCGGCTCCACCCACATCGGCTGATATGCGGCAAGATCGGCTGCCGTGATCAATCCGCCGGCACGCTCGAACCCGGCTGCGATCTTGGCTGCGATCTCGCCATGATAGAATGCGCCGGCGCCATCCTCGCTGATGATCTTCAGTGTGCGTGCGAGCGCCGGCTGATGCAGCGTCTGGCCGGAGGCGACGGGCTGTCCACCGGGCAGGAATACGCCCGCGCATCCGGGATCGGCCGCCAGCGCCTCCTTCGCGTCGCCATACCGGGACGCCAGGATGAACGAGACAGGATGGCCGTCGGCAATCCAGATCGCATCGTCCAGCAATTCCGACCAGGACAGGCTGCCATACGCGCGATGCAGCGCATCCCACGCCGCCACCAGGCCCGGCACCACGCACGCCAGCGGACCGAGCACCTTCATCCCGTCCGGAAACCTGTCCGGCACCGCCGCCGCCGGCGCTACGCCGCAGGCATTGAGACCGTGCGTCTTTCCGCTGCCCGCATCGTGGTAGAGCACGAAGCAGTCGCCGCCGATCGTCGTCGCCTGCCCGACCACCGCCGCCAGCGCAGCCGACGCTGCAATCGCCGCATCCACCACGTTGCCGCCGCGCGCTTGCGCATTGAGAGCCGCGACCGATGCCGCCATGTGCCCCGTCACAACCATGAAACGGCCGCCGTAGACGGGCGCGCGGACTGCAGGGCGCACCGGATCCTTGTCACTCATTGCGGCACTCCTGGCCGGGTGTTGATGCCGTTCTGCTAGGCGATGGCGTCGGCCTCACGCAGGCTGTCAAACAGTGCGGTGCGCATCAGGAACCTCCGGGCAGTGACGGGATCCTCCGAGGTGCGGCGAAGCTCGTCGCTGTTGTGTTGCCGCACGGCCGGATCCTGCTCGGCGAGGCGCCTTTTGTTCCGGATGGTATCCGCCTGCGTGTGCGCGAGCGCGATGTGGCGGCGCTGCCGCTCGTAGCGATCGAGCACGTTCTCGTCCGCTTCGCCACGCAGGATCGCGATCAGCTTCGCCGACAGATTGAAGGCATCATGGACGCCGCTGTTGAGCCCCATGGCACCGATAGGACTGTTCACATGCGCGCTGTCGCCGACGAGGATGCAGCGGCCACGCCTGAACTTCTTCGCCACGCGCTGGTGCACGGTATAGAGGTTTGAGGCGCGAATGATGTAGCTGCCGTTGAACTCGATGAAGTTGCGCAGCAGACGATGGAGGTTTTCCTCCCGCTTGATCTCTTCCTCGGTTTGATCCGGGCTGGTCGGAAAATGAACCCGCCAGCGGTCGTGCGGCCCTTTCCAGTGGAACAGGTTCGACCATTCGTCGGGGTCCGAGATGTAGTTGCGTTCCGTGAACCCATGATCCCGGAACTCGTAGGAGACCTCGATATTCAGTGTCCGCTCGGTTTCGGTGAAGCCCTCGAACTCGATATCGAGGTCCTTGCGGACGATGGAACGCGCGCCCTCCGCGCTGACGAGATACTTGCATGTCACCGTCTCACGCTCGCCCGCCTCGTTGACGACAACGGCTTTGACGCCGTCCGCACCCTGCTCGAAACTCTCGAACGTGGTCGCGAGCCTCACATCGATCAGCGGATTGGCCTGCGCCAGCTTGAGCCCTTCTTCGACGATCTTGATGCGCTCGCACTGCAGCGCGAACGGGAACCGGGTGTCATTCTTCAGGACGCCATGATCGAACTCGGCGATCCGCTTCCAGCCCTTCCGGTCCCAGTAGTGAAACAGCGGCGCCTTGATGCCGCGTGGTTCCAGCTTCTCGTAAAGCCCGATGGAATCGTACATCTCGAGCGTCGAAGGATGGTTGGTCCCCGCGCGCGGGACCTGCTCCAGGACGTTTTCCGGTTTCAGCGCTTCGACGACGGTAGAGGCAATGCCCTCCTTGGCCAGGGCAAGCGAGAGGCAAAGACCCACCGGCCCAGCGCCGATGATGAATACAGGGGGGCTGGCCGTCATCGTCCGGAATACGCCTTGAGCATTGGTGATCGGGGATTTCACTCACGGAACCGACAGATTCGGGGACCGGATGATCGCCCGACGACTCCGTCACCTGACAATCTCAGGCCTTCGGCTCGACTTCCTTCACCGCACCCTTCCATCCGGAGTGGGTCAGATCGAACACGATGCCGAGCGGATCTTTGTACTTTGCCTCGTAGTAGGAGTTCGGCGAAGTCGGGCGTCCGGTCATATAGGTGCCGCCCGCGCCGATCACCTTTTTTTCCGCCACGTCCAGATCATCCACCCAGATGCCATAGTGAAAGAGCCCGATCTTCTCTTTCTCCGACTCCTTCTTGAGGAGCGCAACGTTCATCGTGCCGTCGGTCATGTAGATACCGCGTCGGGCAGTACCGGCACGCGTCATGTCGAAGGCTTGCTCGAAGAACTTGGCAGCTTCTTCCGGGTCCGGGACGATGATGGCGATATGGCGCAGCTTTGACGACATGAGTTGATGCCTTTCAATCAGGGAGGGCACGGTGTATCGCTGACCACACGATAGCGCCTGCCGCATCCCGTTCTCAATGGGCAATTTGCCGGGGGTTCCCTCTGTCCGCCAACGCTGATACCCCTCACTGTGCCCGGCTTGCACGCCTTGCTGTCCTGCCGCAAAGATTTCCGGCCCACCCCGCATCGATAGAAACACGTCATGAACAACGCTGAACTCATCGTCTCCATCCTCAAGGCGGCCGGCATCCGGCACGGATACGGCGTGCCGAGCGGCAATGTCCTGCCGTTGATGGATGCGATGCGGACCGGCGGAATAGAGTTCGTTCTGGCGGCCCATGAGGGCTCGGCCGGCTTCGCCGCGGACGTGACCGGGCGCATGACCGGCATCCCCGGTCTCGCGATCGCGACCTTGGGACCAGGCGCAACCAACCTCGCCACCGGCATCGGCAGCGCCTGGCTCGACCGTTCGCAGATGATTGCCATCACCTGCACCCTGAACGAAGCCCAACTCGGCCGGCGCATTC
>JBFWYV010000420.1:0-3135 GCA_050186055.1 Hyphomicrobiaceae bacterium | reverse complement strand
CTCACGCTAAAAATCTACTCAAGTGTAATTGGTACGGGCATCAGCCTCCTCGCGTGAAGAGCTGTTCTCCTCTTTCTCCTGTATTTTTTCGCCCCTTTGCGATGAGTCTCTGACTCTTGTTGCGCCACTTCGCTTCCTGCCTTTTCTATTCGTCCCCGATGTCCGGCCCGACTCCACGGGCCGACGCAGCGCCGGGGGCAACATGGGGAATGCAACTCCCAAGGCAGAAGCGGTCACGCGCGGTGCCCGCATGCTGCGTACGGCGCTCGGGCCGGACATCACCACCTTCCTGGAAGACCCGAGCGTCGTCGAGGTGATGCTCAATCCTGACGGTCGCGTTTGGATCGACCGTCTTTCGGAAGGTCTGTGCGACACCGGTGCTGTAATCGCGTCGACAGACGGGGAGCGCATCATCCAGCTGGTTGCCCATCACGTCGGCGCTGAGGTCCACCATCGCGCTCCGCGCGTCTCAGCGGAACTGCCTGGAGCAGGCGAGAGATTCGAGGGTCTGTTGCCGCCCGTCGTGTCTGCGGCGGCGTTCTCGATCCGCAAGCCCGCCGTCGCGGTCTTCACGCTCGACGACTACTCGACAACCCGCATCATGACGACGGCGCAAGCGGAATTGCTGCGGAAGGCCGTCGCCGAACGGCGCAACATCCTCGTCGCCGGCGGCACCTCGACCGGCAAGACCACGCTCACCAACGCGTTGCTTGCAGAAGTCGCCAAGTCCGGCGATCGCGTGGTCCTGATCGAGGATACGCGCGAGCTACAGTGCCGGGCTCGGAATCTCGTGGCTCTCCGCACCAAGGACGGCGTTGCGACGCTTTCCGACCTCGTGCGCTCGTCGTTGCGGCTTCGCCCTGACCGCATCCCGATCGGTGAAGTCCGCGGCGCAGAAGCCCTCGACCTCCTGAAAGCCTGGGGCACAGGCCATCCAGGCGGCATCGGCACCATCCATGCCGGCACCGCGCTCGGCGCGCTGCGACGTCTTGAGCAACTCATTCAGGAAGCCGTCATCACGGTACCGCGTGCCCTGATCGCGGAGACGATCAACATCATCGCAGTGCTGGCCGGGAGGGGCGCACAGCGCCGGCTCTCCGAACTTGTCCTTGTCGCCGGCCTTGATGCGACAACCGGCGACTACGTCATCTGCCCACCCGAGACGTGCGGCGATCCCAAACGGAACGGAGACTATCCATGACCGCGCACCTACACGGCCTGTGCATGCGGGTTGCACTGATCATCGCCGCCGTCACGATCTGCGCGTTGTCGGTATCGCCTGCGAGAGCGGCCGGCTCGTCGATGCCCTGGGAAGCCCCGCTTCAGCGCATCCTGGAATCGATCGAGGGCCCGGTCGCGAAGATCATCGCGGTGATCATCATCATCGTGACAGGCCTGACACTCGCGTTTGGCGACACCGCGGGTGGCTTCCGGCGGCTGGTCCAGATCGTATTCGGGCTCTCGATCGCGTTCGCCGCGTCGAGCTTCTTCCTGTCGTTCTTCTCCTTTGGCGGCGGAGCGCTCCTGTGATGCAGCTAAGCGAGCCTATCGCCGGCTTCTTTGCGCCGGTCCATCGTGCGCTGACCGACCCGATCCTGCTCGGCGGGGCGCCACGCTCGGTCGCGATTGCCAACGGCACGCTCGCGGCTGCAGTCAGCCTCGGCCTGCGGCTCTGGCTCATCGGCATCATTCTTTGGGCGGCGGGACATTTCGCGGCGGTCTGGGCGACGCGGCGAGATAGCCAGTTCGTTGAAGTCGTGCGTCGGCATCTGCGCTATCCCGCGCATTTCCGGCCATGAGGTTCGCGAGATGATGAACCTCGCCGAGTATCGCAACCGCACCGCAAGCCTTGCAGATTACCTGCCCTGGGCGGCACTCGTCGCGCGCGGCATCGTCCTCAACAAGGACGGATCGTTCCAGCGCACGGCCCGCTTCCGCGGTCCTGACCTCGACAGCGCCACGCCGGCCGAGCTGATCGGCACGATCGCGCGGCTCAACAGCGCTTTGCGCCGGCTTGGATCGGGCTGGGCGATTTTCGTGGAAGCCCAGCGCAGCCCCGCGACCGCCTATCCCGACAGCGTCTTTCCGGAAGCCACGTCCGCGCTGGTCGATCTTGAGCGTCGTGAGCAGTTCGAGGCCGCCGGCGTGCATTTTGAGAGCCGCTACTATCTCTCCTTTCTCTGGATGCCGTCGGCCGAAGATGCCTCGCGCGCAGAAAGCTGGCTTTACGAGGGCCGCGAGCAAACTGGTGTCGATGCGCATGAACTGCTTCACGGCTTCATCGACCGCACCGATCGCGTCCTGCAACTTTTCGAAGGTTTCGTGCCCGAGGTCGACTGGCTCGATGACCCGGAGACCCTGACCTACCTGCACTCGACAATCTCCACCAAACGCCAGCGTGTCCGGGTTCCCGAAACACCGATGCATCTCGACGCGCTCCTGAGCGATCAATCGCTCGTCGGTGGGCTCGAACCCCGTCTCGGCCGCGCGCATCTGCGCACGCTCACGGTGATCGGATTCCCGACGGCAACCTATCCCGGAATCCTCGATGAGCTGAACCGGCTAGCCTTCGAATACCGCTGGTCGACCCGCGCCATCCTCCTCGACAAGACTGAAGCCGTCCGGCTGCTGACCAGGATCCGGCGCCAGTGGTTCGCCAAGCGCAAGAGTATTGGTGCGATCCTCAAGGAGGTGATGACCAATGAAGCGTCGGTCCTCCTGGACAGCGATGCCGCCAACAAGGCGGCCGACGCCGATGCAGCATTGCAGGAACTGGGGTCCGATGACGTCGGACAGGCTTACGTCACTGCCACCGTAACCGTGTGGGACGAGGACGCCGGCATCGCGGCAGAGAAGCTGCGGCTGGTCGAAAAGATCATCCAGGGCCGCGACTTTACCTGCATCGCGGAAGCGCTCAACGCGATCGAGGCCTGGCTTGGCTCGTTACCGGGTCATGTCTATGCCAATGTCAGACAGCCGCCGGTCTCGACGCTGAATCTCGCCCACATGATCCCGCTTTCGGCGGTCTGGGCCGGGCCGGAACGCGACGAGCACTTCGCGGCGCCGCCGCTTGTCTTTGGCCGGACGGAGGGCGCGACCCCGTTCCGGGTCGCACTCCTCGTGGGCGTGGGGGGG
>JBFWYV010000419.1:0-3154 GCA_050186055.1 Hyphomicrobiaceae bacterium | reverse complement strand
CTGCAAAGCCGCAAGTCGCGTTCGGGCAACTCGCTTGAACTGCATGCGAGCGAAATTTTCACCGAAGAGGGGCTGAACGCCGGCCGCGACTTCTCCCACCGTCCGGTGATCGAGGGCGGCTAGCGGCCCGACTTCCTGTTTCCCTCAACCGAGGCCTATGCCGATCTGTCATTTCCGGATGCGCGGCTGCGCATGCTGGCCGCCAAGACGACCTGCAAGGATAGGTGGCGGCAGGTCCTCAACGAGGCTGACCGCATTCCGCTCAAGCACCTGCTCACGCTCCAGGAGGGCGTTTCGGAAGGGCAGTTCCGCGAGATGCGGGAGGCCGGCGTCCAGCTTGTCGTGCCTCTGGGGCTTCACGACGCCTACCCCGACGCTGTGCGGCCGCATCTTCTTACATTCGAGAGCTTTATTGGTGACATCCGGTTGCTCCCACTGACCACGACTTGACGGGACCGCAAGCCGATCCGGTAACCGTCCGCGCCTGCCGATCCAGGGGGACTTGGGGCAAGGGGGTTGGTGGTGCAGTATTTGCCGCTAAACTGTTGAGCGCACGACAATGAATGGAGCCCGGCCACGGTCTGTTGGCGCTCGCTGCGGAGTACGAAGCCGATGCCGTCAAGTGCGTCCGAGAACCAGAATGCGGCCGGAGGACCGCAATGGGAAATCTCGGGACGATTACTGACCGTCCGACTGCCCGACGGCTCTTCGTTTACGCCGCCCGCGGGCGATATCTATCGCGTGGCCGTCGAACACACGCACATCCCGTTACTGCCGGGTCCGGAAATTAGTCCGCCGGCGCTCTCCTTTTCCCGATATCCCCTCCGACCCGAGATACACATCGTCCCCCAGGATGGCGCTCAGGCCACGCCGGTTTGTTGCGAGCTCGTCGCCGTTGGCGACGGCCTCAGCGCTCCGCTACAGGGCACAGGCGAAAATGCACCCGAGCATCTCATCGCCGATGGCACCTGGTATCCGCTCGTCCCCGGCGGCCTTGATGAAATCAGGAAGCTCCTGCGCGGAGCAGGGGTAGATGGCCCCGGGCCGATTACCCTGCGCCAGTACCTCGAACTGAAGCGACTCGGCTCACAGAATCCTGCCCTTGTCGACCGCTCGCAGGATGCCGCGGGCGCAATCCGCAATGTCGCGCCGGCAGACTTCGTGGCGCCAGCGGGATTCCAAGGCTCGCTCTTTCCATACCAGAAGAACGGTCTGCGGTGGCTCGAACTGATCGCTTCGCAAGGGCTCGGAGGAATTCTCGCCGATGAAATGGGACTCGGAAAGACCGTTCAGGTCATAGCACTTCTTGCAGGGGAGTCACGGGATGGCAGGCGGCCTTCTGTCGTCATCGCCCCAGGTACCGTGCTGGAAAACTGGCGGCGCGAGATCGTGCGCTTCGCACCCTCGCTTCGCGTCCTCATCCATCGCGGCGCGGATCGGTCGGGTTTCCCGGACGATCTTCGCACCTTCGATGTTGTGGTCACCTCTTATGACACGCTCGTTCGCGACCTCTCGCTTTTCCGCCAGATCAACTGGAATCTGGCAATACTTGACGAGGCGCAGGCCATAAAGAACCCGGCTACAAGAAGGGCCTCGGCGGCAAAACGCGTCCCCCGCCGGGTGGGCCTCGCGGTTTCCGGAACGCCCGTGGAGAATACCCTTCGGGATCTCTGGTCGATTACCGAATTTGCCATCCCTGGCTTTCTCGGCGATCAGGCGGCGTTCGAGCGCACCTTTGGCAACGACGCCGATGGCGCGGCATCGGTTGAACCCCTGGTCTCGCCGATTCTCCTTCGGCGCCGCGTAAAGGATGTTGCTGCCGACCTGCCGCAGCGCATCGATATTCCCCAGGCGCTCGAACTCGAGGCGGCTCAAGCGAATTCATATGAACGCATCCGCAATGAAGTGCTGGCCGAGTATGGAGCCCGGGCCACGCTTGTCGCACTGACGCGCCTCCGGATGTTCTGCGCGCACCCCTGGCTCGTTGAAATGGGTGCGGGCGATCCCTTGATCGACAGCCCCAAATACCGTCGTCTTGTGGAGCTTCTCGAAGAGATCGCCGCGAACGGAGAGAAGGCGCTCGTTTTCACGTCGTTTAACCTGATGACCGATATCATCACCGGCGATATCCCCGGACGCCTCGGCATCCCGGTCTCATTCATCGACGGGCGCGTGCCCGTTGAAAGGCGGCAGCAAACCGTGGACTCTTTCTCAGGTGTGGAGGGTACCTCCGCAATCGTCCTGAATCCCCGAGCGGCGGGAACCGGTCTCAACATAGTGGCCGCCAACCACGTCATTCACTACAACTTCGAATGGAACCCGGCGGTCGAAGACCAGGCATCCGCCCGCGCGCACCGCCGGGGACAGACCCGGCCGGTGACCGTTCACCGGCTATTCTACGCAGACACGGTTGAGGAGATCATGGATGACCGGCTGACCTTCAAACGGCAGCTTGCAGACACCGCTGTCGTCGGAACCGACGGCAGCGATGCGGACGCAGCCGACATCCTGAGAGCCCTTCGGAAGTCGCCATCGCGCAGGAGCGATTCGCGATGACGCAACATTCACACGCCATAACCAAAGAGCTCAGCGCCAACGATACCGGGGACACCGGTGGCCACCAGGCAGGCATTCTTGTGCCCAAGGACCCGTCCATCCTGTCGTTCTTTCCGCGGCTCGGTACGGATGAGAAGAATCCTAGACATCACCTGGTCTTTTACGACGACGATGGACAGCGATGGGAGTTTGCATTCATCTACTATAACAATGCTTTCTTTGACGGAACGCGTAATGAATTCCGCCTGACTCGGATGACGCCCTACATCAGGGGCAACAACCTACGGCCCGGCGATCGCATCACGCTGCGCCGCGATCCCGAAACGGGCAGACGTTACATCTCGTATCACCGCGCCCGTTCCGTTCAACGAACAGAGACGGGGCGGTTGAAGCTCGGCAGTTCGTGGAAAGAAATTACCATCTGAAGGAAAGCCGGCATGGTTGACGACAAAGAGATTTTGCCTCCTGACCCGGGCCGAATGATCGAGGGCCTTCGGGACACCGGATACGAATTCAATACCGCGGTCGCCGACATCATCGACAATTCGATTGCCGCCAGGGCGACTGTCGTTGACGTACGGATCAACATGGACTTCCG
>JBFWYV010000418.1:0-3164 GCA_050186055.1 Hyphomicrobiaceae bacterium | reverse complement strand
TGCGCCGAGCGTGTCGATGCCGAGGAAGCCATTGGCAAATGCCTGACGCAGCTTGCCCTTCAATTGCGCCGGCTCGATGCCGGCGAATGCCGTCGCACCGGAGACGAGCCACTCGTCAGGTTCCGCCGCGCGTTGGAAGACTCGGGTGTCCGATTCATCGAAGCGAATTGCGCGCAGGAACTTCATGCGGTCCGCCCGGCAGTGGTGGCAAGACGGTCAGCGATCGCATCGCCGTCCAGCACCGGATAGTCGAGCACCGTCTCGCTGCCTTCAGCCGTGCCGAGGCGCAAACCGGCGTGCGCATCGAGGCCGAGGATCTTACCCGCCACAGTCTTGTCAGCGTGAGAATGCGTCACCGGCTCGAGCCGCCCATGTGCGCGGAACATCCAGTTGGAAGCTATGGATGCAAAGCCGTCCTGCTGCCAGATGTCGAGCCACGTCAAGACGTGCCGGAAAAGGGACTGCAGCACATCCAGGTTCGAGAGCGCATCGCCTCCCTCCTCGGCGAGTGTCGTCATGCCGGGATGCTCGCCCGGTTCACCGATGGTGGAGACCGCACCAAGCTTCACGGTGATGGCGAGTGCGATCCACGCCGGAATTTCGGCTGCCGGCGTTGCCGGCATCGCAAGCCGCACGCGGCCGGAATCGGCGCCGTTGACGAGGATCGTGCCGGGCCAACGATGCTCGACGGCGACCTGGGGCGGCAGCAATGCTCCAAGGCAATCGGCAGCCGCGACCATGACAAGAGGCCCCATCTGGCGGGCGACCTCGGCCGCCACGTCCGGCTCCAGGACGAGTGCCGCGTCGGCGGCGACGACAGCGCTGCTCCAGATCACGTCTCCGGCGCCGAAAGTGGCATCCACGGCTCCACGGCAGGCGATCGACAGGGGATCGTCCGAAGTGGCCACCGCATGGGCCGTCAGCAATGGCGGCAGCTGAAGCACGACGAAACTGGGCTCACAGCCTCACGTTCGTCGGCTCTTGATAGCGTTCGGTCGCCGAGGTCTGGATCGTGCCGAGGCCGATCGCCGCGACTGCCGTAATCAGCACCAGGGCGACGATACTCATGACGAACGCCTTCATGTCAGTCTCCTTCGCATGGGTTCATTTCCGCCCCGTCATCGTCCGCCGGTGGCACTTTTCAGATAGACGATCAAGGCATCGCGCAGCTTGGCATCCGTGATCCTCTGCAGCGGCATCTTCGAGCCTGGGGTATAGTGGTCGGGGCCCTCCTCGAACAGCCTCGCAATCGTGTGCTCGTTCCAGACGATATCGGCGGAGGTGAGCGCCAGCGAGTAGGGATATCCGGGAAGACTCCCGGCCTTGCGGCCGAACAGCCGATAAAGGGTGGGGCCGGCGCGGTTCGCACCGTCTACTGTCAGAGTATGGCAGACGCTGCATTTCCTCGCGAACTGGCGCTCGCCGAGCGAGACACCATCCTCGACCTGAAAACGTCGGGGGACGTCGCTTTCGATCGGCTGGAACGGATTGCGCGGCGTGACCTGCCAGCGGGTCGCGAAATCGTCGAGGCCGGCGTAATACATGGCGGCGCCGGTCGGAGCGAACGCGAGTCCCCAGATCGGGCCATAGGGGTTCTGGTAGGTCTCGATCGGCGCCCAATCGCCTATACGGTAGACGTGGATCTGGCCGTCTCCGCCGCCGGTGGCGACGAGGCCCGGCTTGGCCAGGACGGCGAGTGCAAGCGCCGGCCGCTGGTGCCGGGCCAGTTCTGCTATCGCGGTGCCGGTGGCGGGATCGAGGACCCCGGCTGCGCCATTGACTGCGCCGAATGCAAGGAGGTTGGAACCCGGCAGCGCCTCCAGCACGTTGACGCCCCAGCCATGTTTGTAGACCGGTCGGCGGTATTCGCCGCTCGCCCGATCCCAGGCGACGATCGCGCCATCGTAGCCGGCCGTGAAGACTGTGCGTCCATCGTGTGAGAATGCTGCGGCGTTGATCGGCCCCTTCTGCGCGGTCAGGGTCGCGACCGGCTTCAACTGCTCGAGGTCCCAGATCCGCGCCGTGCGATCCCAGCTGGCGGATACCGCATAGCGGCCATCATCGGATACTGCGAGGCCGTTGATCTTGCCTTCGTGCCCTTTGAAGCGATGGACCAGCTTGCCGGCCGGGATCTCCCAGAGCCAGACGGAGCCGTCGTCGCCCGCGGTCAGAGCGCGGTTGGCGCCGGGGAGAAATGCGACGGCATTGACCGCGCCATCGTGCTGATTGAGGTGCAGGAGGCGCCGCGGCGTGTCGCCGGAGATATCCCACAGCATCGCGCTGTAGTCGAAGCTGCCGGTCAAAGCGCGGCCGGTTGCAACGTCGATGCGAACCGTCTTTACCGGCCCGCCGTGGCCGGCGAGGTGTCCGGCGGCGATCAGACGATTGGGATCGCGCTCGCGACGCGGGCGCGGCGCTCGCGCGCCGCCACCTTGTGCCGACGAATGCGGCCGATCAGTGGAAACCGGAGGGCTGCCCGAACCCGACTGCGCCATCGTCTGCGGCGCGGCGAGGCAGAGCGCAATTGACAGGCATACCGACAGCAAGAGCGTGAGAGTTCCAACGCGGACAATTCGACAGAGACGGCCGGCGGTCCGCCGACCGGCCTCCGCTCGTCTGCCGCAGATCAGAACCATGGTCGCATCATTCAGCCGGCACGGGACGTGCGCCAGCCTCCGCGTCCTGTCTGCCCGAGAGCACTTGCTCAGCCCACAAGCTGTGATGCTCCTTGGCCCAGTTCACATCGACTTCGCCCGTGCCCATTGCGCTGAACGCGCCCTCCATGCCAAGCGTTCCGATGTAGATGTGCGCGATGATGACCACGATCAGGAACAGGGCGACGATACCGTGCCACGTGGTTGCGTACTGCATCTCCTGAACCGGGGACAGCGACGTCGGCAGAGCCAGTCCAAATACGTTGAGAACCGCGAACGTCTTCGCGAACATCGGCGCCTGGAACGGGAACATCAGAGATATGCCGGACAGGCTGATCGACAGCCCGCCGAGCATCACGAGCCAGAACAGGATCTTCTGGCCGGCATTGAACTTCCAGGCCGGCGGGTGACTGCCCTTAGCGAACATGCCGCCGCCCCGCAGCAGCCAGACGATGTCGCGCCAGCCCGGCAGGTTGTGCACCACCCACATCACAAAGGTCATGATGAGCC
>JBFWYV010000417.1:0-3182 GCA_050186055.1 Hyphomicrobiaceae bacterium | reverse complement strand
CCTAGGCGGCGGCCAGCATTGCGTCGAGGCGGCCATTCGCATCGAGCGCATAGAGGTCATCGCAGCCGCCGACGTGCTGCTCGCCGATCCAGATCTGCGGCACCGTCGAACGCCCGCCGGCCTTCTCGACCATCTCCGCCCGGAGGTCCGAGCGTCCCATGACGTTGATCTCCTCGACCTGAGCACCCTTTTGCGACAACAGCCGCTTCGCCATCATGCAGTAGGGGCAGATCGGGGTCGTATATATGGTTACCTTGGCCATAGGGGCTCCGACAGAGCATTTCGACGCGCATGCCAGATGTAGTGCCGATCAAGTTTTCGGAAAAGCCCGATATGGAAACACTCGGGCGCAACTTTGCATATCTCCTCCGAAACGGAGGGCGGCCCCGCGGTCTCAACGCGGTATCGCCCGACTCCCATCATCCAGGATCACCATCGCGAGGGCCAGGACGTCCACCTGTGCGGCACCTGCCCGCCGAAGGACGCGTGCGCAGGCGCCGGCCGTGGAACCGGTGGTGATCACATCATCGATCAGGACGATCCGCCGGCCTTCGACACGCGCACGATTGCTCACCGAAAATGCGCCGGACAAGTTCCGCTGCCGCTGGGCCTCGGTCAGCCCGACCTGGGAGGCGGTCGCCTTGCGGCGCTGCAGGGCGAATGCGTCGACGGGAACGCCGGTGGCACGCGAGACTTCATGCGCCAGCAGCGCGGCCTGGTTGAACTTGCGCGACAACAGCCGCCAGCGGTGCAGCGGGACCGGCACCAGCACATCGGCATCCGGCAGCATATCCTGCCCGCAATGGACCAGCCAGCGCCCCATCAGCCGCCGCGCCTCATGACGGTCAGCGTACTTGAAGGCGTGGATCAGCTCCCGCACGACAGGTCCGAAGTGGGCCACCGCGCGAGCCCGGTCCCAGTCCGGCGGGTTGGCGAGCACCGCGCCGGATACCATGGTGCCGCCCGTGTCATACGGGAGAGGGATGCCGAGGCGATCGCACAGCGGCGGACGGATGAAGCGCACCTGGCGCCAGCATGCGGCGCACAAAGCATCATGGCCGGCGAGCGGATGCTGGCAGGACAGGCAAACGGGCGGCACCACCAGATCGGTGAGCTGGCGGCCGACACGGGTGACCTGAGCGCCTATCCATCGCAATGCGCCCGCTGCCGGCGCGGCTGCGCCTTCGTTTTCGTCGATTGCCACCGGAATGCCCCGCCATGCCAGCGATCAGCTTACACCGCGGCAGCACCGTTGGGGAGGCGCGATGAGCAGGTCAGCGCCCGGCCCGTGCTATCTCACCGTGTAATCTCAGCGCTGTGCGGGGCCATGGCTTCTGGTAGGCTTGCAGACATGACAACTGCCCGTGGCGCCAACAGACCGGGACCGCAAGCGTCTGCACATCACCCGTTCGACCGCAGCCTGCTGGTCACCCGCCGCAACCGCGCAGCTCCCCAAGCGAGCGCGCACGATTTCCTGCTGCACCGGGCGAGCGATGACATCGCCGAGCGGCTCGCCATCATTCAGCGCAACTTCCCGGTTGCCGTCGTGCTCGGCGCGCATCACGGCGTGCTCGGCCGGCGTCTGCGGGCGCTGCCCAACGTCGGCCTGGTGATCGAGACCGAGACCAGCACCGGCCTGCTCGCGCGATGCGACGGGCCGCGGCTGCTTGCCGATGAGGAAGTGCTGCCGTTCGCTGACGGCTCGCTCGATCTCGTCGCATCGGCACTGACGCTGCATCACGTCAACGATCTGCCGGGGACGCTGGCGCAGATCCGCCGCGCGCTGCGCCCGGATGGGCTGTTCATCGGGGCGATGCTGGGGGGACAGACGCTGAGCGAGTTGCGGACGGTAATGATTGCGGCGGAAAGCGAGGGGGAGGATGGCGCATCCCCGCACGTGGCCCCGTTCGCAGACGTGCGCGATGCAGGTGCCCTCCTGCAGCGCGCCGGGTTTGCGCTGCCAGTTGCCGACAGCGACACCGTCGCCGTCACCTATGAGTCAGCGCTCAGCCTGATGCGGGACCTGCGCGGCATGGGCGCCACGAACGTCCTGACCTCGCGTCGCCGGACGCCGATGCGCCGCGCCACGTTGCTGCGTGCCTGCGAACTCTATCAGGACCGCTTCTCCGATTCGCACGGCCGGGTGACGGCGACGTTCGAGGTCATCACGATGACGGCCTGGGCACCGCATTCCAGCCAGCAGCAACCGCTTCGCCCCGGATCGGCAACGGCGCGGCTCGCCGATGCGCTGCGAACGCCGGAACTGCCGGCGGGAGAGGCCGTTGCCTCGCCAGAGGACAAAGACGAAGACACGGGCGGCGCAAGGTGAGCGCGCCTTCTGCGCGATCCGCCCCTCGACAGCGGAGCCAGTTCTGGATATAAGCATATCTTAGACGTCTAACATGATAGTGCGAGGTACGGGCCAACGTGCCCGATCCCGGCTTACGCGAGCGGCCATCGAGGAGGACCAACCATGCTGACGTCCGAGGAAAACGATCTGCTGTGCCGCGTCGAGGGCGACGCCCCGATGGGTCGAATCTTCCGCAGCCACTGGCTGCCGGCTCTGTTGTCGGAGGAGATCCCCGAGCCCGACTGCGATCCGGTCCGGGTCAGGCTTCTGGGCGAGAACCTGGTGGCATTTCGTGACTCCGACGGCCGCATCGGGCTGATCGACGAGGTCTGTCCGCACCGCCGTGCCTCGCTGTTCTACGGCCGCAACGAGGAATGCGGCCTTCGGTGCCTCTATCACGGCTGGAAATTCGACGTTGACGGCAACTGCATCGAGATGGCGTCGGAACCGGCGGAATCGAGCTTCTGCGAGAAAGTGAAGATCAAGTCCTATCCGGTGCGCGAGCACGCCGGCTTCATCTGGACCTACATGGGCGCGCCCGACAAGATGCCGGAATTCGAACCGCCGGTGTTCGCGCCAACGCCCGCGACGAATGTCGTCACCACGAAAGTGATCGTCGAGGCCAACTGGGCTCAGATGCTGGAAGGTTCGATCGACAGCGCGCACTCGTCGAGCCTGCACTCGTCGGACATGGTGCCCGCGCGCGTGACTGGCGCGGAGTCGACCGTCACGCAATGGCAGCGGCCGTCCACCGACAAGTCGCCGCGCCTGCTGGGTCATCGCTCGTCGTATGGCTTCCGCTACTCGGCAATCCGGCGTCCGATCAAGGATG
>JBFWYV010000416.1:0-3183 GCA_050186055.1 Hyphomicrobiaceae bacterium | reverse complement strand
CACGTTAATTCATCGGATTTGCGTGCTCGTGTTGCTGGCGCGGCTTTGGCGGGGCGCTCGTGCCGTGGGGTTCGGTGTAAGCGCGGCGAGCGCTGTGAAGGGGGCAACTTCGGGCAGCGCCGCAGCCAAGCCGATGGGCGGTCGGCGCGCCTGCATTCTTGCTGATGAGGAGGCATGGCTTGTGGCGCGACTGGAAGCCTGCCCGCATCCGACGGTTCGATCTCTGGCCGACGAACTACGCACATGGGGGTTCGATGTCAGCCACAATGCGGTGTAGCATCAGCTACGTCGCGCCGGGTTCAGCTTCAAAAAAAAAGGGAACAAGGAAACGGCGCGCCAACACTCGCCCCTGCCGATCGCCCGAATGCGATCCGGCTGCGTCGCCGTTGCGTGAGTAATCCTGGAGAGGACGCAGCCGTTTAGCCGAGCTGAGGCTTGGCGGAGGCCGGAACAGTCGGACCCTTATCGCGTGGACCGCGCTTCAAAAGGACAATGCCAAGCAGCGCCAATCCCGTCGCGACACCCGGTAGAGAGGCGACCGTGAAAATCTGCGACGCACTCCAGCCGGCGGCCACCAGCGCTCCCGCGATCACCGGCGCGCTCGTCGCGCCGACGCGACCGACTCCAAGCCCCCAACCCAAACCGGTGGTGCGGACGTCGGAGGGATAGGTTTCAATGATGAGCAGGACAAAACCTGCCTGATAGGCGCAGATGCCGGCCGCGATGAAGAAGACGGCTATGGGCGCAAGCACCGGCTCTCCGAGCAACATCGGCAGGCTGAGGACAGCCACCAGATACAAGGCGATTTCTACGAACATCAGGCGAAACAAATTGAATCGGGGCGCAAGAATTCCCTGTATCGCCGTTCCCAATGCCCCGCCCAGACCGAACATCGCGGCTGCATCCATACCACTGCCCGAACCGAGACCCGATTGCTGGAGCAATGGAGGCGTCCAGCTTAATGCAAAGTACAGAATCGCCTGATTGAATATCACGCCGACCCAGAGCAGCAGCGTGAACTTCCATAAGTCATCGGCGAAGATGCCGATCACGGGGATTTTCTGAACCGGCTTTGGATTTGCGTCATCGACGACGAGAAGTCCGGCCGGCAGGTTGGGCAGAAGCCGTCTCGCTTCCTTCGCGGCCCGCCGTTGATCCTTTTTCACAGTAATCAGAAACTGAACGGACTCTGGAATAATCAGCAGAGCCAACCCGGTGAATATCAGACTCAGCGAGCCACCGACATAAAGCAACGCCTGCCATCCGAAATCGGGAATGACCAGCTTACCGATCATCCCGCCCAGGAACGACCCGAGCGGCATGAACGCAACCAAACAAGAAGTAATGGGTCGAGCATAGCGCTGGGGCGAGAACTCAGAAGCCAGCGTCATGATGCTTGGTAATGCCGCCCCCAGACCGACGCCGGCGATAAAGCGAACCACGAGCAGCTCCGTCAGATCGCTCACCCACGGCGTGACGATCGTGGCGACACTGGCGACGGCCATGGAAAGGATGGCGATACTTTTCCGGCCCAGCCAACGATCCGCCAGCGGGCTCATTACAAGAGCGCCCAGCACACCCCCCAGCAATCCCGTGGAAAAGACGATCCCGAATTCGGAAATCGGCAAATCCAGGTGAAGGGTAAGATCGTGCGCGATCACGCTCAGCATCTGCGTGTCCATCCCATCGAGCAGCACCAGCAGACTGAGCGTCCCTAGGATTAGAACCTGCCTTGCGGTCAAGGTGGTGCCGCGCATCTCTTCGGAAACATTTATGCGCGATGTGACTTCGCCGGAATCAGTGGGCGTGGACAAGCAAAACTCCTTCCCATCCCTTGCACTTATGCTGTTCTCGCATGCCAAACATCATGGCATCCCGGCACCCAAGACGATCGACATACCAGCTTTCATGGCGTTCATCGTCAGTCCGCTTGTCACGCCGGGACCGGCGTGAGTGCTTCTGGATCAGGGATGAGTCGCTGCTGCGGGGCGATGACTGCCTCGGCCGCTTCGTTCTCCTTCCGGATCAGCGACGACAGCATGCGGCGCGCGCGAAGCGGCGCATCGTCGACGCGGAGCGCGAAACGGGGGACGGACTGGTGGGTCGATTCAAGTTCTCGCTGTTGGAGTTCCACCATCTCCTTGTCCTCATCGAAGGTGCGCCGATGCGCCTCGACGATAGTCAGCGTCAGGTCCGCATCGTCGCGGCGGAAGTTGCGATTGTGCGACCAGAAGTAGTGCGTGGAGCGCTCGGTCTCGGGCGTCAACAGGTGGAGGACGCGCGAAACCAGCGTCTCTTCTTCCGGCCGCCCGACAGGGCGGGCACCGACGTCGGTCATGTTGATGCCCGGTGCCGTCCAGATCGCGGTCTGCCACCGATCGATACGCTCTTCACTGCCGGTAAGCAGTTTGAAAAAGGGCGGCGGGGTGATGTCGGTCATGTCGCGGTGCGCGCGAACCACATTGTCTCGCGCCGTCACGCGCACCGGGTAGTCGGCAATCGTTTCCGCCTCTTCATTGCCGATGGTGCCCTGATGGATGTAGGTCTCGTGACTGAGGTCGAGAAGATTGTCGGTAATCAGCCGGTAGTCGCCCGCAATGTGGGTGTAGCCGGGCGATACCGCCCAGCCCGGCGAAGTCAGCCACGGCAGATCGGGGATCATGTCCGGCTCGGCCAGCGCAGCGTCGCCCATCCATATCCACGCCAAGCCGTAGCGCTCTTCGATCGGGAACGCCGTTGCGTTCGCTCCCGATGGAATCTCGGCTTGTCCCGGAATATGGACACAACGCCCATCCGGAGCGAAGGTCATACCATGATAGCCGCATTGGATGGCGTCTGCCGTCCGCGTACCGGCCGACAGCGGGACAAGGCGATGAGGGCAACGATCGAGGATCGCCACCGGCTTCCCTTTGCTCGTACGATAAAGCAGGACATTCTGGTCCAGCAGGCGGCGGACGAGCACGCTCTCGCCCGGCAATTCGTCGGCCCAGGCAGCCACGTACCAGCAATTCTTCAGGAACATGCTCGCTCTCCTTACTCTACGCTCAGTACCCGGGGTGGTGCCGCCCTCAGGCCGGTTCCTCTGCGATGGTGTTTTCGAGGATTCCGATGCCTTCGATCTCCACCTCGACACGGTCTCCCGGCTTCATGAAGACCTGCGGGTCGCGCTTTGCACCCACCCCG
>JBFWYV010000415.1:0-3202 GCA_050186055.1 Hyphomicrobiaceae bacterium | reverse complement strand
CTCCGGGTTCGAGACAGAACTTGGTCTGCATGATCCCCTGGCGGCGCAGGACCTCATGGCATCCGGGAATGCAGCCGGCAAAATTGTGCGCCACGTCGAAGATGACGCTGTTGCAATCGGTCACGCGGCTGTCCTGTGCCAGCAGCTCCGCCGGTATCGGCCCATCCACCGCCGCCTGTATGCGGGCCAGCAGGTCGACCGCCGCTTTCGTCCAGACGCTCCAATGACCGAGCAATCCGCCCTTGAAGCGCACCGTCACCTCGCCGCGGTCGGTCGGGATCGCGAACGGCGTGACAAGGTCGGCGACGATATGATCGTCGTTTCCGGTGTAGAGCGTGACGCGTTCCTGAGCGCCGGCCAGCGCGACACCGAACGCGACATCAAGCGTGCGATAGCGATTGAAGGGTGCCACCTTGATGGCGATGACGTTGTCGATGGCGGCAAAACGCTGCCAGAAGCTGCGCGACAGGGGAATCCCGCCCACCGCTTCCTGCAGATAGAAGCCGATGAGAGGCATCTCGCGCGCAACCGCCGCGCAATGGGCGACGAGCTCGTCCTCGCTCGCACCCTTCAGCGCCGACAGACCGAGAAGGACGGCGTGATAGCCGAGCGAGCGGGCAAGGCGCGCCTCGTCGATCGCCTGCGCGGTGCGCCCGATCACGCCGGCAATCATGACGAGCGGCCGGTCGGCCCAGTCGCGCGCGGTCTCCGCAGCCAGCTCCAGCACCGGGCGGTAGAGACCGACATCCCTGATCTGGAACTGCGTGGCATGCACGCCGACCGCAAGCCCCCCGGAGCCGGCGTCGATATAGTAGCGGGCCAGCGCACGCTGCGACACGGGATCGAACTTGCGATTGGCGTCCAGTGCCAGTGGGTGGGCAGGAAACGCGGAGCCGCGCCTGACGAGGCCCATGATCTTGGGGTCGACATCGGTCCAGCGCAGGCTGTTGGCGACGGTCATGTCCGCTCGCGAGATCTAAGTAACCGAACAGTTACAAAATGCTCTCAAGACGCCTCGATTGTCAATGTGGCGGTGGCCGGCTGCACAGGAAGCCGATGATCACGTCCTCAACGTGCGCCGCACGCCGCGCCAGCGCGTCCTTGCGCGTCAGGTCCCGGTCGAAGATCACCGACAGCGTATAAATGTTGGAGAAGTAGAAATAGCAGACGCCGGCGATGGAGATGTAGAGCTGCAGCGGGTCCACACCTGAGCGGAAGATGCCGGCCCGGTGGCCCCGCTTCAGAAGCCGGTCGAGAGACCGGATCACCGGGTTGTTGATGTCCTTGACGCGCCGCGAGCGCTTGATGTGACGGGCGCGGTGCAGGTTCTCGCTGTTCAGCAGCGAGATGAAATGCGGGTTGTCGACGAAATAGCCGAAGGTGAATTTGATCAGCCGGCGCATGGCGTCGAGCGGCTCGCCATCCTCGAGCCTGAGATCGCTTTCCAGCTGGCGAATGCTCTCGTAGGTGTGCTCCATCACCGCCAGGAACAAGTCATCCTTGTTGCCGAAGTAGTGATAGAGCATGCGCTTGTTCACGCCGGCCCGCTGGGCGATGGAATCGACACGGGCACCGCCCAGGCCGCGGGTGGAGAATTCGGCCATCGCCGCCTGCAGGATCTTCTCGCGCGTCCGCTCCGGCTGCCGGGCCCGATGCGGGGGCGCATCATCCTCGTCTGATGCCAAGACGCCCGAACGGGGCCTTGCACGCATGCGCTCCATGGCAGACCCCTCCCCCGGGCAATGGCACGTCAGTCAGGCCAGCTCCGGACCGGCCAGGGCATGGACGCGGTCGATACTGTCGGCCACGGAAGATTCCGACAAGAGCATCCGCATGAAATGCCGCACAGGATTGCCGCCCCTTGCCCGCAACCAGTCGCAAAGACCGGCGTGTCCGTCGGGAACGTCGATGACGGCCTCCGTCCCCACCGTCGCCAGCGCGCGGGCCGCCAGGGCCTGTGCGACAATTGCGTCGTCGGCGATCAACGGGCCGACCTGCGGTGCACGCAGCCCGTCGCGGCCGAGGACATACCCCCGCAGGCTGCCATCGGACGTGAAGGCTCCGAATGCGGAACGTGGCGCGCGGGCGAGGAGATGCGCCAGCATGTCCGCCCGCGCAAAACCGCTGGCCGGCGTGTCATAGGCGGCCAGGGCTGGAATGTCGCTGCGCTCCAGCGACCGCACCCTCAGGCCCGGCATGTCACCGACCGCCATGCCGCCACCCGGGACCCGCCATCGGGACAGCGCATAGACATCGCGAAAACCGAGCGGCAGATAGACCGGCCGACCGAATTCGGTGGCGTCGAGGCCGGCCACCCAGCCGCGGGCCCGCGCCTCGTCGATGCAGCGCGCCAGCAGCCGGGAGCCGAGCCCCTGCCCGCGCTCGGTCTGCGTGACCAGCACCATGCTGATCCAGGCGATCGCGGGGCCGAGGGGGAAAATCAATGCACTGCCGGCCCAGCGGCCATCGGCACCACGGACACCGAAGCCGCAGCCCTGCTCCAGCATGAAGCGCCAGTCGGCGGCCACCTGGTTCCAGCCCGCCTCGACGGAAAGAGGCGCCAACGCTTCGGCATCGGGCGGTGCCAGTCCGAGGATTGGCCGCAGGTCGGGGCGCCGCTCAGTACTGGCCATCCCGCACCTCGTAGTGCGTCGGCTTGCCGAGGCTCGCCATGTCGCGCGCGATCCAATCGGCGGTCCACAGCACCATCTGCGCCAGCGGCACACCCGGCGGGCCGAACTCGGCCACCATGCGTCCGGCATTGTTGAGCCAGCCGGTTGACGCCTCGCGACCGACGATTTTCGGTTTGCGGTCGAAAAGGCGGCCGAACTCGTGTGCCAGATCACAGATGGCGATGGTCTCGGGCCCGGTCACGTTGAGCGGTGACGTGGGCTTGGTCGTGCGCGCAAGCGCGCGCAGCACGACGGCGTTGGCGTCGCCCTGCCAGATGACGTTCACGTGGCCCATCGTCACGTCGATCTCGGACCCGTCATGGACCTTGCGGGCGACGTCGTGCAGGACGCCATAGCGCATGTCGATTGCGTAGTTGAGGCGGATAAGGCGACCGGACGTGCCGTTCAGCCCCGAGAAATACTCGAACATGCGCTCGCGGCCGACGCAGGAATTCGCATAGTCGCCCGAGGGCGGGACAGGCGGCACGTCTTCCGTGGCCCCGCCGCTCTCGACGGGCACGAACGGATAG
>JBFWYV010000414.1:0-3204 GCA_050186055.1 Hyphomicrobiaceae bacterium | reverse complement strand
ATCTAACCGTAATCCGGAGGGTGCGATGAACACGCAAACTGCTGGAAATGGTTCACTCAACATCGTTGCTTTGGGATGGGCGCTCTCCGCGGCGCTGGTAGTCCTGTTCGTGATCTGTCTGGTTGTTGCGCTGGTCATTCCGGACTGGCGAGTCTCGCACGGATGGATCAGTCTATTCTCTGTTGCACCGATGACGTCGGTCAGAGTCTGGATCGACGGCATTGTTTTCAGCATCGTATTCGGTTGGGTAAGTGCCGTCGTCTTCGGTCTAGTTTACAATTATTGCATTCGCCGGTGATCGCAGACCGCGCCGCTTGTCAATCTGATAATCTTGAGACTCGTCGGGCGCGTTGGTGGGCAATCTCGTGCCGTCGCTGGAGATCGAGTGGCTCCTGCCGGACCGGACGCATCTCCTGGCGCTGATGGCGACCGGCCTGTGCGGCGGCATCGCCCACATCCTGCTGACCGAAAGCTACCGCTGGGCCCCGGCGTCGGTGATCGCGCCGTTCGACTACACCACGATGCTGTGGGCGTTCGTGCTCGGCTACCTGGTGTTCGGCGAGGTGCCGACGATCTTCGGTTTCACCGGCGCGGCGATCATCGCCGGCGCCGGCCTGTTCGTGATCTGGCGCGAGCGGCGGCTGCGGATGCAGCACGGGCGTGGCGGTGGGTAGGGCGGGACGTGAGTGCCGCGAGCATAGTTGGCAAGCGAGCGATACCATTTGCTCGCCTGAGGTAGCCAATATCCCGATTTGATTTTCGTCCGCTTTCGGGGCACAGCCGGCATGGCCGGAGCCGCTGCTGGCCGCGTCCCGGTCGAAAATGACCCGAAGCCAATCCAATTCACACCCGGTCCGGTGCATTGGCGTGCTCGGATCGCGCAGCTCCGTCGCCTGCACCGGATGGCACGATTACCTATCTGCATTGTCAATTTTGCCATCTGCCTTGTATATTCAGATTGGGCCAAGTGGTCCTCCGTCAACACCAACACGGAGAGAGACCATGAAACGCTATGTGATTGAACGTAACCTGCCGGGCGTCGGCGGCCTTAATCGCGCGCAGCTTAAAGATGCTGCCGCGACGTCCAACAATGCGCTGGCCAAGCTGCCCGGCAAGGTGCAGTGGGAGCATTCATACGTCGTGGATGACAAGACCTTCTGCATCTACCTCGCCGAAAATGAAGCCGCGGTGCAGGAGCACGCCCGTTTGAGCGGTTTTCCGGCGAACAAGGTCACGGAAGTGCGCACCATCATCGATCCGATGACGGCGATGGCATGACGATGCGGCGCCGCCGCGATAGATCGACCGGCGGCGCCTCAACCTTTACGCAGAAAGCGCTGCAACGCCGAGGGCTTCAACAATGGCGCACCTTGTGGAGACGAGCGCCGGGCGGTTTTGCTGGGTCGATCTGGCAGCAACCGATGCCGCGCGCGCCAAAGCGTTTTATTGCAAGCTGTTCGGCTGGACCTCTCGCGAGCAGCCGGCGAACGGCGGCAGATTCACATACATGCGTTTATCCGGCCAGAACGTCGGATCGCTTTACCAATTGAGACGTGAGCACCTCGATCGGGGCATGCCCTCGCACTGGACGCCCTACATCCGGGTGAACGACGTGGGCGATGCCGCACGGCGAGCCGCTATTTTCGACGGCAAGGTGATCGTGCGTCCGTTCGAAGTTTCCGGTGTCGCGCGTATCGCGCTCATCCAAGATTCCGTCGGCGCCCATGTCGGATTGTGGGAGCCGATCGAGGCCAACGCGCATGAGGTGGTCCATGGCTAAAAGTGCGAAATCCGCACGTCGCACCGGCCGGGGCGCGCAGGCCAATTCATTCGCAATAGACAGCGATGGCGTGCTGGACGTCACCGTCGTCCTGCTGGACGCTGGATACGCATCAACAGCCATTGGGCCGATCGAAGTCTTCCATTCCGCCGGCGTGCTCTGGCAATACCTTCATGGCCAAGCGCCGCAACCGCGTTTCCGGGTGCGCATCGCTTCTATCGACGGGGGCAGTGTGACCAGCCTCTGTTCTCTGCGAATGACACCGGATTGCGCAATCCATGACATCAAGAAGACTGACATCATCATACTGCCGGCTTCCGGTTTGGACGTTCAGGAACGGATCGCACGCAACACCGCACTGCTGCCATGGTTGCGCAAGTGGCATGCCCGCGGGGCGTATATCGCGGGCATTTGCAGCGGTGCCGCATTCCTGGCGGAGTGCGGACTGCTCGACGGACGACAGGCGACGACGCATTGGGCGGTGGCCGAGGATTTGCGCCGACGCTACCCCAAGGTCCTATGGCGTCCCGAACAGTTCGTGACGGAAGACCATCGCGTGTTCTGCAGCGGTGGCGTTTATGCGTCGATCGATCTCAGCCTGTACCTGGTGGAGAAGTTCTGCGGACACGAAATCGCCCTTGAGTGCGCAAAATCCCTGTTGGTCAGCATGCCGCGCTGCCAGCAGTCCGGATATGCAGTGGCGCCGTTGTCGCGCCCGCATTCCGACGGCCGGATCAAGGAGATTGAGGGCTATCTGCGGGAACACTTCGATCGCGACGTTCGGATCGACGAACTCGCCGACCGAGTCGGCATGAGCCCGCGTAATTTCATCCGCCGCTTCAAGGCCTCAACCGGCCGTTTGCCTGGAGCGTACGTCCAAATGCTGCGGGTATCCGCGGCCAAAGAAATGTTGGAGCACGGCGCTGCGTCCATTCAGGCCGTCTGTGTGAAAACCGGCTATGAGGACATTGCTTTCTTTAGGAGCCTGTTCAAGCGTCACACCGGCATGACACCGGCCGAATATCGCAGCCGCTTTGCGCAAATGAGTTTTGATCGTGGCGAGTTGATGTCTGGCGGCTCTGTTGCTTAAGGCGATCTGTCTCCAATTGTCCGTTCCTGGGCCCATCGCGACACACGCCACGGGTTTGTGATTTTGGTCGATATCGAGACAATGCGGACATAGATCGACCCGCGGCCTGCGCCGATCGGGTCAAGGGTGATTCGCCTGAGACGGGTGCTCGCCGCGCTCCTCATCCCGGACGAAAATGACCGGAGCGGGCATGATGCGGTCATATCGGAGGCACCCGGCTAATCGAACTCGTTCTGGCCTCGAGCGACCGCGCCCGTCCTTGACAGCCGGCGCCGTCTGGCCATGCTGACGGTCCAAATCATGCGCGCAAAGCCGAAGGGGGAAACAGCATGGG
>JBFWYV010000413.1:0-3207 GCA_050186055.1 Hyphomicrobiaceae bacterium | reverse complement strand
GAGGGTTGTTGGCGGAACCCATTCCACACTTTGCGAATTTCGAGTGTCTCCGTTGTATTGAGAGGATGGTCCAATGAAACGGTTGATTTGTGCAGGTACGATTGCCGGTTTGATGTCCGCCGGTTTCACGACCTCATCCCTGGCACAAGGCGTCGGCGTGTATGTCCGTCCTCCGGCGGCTTCTTACACTTATGTCGAACCCCCACGCCGCTACAGGTATGTCGAACCGGCTCCAGTTGTGCCAGGGACGCGTGTCTACGGCTATTACCGCCGAGCGCCGGTTGCCGTTGCCCCGCCGGTCGCTTACGGAAATTGCGGCGTCTATCACTATTTCAACGGCAGGCGCTGCGTGGACGCACGGAACGATCCGCCCGATCTGAGGTGATAGCGAGCCTGACGCTTCGGCATCATATATCGTCATGCATGTGCGCTACGCCGGGCGAGCGTTTGCCCAGCGTAGCGTTCGGCTGTCATCCGATGGAGAGAGGGAAAGCATCATGGCCGAAGTTGAGATTACACGCGAACTGAGTCCGACAAAGGGGCGGTACGTGGGGCGCGTGGCGGGGATCGACGGCGAGGCAGAGCTGACCTACTCGCGGGCAAGTCCGACGCTCGTGATTGCCGACCATACGTTTGCCCCCGATTCCATGCGCGGCAAGGGCGTGGCGCGGGCGCTGCTCGATCGCCTCATCGCCGACGCCCGCAGCGAGGGCTTCAAGATCATTCCGCTTTGCCCGTATGTGAAATCGCAGTATCAGCGTCACCCCGAATGGTCGGACGTTATGCAGGGATGATGCGGCCGATTGCGCCCGGTTCAAGAATTTGAACGCGTCAGGTCAGAATCGACGATTGGTATTCAGGCGCTGCATGCCTGCTTCTCTGCAGTTTCGGACGGACACTTGCGCGCCAGCAACCTACGCGGCGGGCCAACAACGACCGCTATCGAAGATGTGCGTCGTGCCGGCCTCGCCTCAGGGAATGGACAGACAGCGCGCGCATCGACGGACGTGCCTTATCGCCATTGCGCCTGCCAAACACCATGGTCAGAGTGCGGGATTGCCGCAAAGGGGACAGCCCATGTCGCTTGGCCGACGCCTGACAATCCTGCTCAAGGTCCTGGGCGTGTTCTTGGCTCTGGGACCGCCTGTCGGCGCGCTGACGTTCTTTGCCGGAATGGGCGTCTATGGGGTGAGCCAGACAGGCGATATTGCCGGCATGTGGTGGCTCTCCCTGTTCGGTCTCATCTACGGCGTGCCGCTGAGCTATCCCCTGGGCGTTGCGCCCGCCGCCGCTGCCGGCTTTGTCCTCGGCGCTGTGGCCGCCCTGCATCGTGTTCCGGGGCTCTTGTTTTCGATAGCCACCGGTTTCCTGGTCGGCCTCTGGCTGGTTTATGCAGGCGGAAGATCCATCGCACTGCCAGGCGCTGAAACCGCGTCCGACTACGTGCCGGTGGTTCTTCTCATCACAACGTGCCTGGTCGCAACGGTTCTCTGCTGGACGGTCGCACGTTGCATCATTGGGAGACCGCCCGCGTCTTCGCCACCGCCGGTCGGGCTTGGTCCTCCGCCGACATAGCGATGCCCGCCACCTTTCCTCAGCTCGGGAATGGGAGCAACCGCGCACAAGGCGAACGAAGAGTTCGTGGCGTGATGGGCCAATGCCCGTATTTTGGATGCATACCGCTGGATCAGTGCTTAACGATCTACGGCTGCACATGGCTTGCTGACAGCCCGGCAACGAGCGTTTCGAGTTGCTCGAACTGCTCTGCTATTCCGCTCGTGCTTCCCGAGGCTATGGCGTCATCGCGTGCTGCCTTGGAAGGATAGTGATCCCGCATCACCATCGTCGTCTTGCCATCCACTTCATCCAAGGTGACGGTGGTGACCGCCCCGCCGCCACCGCCTTCATCGTTCGTCCAGACCAGCCGTGCCGGCGGCGTGACCTCTATGTACCTGCCGAAGACGGCCATGGGCTGCTCGGCGGAGGGATGGCGAAACTCCAGACGGTATTGCCCTCCCGTGCGGATATCCATGGCGCATGACAGCAGCGACAGCCCACACGACTCCGGCACCCACCATTGTCGAAACAGCTCAGGGTTGGTCCAGGCCTCGAACACGATGCGCGCAGGCGCTGCGAAGTGCCGGGTCGCCACAAAATCGCGCTCCGAGCCGGCGTCGACGACAGTCTTGCCGCCCCTGTCCTGCTTCCCCTGCACGTGCCTTGCGAAGTTGTCGAGGATGGCCTGCCAACCGTCGCGCTGCTGTTCGATCGAATGCGAGGGCTCGCCATCGAACGTGACGCGGACGACAATGCTGTTTGCGCCCGGCATGAAATCGACCTCGGCATTGCGGTCGCCGAAGGCATATGCGATCCGCTTGTGCTCGACGATCTCCGTATAGATGCCGGCAAAGTCGAAGCCCATGCTGCCGTCCTTCGCCTCCATGCGGGACGAGAAGGCGCCGCCTTTCCGCAGGTCGACCGTCGCCTTGGTCGTATGCCAGTCGTCCGACGCGGCGTTCCACTGCACGATCTCAGCCGGGGTCGTATAGGCCCGCCAGACGTCCTCCAGAGGCGCTTTGACGATGGTTTCGACTGTAATTTTCATGGGGCGCGTGTCCTTTCTCTCCGTGGTTCCTTCCGAGGACGTACGAGCCCGACCGAGACCGACACCGGCAACAAAAAATCGGCGGCAGGAGCGAACCTCGATAGATGACGCCAGCACCCGCCTCTGCAACATCGTAACAACGTGAAGGCCAGCGGAGCGCAGTCAAACTGCATCGGCGGCTCCGGGCCAACAACATAAGAGGACCTACAGTTGCCTCCCTCGGCATTGACAATGCACGCGTGTCGCTTAGTCTCGCTGCCAGTGCGCTTTGGGGCGCCACCTGTCCGCGGCAAGGGAGCTGGCTCCCACCCATTCGAAGGCACGACTGCGTTCGATCCCTTCTTCCGGCCTGTCTCAGCGGACATCAGGCGACACGGAAGGAAGGTCGTCCATGAGCCGCACGCTCACTCCCGATTCCTCTCTCGAAACGCTCAAGAAAGAAGCCAAGCGCTGGCTGAAGGCGCTGCGGGCCGGCGATGAGCAGGCCCGGCAACGTCTCATCGCGGCCACGCCTGCCGCACCGGCCAATCCGAACTTGCGCGATGTACAATTGGCGCTTGCGCGCGAACATGGCCTGTCCGGATGGGCCGCGCTCAGGACGG
>JBFWYV010000412.1:0-3220 GCA_050186055.1 Hyphomicrobiaceae bacterium | reverse complement strand
GGCTCGGTTATCGTCGATCGCGGTACGCCTGGCTTTTACATTGGTAAGCCGTCCGCCTTCATGAGCGGCGAGCAATGGTCACAGCTCTACTTTGAGGATTGCCGCATCCCGAAGCGGAATCTCCTGCTCGGCCCCGGAGGGTTCAAGAAGCAGATAGCAGGCTTCAACGTCGAGCGCATCGGCAATGCGTCGCGTGCGCTCGGGCTCGGCCGGCATGCGTTCGAGATTGCCAAGGAACATGCTCGGACCCGCATTCAGTTCGGCCGGCCCTTGTGCGAGTTCCAGGGCCTGCAATGGAAGTTCGCGGAAATGGCGCTGAAGCTGGAATCGGCGCAGTTGCTGCTTTACCGGGCAGCGGTCAATGCCGAAGCAAACCTGCCGTCGGCCTACGAGACATCGATCGCCAAACTCGCATGCAATCTGGCCGGGTTCGAAGTTGCCAATGACGCGATGCAAGTGATGGGAGCTTATGGCTATAGCCAAGAAACGCTGGTCGAATACTGCGTGAAGCGAACGCGGGGTTGGATGATCGCCGGCGGCTCCATCGAGATTCTCAAGAATCGTATTGCAGAAGAGATTTTTGACCGCCGCTTCGACCAGCGCCCATCATGACCCATGCTCCTTCCTTCACGTTCAACCCGGCCGACCTCGCGGTTCCCTTGCTGCGGCCTCGCAGTGTTGCCCTCGTCGGCGTCTCGGACGACGTGACCAGGACATCGGGGCGGCCTCTTCGTTTCCTTCGATCCGCCGGATTCGCGGGCAGGGTGTATGTTGTCAACCCAACCCGCGCCACGGTGCAGGGCGAGCATGCCTACCCGTCATTGTCGGCTTTGCCGGAGCGACCCGACCATGCGTTCATCCTGACGGCCACGGAGCCTGCAATCGCTGCACTTGAGGAGTGTGGGCAGCTTGGTATTCCTGTCGCCACCGTGCTGGCCGGCGGCTTTTCAGAATCGGGACCGCAAGGCGCGGAGCGCGAGCGGCTAGTGCGTGAGATCACCCGCCGGTATGGCGTGCGCGTGTTGGGCCCGTCGAGTATTGGCATTGTCAACGTGCACGAAAGGTTGGTCCTCACAGCCAATGCGGCGTTTGCAGAGCCCGATTTGCCCGTCGGCGGGGTATTCGTCGGCTCGCATAGCGGCAGCCTGATCGGCGCGCTGGTCGCGCGCGGCAAAGCGAGGGGGGTTGGCTTCGCAGGTCTGGTCTCCGTCGGCAGCGAGATCGATCTTTCCCTCGGCGAGATCTGTGCGGCTACGTTGGATGATCCCCACATCACGAGCTACCTTCTGTTCCTTGAGTCGATGCGCAACGCCGACGCCTTGAGATATTTTGCGCTCCAGGCTGCGGAGCGGGGCAAACCCATTGTCGCATACAAGCTCGGTCGATCGGCCGAAGCGGCGGAACTGGCCGTTTCCCACACCGGTGCGCTGGCCGGTGAGGACGATGTGGCGGCCGCATTCCTCAAGGAATGCGGCATCGCCCGTGTGGAATCGTTCGAGGGATTGTTGGAAATCCTGCCGCTCCTGCACCAAATCCCGCTGGCGCGGCCCAATGGCCGCAAGCCGGCGGTCGGCGTGGTCACCACGACGGGTGGTGGGGCTGCGATGGTGGTCGATCAACTCGCCTTGCGGGGCGTGAGCGTCGTCGCCCCGACGCCGGAGACGCTGGAGCGTCTGGCCCGGGCGGACGTCGCGTTTTCGCCTGGTCGCATCGTCGATCTCACCATGGCTGGAACGCGCTACGATACGATGAAAGCGGCGCTTGACGTCATGGTAACCGCGCCGGAGTTTGATTTGGTGCTTGCCACGATCGGATCCTCCGCACGCTTCCAAACCGATCTGGCGGTGAAACCAGTCGTGGACAGCGCCGCTGCGCACACGACGCCCTTGGCTGCCTTCGTCGTGCCGGAAGCGCCGGAGGCGCTGGCCCGACTGGCGGCTGCCGGGGTTCCGAGCTTTCGGAATCCGGAATCCTGTGCCGATGCCATTGCGGCCGCGTTCGGCCGCCGCGCGCCACGCGCCGCCCTAAGGGCCATGACTGCCTGGCCGGTCCCGGAGGGCGGCGACCGCACGATCAACGAGGCCGACACCTACGCTCTGTTCGAGCGGGTCGGGATCCCGCACGCGCCGGTCGTCACCCTGGCCGTCAACCAACCGGTGCCGGATCTGCCGTTCCCATATCCGGTGGTCGCCAAGGTGCTGCACGAGGGCATCGCCCACAAGACCGACGTCGGCGGCGTCGTGCTGGGGATCGGCAATGCCAAAGAGCTTCAGGCCGCCATGCGGACGATCCGCGAGACGGTCCAGAGCCGCTTGCCCGGCGTTACGGTCCAACACATCCTCGTCCAGCCGATGATGCGCGGCATTGGCGAGGTGCTGGTGGGCCTGCGCCGCGATCCTCAGGTCGGGCCTGTCGTAATGCTGGCCGCCGGCGGCGTGCTGACCGAGATCTATCGCGACCGCAGCCTGCGGCTTGCCCCTGTGGATCTGGCGACGGCGCATGAGATGATAACTGAGGTCAAGGCGATGCAAGCGCTCACCGGTTATCGGGGGGGAGTTGTCGGCGATCTCGGTGCGGTGGCGCGGACGATCGTGGCCGTGTCACGTCTTGCGATGCTGGACGACGCCGTGGTGCTGGAGGCCGAGGTCAATCCGCTCCTGGTGATGCCGACGGGTGGGGGCGCCGTTGCCGTGGATGCACTGGTGCGCTTGGCCGGGCCGGTCGGAGGCCAGCCATGACTGGCATCTCTCCGGTTGCTTTGACGCCTTTGCCCCGCTCCCGGCAAGGCGAATGCAAAGATGGCTGAACGCAAGCATATTGCGCTGCTGTGCACGCTTGACACCAAGGGCGAGCACGCAGCCTTCATCAAGGCTCATATAGAGCGTCATGGCCACGCGGTCGTACTGGCCGATATCGGCGTGCTCGGCGAACCGGGACTGGCCGCGGATATGACTCGACGGGAGATCGCAGCCGCCGGCGGGGCCGATCTGGATGCGCTGGCGGCAGCAAAGGATCGCGGCGCGGCACTGGCGGCGATGTCGGCCGGCGCTGCCGCAGCGATGATGAAGCTCTACGGCGAAGGGCGCCTCGACGGCATTCTCGGATTGGGCGGCGGTTCGGGAACGGCAATCGCGACGACAGCCATGCGCGCCCTTCCGGTCGGCGTTCCGAAGGTGATGATCTCGACCATGGCCTCGACGGTGAAGGCGGCAAGCTATGT
>JBFWYV010000411.1:0-3224 GCA_050186055.1 Hyphomicrobiaceae bacterium | reverse complement strand
AGGCGCCGTCGACAGCCTGACATCAGCTGCCGACACCGGGGCGGGCGCCGCGGCTGGCGTCTGCAGCATGGTCGCACCGCCTTGCCGGACGACAGGGAGTTCGAAGCCATTGTGAACGAACTTGATCTCATTGAGGTGCTCGGCCGCGTCGATGATCTTCAGGATGCTTTGGACGTCGCTGTGTGTCAGGTTCATGGTCTCTTCGTTTCTCACTTTCTAATTTTGACCGGCGCGTCTGGCGTGTCCGGGATGGCGCTGGAGCGGCCCTGCTCTCGTCGGGCGCGCGATCGAATTGGCGTGCCTGCTTCTCTGCATCAGCGGGAGAAAACTCCGCCGACAGGCGCGCAACGCATGCTCTCAGATCAGGTAGAAAACGCTGCAGCCCTTCGAGCGGCAGGCTCGCGGACGGTGCCATGACGGCAAGTGCGGCGACGGCTTTACCGGATCGGTTGCGGATGGGTACGGCAATGCAATTGACGCCGGGGATGAGCTCCTGGTCGTCCATCGAATAGCCTCGGCAACGGATGGCATCGAACTCGCGGGCGAGCCCGCGTGACGTCGTGATCGTATTTTTCGTGTAACTCTTATAAGGCGCGCCGCGCAGAACCACGGCTTGCAGTTCAGCAGGGCCAAAGGCAACCAAGAGCTTTCCGCTGGCGCTGCAGTGGATCGGCATGGGCAGATCGCTGCTGACGTCAACGCGCAATGGCGCGGTCGATTCAACCCACTGCACAAACGTCAGGTTGCCCGCCTTGAGCACAACCAGATTTATGCGTGCACCGATCCGCTCCGCGAGTTCGTTCATCAGAAGCCGGCGTCTGGCGCGTGCCGCACTGTTGCGCAGCCCATTGAATGCGACGGTCTCGAAGCCGGCGCTGACCTGATAGCGCAGGGTCAGAGGATCCTTGGTGATATAGCCGGCTGCTTCCAGGGCGCGTGCGAGACGAAATGTCGTCGGCTTCGGCAACTTGACGGTCCGACTAAGAACCGCGAGCGTCGGCGGTTCCTCGAACGCGGCGATCTCTCCGAGCAGCCGCAACGCTTTCATCACCGGCGATTTTTCTTCCATGCCAGGGCTCGACCGGTGTTTCACTGTGCGGAATAATACGTCTCGCTTACTGATACCGACTAAAGAACCCATGCCACACCGTGTCAAGCGCGCGCGAATCTCGTGGCGATTGCTGCAACGTGGAGCATGGCGCAAGCGCAGCGTTGGCCATTGGGCAGCGCAGATCAGCCAATTTGCGCGGGGATTTGCGCGGCTCCCTGCCGTTGCCGCTGCAGCGCCGCATGGCGTAGTCTGGCTCGCGGACGCATGGTGAAACACCACGCACCCGACCGCAATGTGAGACCGATGACCAATCCCTACCAAACGTTGGGCGTCGCGCCCGATGCCAGCCAGGACGATATCCGGAAGGCTTATCGCAAGGCTGCCAAGGAATCCCATCCCGATCTCAACCCTGGCAAGCCGGAGGCCGAGGCGCGATTTAAGGAAATCAACGCCGCCTACGACATCATCGGCGATGCCGACAAGCGCAAGCGATACGATGCCGGCGAGATCGATGAAGCCGGGCATGAGCGCCAGCCCGAACGGCATTTCTATCGCGAATACGCCGAGGCGGAACCAAACAGGCGCTATAGCCGACGGTCAACGTCATCTTCTGGTCAACGCTACAGCGCGAATGATTTCGATTATGACGCCTTCGCCGACCTCTTCCGCGGGCGCGGCGATGACACCAACTTTCGCATGCCGCCGCAGGACGTCCGATACAGGCTCGAGATCGATTTTCTCGATGCCGTGAACGGCACCCATAAGGTTGTGGCGATGCCGGACGGCAAGACGCTCGACATCACCATCCCATCGGGGATCAGCGAAGGCCAGGTGCTCCGCCTCAAGGGACAGGGGATGCCCGGTTCGGACGGCAAACCTGGAGACGCCTACGTCGAAATTTCAGTCCGTCCGCACCCCGGCTTCAGGCGTGACGGCAATGACATCCTGACCACGCTGCCGGTATCCCTTGGCGAGGCATTGAACGGCGCAAGCATCCGCATCGATACGGTCGATGGCCCGGTCGACGTCAAGGTGCCCAAAGGGGCGAAAAACGGAGCCAAGCTGCGCTTGCGCGGCAAGGGTGTGCGGAGCGCTGGCGGTCGCGGTGACCAGCTCGTCGAAATCCATATCATGCCACCGGAAAACGCCGACGAGCCTTTGGCCCAATTCATGGCGGAATGGGAAAAGACACATCCGCAAAATCCGCGCGGGAAAGGGGCAGCTTGACATGATCGGCGAAAGCGAACTCATCGCGCGATACGCCTGTCTCGAGCGGCAGGTGCTTCTGGCGTGGATCGATGAAGGGGTCATAGCCCCCCATCGCGACGCAAGCGGCTACCTCTTCGACCGGATCGATGAAGCCCGCGTGGCGCTCGCCTGCGACTTGCACTATCGCATGGGGCTTGACCATGCGAGTCTTCCCATCATTCTGTCGCTCATAGATCAGCTTCACGACACACGATACCACCTGCGCGAGTTGACCCGTGCGGTATCGGAGCAGCCGGAGACGATCAGGCTGGAGATTACCCGCCGCATCGCTCGTGTCATCAAGCCCGATAGCTGAGAGACGAATGCGGCCCCTCTAGCGGCCCATCCTTTTTTCTCTGGCTTCTTCTTCCTGGATCGTCAGCAACGCTTCGGGGATGGCTTCAAGCCGCGCCTTCGGGATCGGATCCCCGCTCAGGTCGGACAGGCCATAGGTCCCCTCGTCGATCTTCGCGAGCGCACGCTCGATCGCGCGCAACCGCTGTTCCTCGACCACATGCACGGCGTCGTCGATTTCGACCTGGGCCAGTTCCTGGGCGTCGTCCTCGATTTCCTCGGCTTCCGGGGCTTTCGACGCACAATCGCTTGCAGCCTTGACCTTTCCGGCACTCACAATCTGATCGCGCATCGTCACAAGGCGTTTCCGCTGCTTTTCGAGAAAGGCGGCCTCGCCGGAGACGTTCTGCTTGCTCATCGGTCCTCCACCGTCGGACCAGGCATTCCGGATATGGAACCGGCCTGGCCGCTTTCGACCTCTATCCGCGCAATTTTTCATCCTGTGTGGCGGCCTGCGCAAGCGGCATTTCGAGATCAGCCCGGAGAAACCGCCTGATCTTTGTCACCGGACCGTGAATATCTCGGGAGGGTCCAGCCCCAAAGAAGTGCTCCGGCGCGCAGGCCGAAGCCG
>JBFWYV010000410.1:0-3250 GCA_050186055.1 Hyphomicrobiaceae bacterium | reverse complement strand
GTAGTCAACGAGTATCTGCGAGCCGGGTTGATGCAGCGTCGAGCTGCGAAAGCGGCGTCGCCGTTCCGGGTGACGCCGGTCGCCATGGGAGAGCTGCTGCCGGGTCGTTCATACGACAATATCGGCGGGTTGCTGGAGGAAGTCGAAGGCGTCGAGCACCGATGAAGCTGCTAGATGCCAACGTGCTGCTGTACGCGTACAACAGCGACTCTCCACATCATGAAGTCTGTCGTGTCTGGCTGGAGCGTGCGTTCAATGGAACAGAGCCCATTGCGCTACCGTGGCAGACGGTACTGGCGTTCATCCGCATCGCGACGAATCCACGGGCCACCAGCCGACCACTTTCGATCGAGCAGGCATGCAACATCGTGAGTCGTTGGCTGGAACAGCCCAACGTCGCCGTCGTTACACCTACCGAACAGTACTGGCAGGTCCTGCAGGATATATTGGTGGAGGCTCACGTCAGCGGCCCCCTCGTCACCGATGCGGCCCTCGCGGCACTGGCGCTGGAGCAAGGGGCGACACTCTGCTCGACGGACCGAGATTTCCGAAGGTTTCGCGGGCTTAAGATGTTTGATCCTCTCGAGCGGCGCGAGCAGCGACCTTCCTGAATGGCATGCGAGCGCAGATACTCCCGCGAGAGTTGAATTGGGCATTCGATCGGGCTCGCAGTGCCCGTATTCGGTGCCGAATGGACAATGGTATCGGGTAGAACTTGTTGTGTTATTTAGAGGTCACCGGACCGAACATCGGGATAGTGGGTCACGACGCAATGCTCATCGCGACTGCTCATACAGAAATAACGCAACAAGTTCTACCCGGTACGATTCGCCTCGCGGTTGACTGATTCATTGAGCGACGGACGTAGACAAAATGGAAACCCAAGTCCGCACCCCTCAAATGATCTTCATGCAGCCGCAACGGCTGATCGTCCCGCTGTTCCAGCGCCCGTACGTCTGGAACGAAGAAAATCAGTGGGAGCCATTGTGGAATGACGTCGTTCGCGTTACAGAGCGATTGCTAAAACAGCCGCAGGAACGTCATCAGCCTCACTTCCTCGGCGCCGTGGTGCTCCAGCAAGTGCAGAACCCGATCGGCTTGATGCAGACGCGCACGATCATCGATGGCCAGCAGCGGCTCACGACGCTGCAGCTCTTGCTCGATGCATTGCATGCCGAGCTGATGGCGGTGGAGGCGACTGGCCCGGCCCTGAGAATCGAGGCGCTAGTCAGGAACCAGGATCCGTTCTGCGCCAAACCGGAAGATCAGTTCAAGGTCTGGCCGACTAATCGCGACCGTCCCGCGTTCAATGCGGTGATGGGCGCCAAGCCGCCGGTGAACTACGAGGCGGTCGGTCACAAGGGCGAGCGCATGGTGGAGGCGCATCGATATTTCAGCGAACATGCGCGGGACTGGTTGAACGCGGAAGGGTCGGAGAGACGCGCTCATCGTGCCGATGCGCTGGAAAAGGTGGTTCGTGATCTGCTGCAAATGGTCGTCATCGATCTGACGGCGGATGAGAACGCGCAGGAGATCTTCGAGACGCTCAACGCCCGCGGCGCGCAGCTCACAGCGGCAGACCTGATCAAGAATTTCGTCTTCCAGCGACTGATGGAATCCGGCGCCAATGTCGAGCAGGAGTATGTCGATCACTGGAAGGAGTTCGAGACTGCATTCTGGGAGGCGGAGGTGGCGGTGGGCCGCATCCGATATCCCCGTATCTCGGTGTTCCTCAATCACTGGTTGATTGCGCAGACCGGCGAAGAAATCGTGGCGCGGGAAGTGTTCAACCGCTTCAAGCGGTATGCGGATCACGATGCCGGCGTGCCGATGACCGAGTTGTTGCGCAGGATTCACCGCGCATCCGCCGTTTATAGAAAGTTCGTCACGGATGCGATGGCGCTGACGGGCGCCATCGATCGGTTAGGTCTGTTCAGCTATCGCACTGGTGTCCTCGAGAGCGAGGTAATCAAACCGCTGTTGTTATGGCTTCTCGATCCGGAATTGTCCGCGGTGCCGGATGCACAGCTTTCCAAGGCCCTCAATGTGGTGGAGAGCTGGATGGTGCGTCGGATGCTCGTACGCGCGACGGCGAAGAATTACAACCAGGCGGTGGCGGAGCTGGTGAAAGTCGTGCGATCTGCGCCGCGCGAGTCCGTAGGCGACGCCATCGAGCAATACCTCGCAAAACAAACGGGCGATAGCCGCTACTGGCCGGACGACGCCGAGCTGCGTGCCGACCTGAGTGACCTGCTGGCCTACCGCCGCCTGCGGCGCAGTCGTCTCAGAATGATTTTCGAAGGCATCGAGGATCACCTGCGGGGCTGGCAGGGACAGAAGTCCGGCCTCGGTGGCGAGCGCGTTGCCCGCGGTGCACTGGCTATCGAACACGTCATGCCCCGGAAGTGGACGGCGCACTGGAAACCGGATCCGATCGATTCGGCAGACCAGCGCGACAAGCTGGTCCACACGCTGGGCAACCTGACGCTTCTCACCGGCCGACTCAACAGCAGCGTTTCCAACGGTCCGTGGCAGGGTAAGCGCGCCGGTCTGAAGGACCACGACGTACTGATCCTCAATCGCAAGCTCCTGGAATCCGCACAGCACGACTGGTCCAACGAGGCCATCCGCGCCAGAACGCGCGATCTGATTGAAGTGATCATTCGCGTATGGCCCGTGCAGGAAGGCCACAAGTCCGGCTTTGCTGCGGAGAAGCCGAGGCGCCGCAGCAAGCCGACCCTGTCCGACCTGATGAACGCCGGGATCCTGCAGTCGGGCATGCAGCTCACACCGCGGCAAGCGAGGTTCAGTAGCAAAGTGGGTGCGCTGCTGCCGGATGGTCAGATCGAGCTTGATGGCCAAATGTTCTCGCGTCCGTCGGCCGCAGCGGTTCACCTGACTGGCCGTCCCACCAACGGCTGGTGGTTCTTCTTCATCGATCCGAAATCAAAGACGTCGCTCAGAAGAATTCGCAGCGACTACCTCGAATCACTGGACGTAGAGATCGAGGATGATGAAGAGGATGACGATGACGACGAGTGAGCCCCGGGGAGGAAGCAAGTGATGCCACAGGATCGAGATTTTTCCCGTCGCTTCGGTGCTGCACTGCGGTTCGCGAATGAGCTGCACGCTGCACAGACGCGGAAGAGCACGACCGTCCCCTACATCTCGCACCTCATGGGCGTCGCCAGTCTCGTGCTCGAACACGGCGGCTCCGCGGATGAGGCGATTGCAGCCTTGCTGCACGATT
>JBFWYV010000409.1:0-3241 GCA_050186055.1 Hyphomicrobiaceae bacterium | reverse complement strand
GCGCCGCGCTTAGGCAGCCGCCGACGTAATCTCGATGTCGCCGCCAGGGTCCGGCTGCGGGTCTCCGCGCCGTGCATAGAGCGCGCCTGCCGGCAACTGGGGCATCCCCAGCAAACGGCCGAAGTGATCCTCGCCCAGCTCCGGTCCGTCGGTTCCGAAGCTCAGCAACACGTTGTCCTCGCGGTTGGCGTGCAGCAGAATCAACTCGTGCCGGGTGCCAGACAGCGTAGCGCGAATATGGTGAACTATTCCATAATATTGGGACAGGGGCACGAATCCCGTGCGGGTGCCCATCAATCCTTTGTCCTCGAAAGAGATGCCATTGGCGCTCAACTGCAGGATGCAGCGGCGGGCAAATGCCGACAGTCCCCAACGCAGGGGGAAGATCATCAACGTGGAGGCGATGGCCAACCCAGCCAGGACAAGCACCGTCGAGAGCGGACGCTCCGCCATGCGCGCGAGCCCGTTCGGCTTCTGCAGCGCGTCGGTCGCGATCAGCACAACCGGAGCGAGTAAAACCGCTATTGCAAAAAGCGACAGCACGATGCGGACCGCGCTCCGCCACAGGCTGCATGACTGTCGGATTTCAAGCGGCAACTGCTCAATTCCACGCGGGTAATCGACACGATCAATCGAAGCGATGCGCATGCAGCGGGTTCCAGGGAGAGCCAAACCGGGGACACTGGTTAAACCGTTTAGCTTGCGATTTGGTTGCCAAATAGCCACCGCGGTGGCGCTTATTTGTCGATGGAGGATTGTTGGGAAGACCGCAATTTCACGAACAAGACTTGACACATAAAGATATGTTTATATCCTCCTGCTTGAGAGGCTGAGGATCATGCGCAAAGGTTTGGATGCTCGCACCGTCGTCACGCTGCTGAAGGCCGCGGCCGAGCCGACGCGCCTCAGGATCCTGCTGCTGCTGTCGCAGGCCCACTTCAACGTCAAGGACCTGACCGTGATCCTCGGACAGAGCCAGCCCCGCATCAGCCGCCATTTGAAGCTGCTTGCCGAAGCGGGTCTCATCGAGCGCATCCGGGAAGGAAGCTGGGCCTATTTTCATCTCGCCGAACGGTCGCCGGCCGGCATGATCGGACGCCAGCTGATCGAGACCATCGATCCCGCCGACCCTGCGGTGCAGCGGGATGCGGCGCGCGCGGAGCGTCTCAAGCAGGAGCGGTTCGAGGCAGCGCAGGCCTTCTTCCGCGAGCACGCGGCTGAGTGGGATTCGATCCGTTCCCTGCACGTCGAGGAAGCGGAGGTCGAGGCGGCGATCTGCAGAGCGCTCGGCCCGGGGCCGTTCGGGCTGCTCGTCGATCTCGGCACCGGGACCGGACGCATGCTGGAGCTGCTCGCAGGCTGCTATGAACACGCCATCGGCATCGACGCCAACCAGGCCATGCTGTCCTATGCGCGCGCGCGGCTCGACAAGTCGGACCGTCCGCGATCGCAGGTGCGGCATGGCGACATCTACAGTCTGGCGCTGGACGATGGTGTGGCCGATGCGGTGATCGTGCATCAGGTGCTGCACTATCTGACGGACCCGAAACGGGCGCTTGCGGAGGCCAGCCGCGTTCTCGCGCCGGGGGGGAGGCTCGTTGTCGTCGACTTCGCCCCGCACGATCTGGAGTTCCTGCGCGAGACGTCGGCTCATCAGCGACTTGGGTTTGCACGTTCCGAGGTCCAGCAGTGGCTGAGCGAGGCCGGGCTCGACGTGTCCGGCGCCATCGACCTCGTCCCCCCGGCCGGTAGAGGCGTGCAGAAGCTCACCGTATCGCTTTGGCTGGCGGTGCGTCCGGTTATGGCGGCGGTCGACAGCTCCCGGCCGCTGGTCACGGCAGAGGATCGCAATACATGAACGGGCCAGGCTCCCAGCGCTCGAGCCGCATGCCCGGCTCGGGTGACATTTCGGTATCCTTCGAGTTCTTCCCTCCGAAAACGGAACGGATGGAAGAGGCCTTGTGGGCGGCAGTCCGGCGGCTGGAGCCGATGCGGCCCGAATTCGTCTCGGTGACCTACGGGGCAGGCGGTTCCACACGCGAGCGGACGCACTCGACAGTCTCCCGCATCGTGCGGGAAACGATGGTCGTGCCGGCGGCTCATCTGACGTGCGTGCAGGCCACACGCGGCGAAATCGACCAGGTCGCGCGCGGCTACTGGCAGACCGGAGTCCGGCATGTGGTCGCGCTGCGGGGCGATCCCCCCGCCGGACCCGGGAGCCGCTACGAGCCACACCCGGACGGCTATGAGAACGCCGCTGCGCTGGTTGCCGGCCTCAAGCGGCTCGCCCGGTTCGAGGTCTCGGTCGCGGCCTATCCCGAAAAGCATCCCGACAGCCCCTCGCTTGCGGCGGACATCGACAATCTGAAGGCCAAGATCGATGCAGGTGCGGACCGCGCCATCACGCAATTCTTCTTCGACAACGCCGTGTTCCTGCGTTTCCTGGAACGGACCCGCGCCGCCGGCATCGAGGTTCCGATCGTGCCGGGCATCGTGCCGATTCACAATTTCGCGCAGGTCGCAGGTTTTGCCACGCGGACCGGCGCCAGCATCCCCGACTGGCTGGCGCGCCGGTTCGACGGGTTGGAGAACGATGCGGCGACGGCGCCGCTGATCGCAGCCGCGGTGGCGGCCGAGCAGGTGCTCGACCTGGTCGACCACGGTATCCGGCATTTCCATTTCTACACGTTGAACAGAGCAGACCTCGTTTATGCGATCTGCCATCTGCTTGGGCTCAGGCCCTTCACGCCGGCCCATAAGGAGGCATTTCAGGCATGAGCGCCGACACTGAACGAAAGCGCCGTATTGCTGCGCTGAAGGCGGCCGCATCGAAGCACATCCTGGTGATCGACGGCGGAATGGGGACGGAGGTCCAGCGCCTGAAGCTCGATGAAGCGGCGTTTCGCGGCGACCGGTTCACGGACTGGCCGCAGGATGTGAAGGGAAACAACGATCTGCTGTCGCTGACGCAGCCGCAATTGCTGCGTCAGATTCATGACGCCTATCTGGCCGCCGGCGCCGACATCATCGAGACCAACACCTTCAACGCTCAGGCCATCTCGCAGGCCGACTACGGCATGCAGGGGCTTTCGCGCGAGATCAACCTGGCGGCGGCGCGGATAGCGCGCGAGGCCGCCGACGCCGCAAGCGCGCGGACGCCGGACCGCCCGCGCATCGTCGCCGGCGCGATGGGGCCCACCAACCGCACGGCCTCGATCTCTCCGGACGTCAACAACCCCGG
>JBFWYV010000408.1:0-3318 GCA_050186055.1 Hyphomicrobiaceae bacterium | reverse complement strand
GCCATCAGCTCATCAAACCGCTCCTGGCTGAACGGCTCACGCTCGGCCGTGCCCTGTACCTCGACGATGCCGCCGGAGCCGGTCATCACGAAGTTGGCGTCGGCATCGGCCTCACTGTCTTCTGCATAATCGAGATCGAGCACGGGCTGGCCGGCATAGAGGCCGGAGGAAACCGCCGCGACCTGGTCCTTGAGCACGCCGTCGCGGACCATCGAACGGGTTTCCATCCATCGGATGCAATCGTGGAGCGCGACCCAGGCACCGGTGATCGCGGCCGTACGGGTGCCGCCGTCGGCCTGGATCACGTCGCAGTCGATCGAGATCTGGCGTTCGCCGAGTTTCTGCAGATCGACCACGGCGCGCAGGGCGCGGCCGATCAGGCGCTGGATCTCCTGTGTGCGTCCGGAGGGATGGCCAGTGCTGGATTCGCGGCGTGTCCGCTCGGTGGTGGCGCGCGGCAGCATCCCATATTCGGCGGTGACCCAGCCGCGGCCCTGGCCCTTGAGCCACGGCGGGAGCCGCTCCTCCAGGCTGGCGGTGCACAAGACATGGGTATTCCCGAATTTGATGAGGCAGGAGCCCTCGGCGTGCATGGATACCCCACGCTCGAACGATACGCGGCGGAGCTCGTCGAACTGTCGTTTGGATGGGCGCATGTCCTGATGGCTCGCGTATCGAGGGAAGGAAGGGGTTGGCTGGTGACGGATGTGGCCCTGGCCACGCGGTACGGTGCAGCGAACAAGGCCCGGGAAAGCGGCGCCACCCTATGCCACGGGCGGAGGCCATTCAACCGCCTTGCGGATGGTTTTGGGCCGGCCGCCGATCGAAGGCGGCGTTTGACTTCACCCGCCGGTCCCCCTATAAGCTCGTCGCCTCAATGCATTCTCGGGTCGAGTGTGGAACCGGGTGGCTGGCCAGCCCATCGCCGCCGGATCGTCTCGCCCACAGGGCGCCGGCTCGCCGGATCGCGCAATCTCCTGGAGTTCAGGCCGTGAAACGCACCTATCAACCCAGCCGTCTGGTCCGCAAGCGGCGCCACGGCTTCCGGAGCCGCATGAGCACGAAGGGCGGCCAGAAAGTGCTGGCTCGCCGCCGCGCCAAGGGACGCAAGCGCCTGTCGGCGTGAGGTCCGAGGCTGCCTTGATGAGCATGCGTGCCGGCAGCCGCGGCAAACGAGATCCAATCGCGAGTGCTGCGACATGCCGGTCAGGACGCTCAAGCGCCGCGCCGAGTTTCTCCGCATCAGAGGCGGCGGACGCTCGGCGACGCCGGGGTTCGTACTTGAAGGAAAGCGCCGCGCCGCGACGACAGTTGATTCAGGGTCGGCTGATTCAGGGTCGGCGCGGTTCGGGTTCACAGTGACGAAGAAGCTGGGCGGCGCCGTGGTCCGGAACCGCATCAGGCGACGCCTGCGGGCGGCAGTCTCGACGATTGCGCCGGCATCCGCACGCGATGACTTCGACTACGTTCTCATCGCCCGGGAAGCCGCGTTCGAGCGGCCGTTCGCGCAGCTTCTGGCCGATCTCGAGCGCGCATTCAGCCGCGTCAATGCCGGTGACGGGGGCGGCAACCCACGTCGCGCCAGAGCGGTCCACAGGTCCGGAAATGACAAGCAGTTGCCGGTAAGCGCGCAAACCGGCAAAACCGCCAGCGCTTCCGGCAAACGATGAAGCGAGGTCAGGCCTCCCGCCATTGCAGCGATGATCCGGCCGGGTGGTTTGCGTCGGCGGGCATTCACGGGCATCACTTGCCCACGCCGGAACGTGACGAGGTGTCCCTTCGCCTTGTCGCAAAGAGCAATTAAAAGCGCAACGTGTGACGAGCGCCCCAATTCCGAGATGGCAACACGATGTTTAGCCAGCAGCCTGAACAGAAAAACCTCCTGATCGCCATCGTGCTTTCGTTGGGCGTACTGCTCGCCTGGCAGTATTTCTACGCGGGTCCCAAGTTCAAGGAGGAACAGGACCGGCTGAAGCTTCAGCAACACCAGCAGCAGCAGGTCACCAAGCACGCTCCCAGCAGCGTTCCTCAGACCGGCGCCAAGAGCGGAACGCCAACGGCGCCGGGAACGGTGTCGAAGTCTCCCGCCGCGCCGGTGGTGACCCGGGATGCCGCGCTGGCCGCTTCGCCCCGCGTTGGAATCGAGACAGGGTCGCTGCGCGGCTCGATCTCGCTGAAGGGCGGCAGGATCGATGACCTGAAGCTCGTCAAGTATCACGAGACCGTCGATAAGAAGAGCCCGCTCGTCACGTTGTTCTCGCCGTCGGGCGCGCCGCACCCTTACTACGCGGAGCAGGGCTGGGTGGCCGGCGCCGGCTCGAAGGCGAAACTGCCGGACAGCAGCACGCTTTGGACGGCGGAGACGAAGGGCCCGCTGACGCCGACCAGTCCGGTGGTGCTTCGCTGGGACAACGGCGAGGGCCTGATTTTCCGGCGCACGATCAAGGTCGATGAGGACTACATGTTCTCGATCAACGACGAGGTCGAGAACACGACGGCAAACGCCGTCACGCTTTTCCCATATGCCCTGATTTCCCGGCACGGCATGCCACAGACCCACGGCATCTACATCCTGCACGAGGGGCTGATCGGTGTCGCGGGAGACTCCGGGCTGATCGAGATCTCGTATTCCGAGCTGGCCAAGGAGGCGAAGAAGAACGAGGAGAAGAACCCGGCCGAGGCCAAGGCCGTCCGCGACTACAAGTCGAAGCAGGCCGGCTGGTTCGGCATCACTGACAAGTACTGGGCGGCGGTGATCGTGCCGCAACAGAAGATGACCTATGACGCCCGCATGTGGGCGTGGCGCGATGGCGGGCAGGATCATTTCCAAGTCGACTACCGGCAACCCGGCGTGACCATCCAGCCCGGGGCCAGGGGCAGCGCCGAAACCCAGATCTTCGCCGGCGCCAAGGATGTCGGCATCGTCGACGGCTATAAAGCCCAGTACGACATCAAGCAGTTCGATTCGCTGATCGACTGGGGGACGTTCTGGTACATCACCAAGCCGCTCTTCCACCTTCTCGATTGGATCAACGGGGTCGTCGGCAATTTCGGCGTCTCGATCCTGATCGTGACGGTGCTGGTCAAGGCGCTGTTCTTCCCGCTCGCCAACAAGTCCTACGACTCGATGGCGAAGATGAAGAAGCTGCAGCCGGAGATGGAGCGCATCCGCGACCGCTTCAAGGATGACAAGGCGCGTCAGCAGCAAGAGCTGATGGCGCTTTATTCCAAGGAGAAGGTGAACCCGCTGGCGGGCTGCCTGCCGATCCTGGTGCAGATTCCGGTTTTTTTCGCGCTAGATAAGGTTCTGTTCGTCTC
>JBFWYV010000407.1:0-3354 GCA_050186055.1 Hyphomicrobiaceae bacterium | reverse complement strand
ACTGATTGGGCAGCGCAGGGTTTTCGAGCACAAGAACGCGGCGCTCCGCTTCCTCCGCCGTCACGATCTTTCCGGCTTCGATCAGCAGCGGGCGAACCTGCGCGTAGGTCCAGACGTGCGCTGCGGCCTTGCTCTTGGGCTCCGGCGGCACGAGGCCCTTCAGCACCTCCCACAGCGGCGCCAGCGACTGCGGGGCGATCGAGTCATAATACTTCTGCCGTGTGGCAGCGTCGGTAGTGGGCGTGGTCTGCTGCATGATTTCCTCCTTGGGTCCGGTGCGTGCCGCAGGGCGGGCGCCGCACAAGCCGTGCAATTCAAATTAATTAGGTACCCTAATTATAGCGTCACCGGCGTCCTCGTGCAAGCGGTATGAAAGTGACGAGCAAGAAAGTAGTGGGCAAGATGAAAGTGATGGAGAATACGGGCCGCAACCGATAAGGGGTTCGTCCAGCCAAACCCGACCACGGCAGGATCGATCCGGAATGCCCAAGCCAATCCTTCTCGTCGCCGCCGTTGCCCTGACCGATGTGGACAGGCGCGTGCTCATCGCCGAGCGCCCGGCCGGCAAGCCGATGGCCGGCTTATGGGAATTCCCCGGCGGCAAGGTGATGGACGGCGAGACGCCGGAGCAGGCGCTGGCACGCGAGTTGGAGGAAGAGCTCGGCATCGAGGTCTGCATCGAATGCCTCGCGCCGTTCACGTTCGCAAGCCATACCTACGACGATTTCCATCTGCTGATGCCGCTGTTTCTGTGCAGCAAATGGGACGGCGACATCATCCCGCGCGAAGGACAGCGGTTGAAGTGGGTGCGGGCCAGCCGGCTCCGCGACTATCCGATGCCGCCGGCCGACCTGCCGATGGTGCCGCTGCTGGCGGATCTGCTCGGCTAGTCAGACGACGGCGTCCTCCAGCGCTCCTCCGCCGTCAGCCTTTGTGCCGGCGAGGATGGTTGCCGGCATGTCGCGCCCGCGGACCATGGTCACGACGTTCATCGTCTCGCCGAAGCCCGGCAGGTCCATCTCCCGTGTCGCCTGACCGAGGGACGGCCAGCCCGCCAACTTGGCCACGCGCTCGGAGAGGACGATCTGCATGCCTTCACGCTTTGCGATGTCCTCCAGGGCGCGCGCCGTCTTTACGGCGGGACCGATCGCCGTGAGATCGACGGCCTCGCCGAACCCGACACGGCCCAGCAGCAGCGTTCCGGCATGGATGCCGATGCCGACCTGCATCGGCTTGGCAATCTCGGAGGCCAGCACGGCATTGACGTGATCGAGTGCGAGGTCGATGGCGCGGGCTGCGCGCAAGGCCTGCCGGCATCCCGTTTCGGCACCATGCTTCTGGCCGAACACAGCGTAGAAGCCGTCGCCGGCCACCCTGTCGATCCAGCCGCCCTGGGTGGCGACAGCCGTGCCGGCCGCGTTGAAGAAGGAATTCAGAATAAAGACAACGTCATACGGCAGCTTGCGTTTCGAAAGCTGGGTAAAATCGCGCATGTTCAGATAGAGCACGGCGAGATCCTTCTCCACACCGCCCGAATCCATCTCCTGCAGATCCGCGGCGTTGGGGCCCGTCGATCCAGGCCGCAGCAACCGCGTGACGGTGAGCGAGCTGGTGGGGCGGATCTGGCAGGCGAGGCGGACATTCGGCGGTGCCTGTATCGCGCCCAATGTCAGCGATTCCGGAAACACCGGCAGCGGCAGCGGCGCCGATGCATCATCGATGCGCACCCGGCAGGTCGAACATCGCGCTCGGCCGCCGCATACCGATGCATGCGGGATGCGGTTCTGACGGCTGATTTCGAGCAGGCTGGCGCCGGGCGTCGCCCGCACAGTCGGTCCGCCGACATAGCGCACACTGATCTTCGGGGCGGTGAGACGCTGCAGATAGCGCAGGCCGATGTAAGCGGCGACAAGCGCGATCAGCCCGAGGAAGCCGAGCCGGACAATGCCTCTCAGCTCGCCCAGCCGGCCGTTGTCGACGGCGTTCGGCCAATGGGTGAGCTGCTTGACCTGCTCGAACTTCTCCGGGTCCTTGATCAGTTGCGCCACGGCTTCGCCGGACTTCATGAAGCCTGCGAGCGCCGCCAACGGAATTGCGATCGCCAGAAAAATCAGCACCGGCTGAATGGCGCGATACGGCGAATACAGCCGCAACCAGAAATGGATGCCGATGCAGGCATGGATCCACACGATCACCAGCAGCGTGCTTTGCAGGACCGCGCTGGCGGGCCAGAGTCGGGCCAACTCGTAAAGGTAGCTGTCCTCGACGCCGAAATAGGTGCTGGCGATCCGCGTATTGACGATATGCGGGAACAGCAGGAACGGTATCAGGAGGCCAAGCGCAAGCTGCAGAAGCTCCCACGGCGGCAGGTTCCAGGTCCGGCGCTCTGCAACCTTGGCCAGCGCCAGCACAATGTGAGTGATCAGGGCAAAGAGCAGGATGATGGTCCCTGGCCAGGACCGTGTGACCGCTATACGGACCTGCTGGAAGTCGTGCATGATCTGCACGTCGAAGAGGCCCGTGGCATGATTGAGAAAGTGGGTCAGGACGAAGCAGAAAAGGATGAGGCCCGATACCAGCCGCCCCCGTTGCCAAACATTGCCCCTGAGCAGAATTTGCATCGGAACTAACCTCGCGTTTGGAACGGATGGAGGAGTTTGGCGGCCAAGATACACAGCGTTTGGTCAAAAAGGAACATGCGCAAACCGCCGGGCGCGTGCTTAGTTCGGCAAGCCGGACGCCTCCGCAGCAGCCGCACGAAAGCGTGCCGTTCCAATTTCGGCAAATTGCACCTGAAACAACAATGATGTGATCGCGAGGAGCGAAACGATGGCCGAGGCATGCACTGAGCTCACTGTCGAGAATGGTGTCGCAATTCTGCTGCTTAATCGCCCCCAGGTGCTGAATGCGATCGACGACGCACTGCGCACCGAACTGATCGAAAGGCTCGACCGCATATCCCGCGACGACAGCGTGCGTGCGCTGGTCCTATCAGGCAAAGGCAAGGGCTTCTGTGCCGGAGGTGACATTCGCGGCATGCGGGAGCGGCTGGAGGCCCCGGCCGGTGTGGTGGCCATCAACGGCTGGAGGCGGCAACAGCGTACGCATCATTTCATCTCCATGCTGCATATGCTGCCGAAGCCGACGATCGCCGCAGTCAACGGCGCGGCGGCGGGGCTGGGCTGCGACCTCGCGTTGGCCTGCGACTTCATCATTGCGTCACCGAAGGCCGTGCTCGCCATGAGCTACATCCCTCGTGGGCTGATCCCCGATGGCGGGGGGATGTATTTCCTGCCGCGCCGCATCGGTCTCGTGAAGGCCAAGGAGCTGATTTTCACCGGCCGCCGCGTCACA
>JBFWYV010000406.1:0-3357 GCA_050186055.1 Hyphomicrobiaceae bacterium | reverse complement strand
CGCAGGCGAAAACCTCCGCGTCCGGTGCGATAGGCCTCGATGATGCTCTCGCGCGGCTCGACGATGATACCGCCGGTCGGGAAGTCCGGTCCCGGTATGAACTCGACCAGCTTCTCGATGGTCGCGTTCGGATGCTTGATCAGGTGTAGCGTGGCATTGGCCAGCTCTTCCACGTTGTGCGGCGGGATATTGGTCGCCATGCCGACAGCGATGCCCGACGACCCGTTCGCGAGCAGGTTGGGGAAAGCAGCCGGCAGGACGGCAGGCTCGTCGTTGGAGCCATCATACGTTGCCCGGAAATCGACCGTGTCCTCGTCGATCCCGTCGAGCAGGGCGAGCGCGACTTCGGTCATGCGGCTTTCGGTGTAGCGCATCGCCGCGGCGTTATCGCCGTCGATGTTCCCGAAGTTGCCCTGGCCGTCGATCAGCGGATAGCGAACGGAGAAGTCCTGCGCCAGCCTGACGAGGGCATCATAGATCGCCTGGTCCCCGTGCGGATGGTAGTTGCCCATAACCTCGCCGACGATCTTGGCGCACTTCTTGTAGGCGTCGGTCGGATTGAGACCAAGCTCCCGCATGGCGTAGAGAATGCGGCGGTGAACAGGTTTCAGCCCGTCTCGCACATCAGGCAGCGCACGCCCCATGATGGTGGACAGCGCGTAGGACAGATAGCGCTCTTCCAGCGCCTCGCGCAGGTTCACCGGCTCGATCGGCCCGTCACCGGGCGGGGGAATCGTTTTGTCGCTCATGCAGAACGGGTTACCGCGGGCAACGCGAGCGCTCAAGTGCCCGGAAAGCCACATCTGGCGGCAGCTTCAGCCCGCCCCCATGTGCTCAACCGTTGCCCAGCCGTGTACTCAGCCCTGGGCAAGCGCCTCGCGCGCCTTCGCCTTGTCGATCAGCGCCCACACCTTCGGCGGCGACAGCGGCAGCTCCATAGGCTCGACCTTGAGGCTCGACAGCGCGTTTGCCACCGCATTCGACAACAGCCCGCCGATCGGCACGATCTCGCCTTCACCCGCGCCCTTCGCGCCCAGCGGGTTGATCGGACTGGGCTTCAGCTCGATCACATCGGCCCGCAAATTCGGGAAACAGCCCGCCGACGGCATCAGGTAATCGGCAAATGACCCGGTGAGGATCTGCCCCTCGGAGTCGTACACGAGGTCTTCCAGGAAAGCGCCGCCAAGCCCCTGCACCATCGAGCCGATGGCCTGGCCGTGCAGCATCAGCGGATTGATGGCCCGGCCGCAGTCCTTGACCGAATAGAGGTCGACGATCTCGACCTGCCCGGTACCCGGGTCCACCGTCACGTGCACGGCCTGCGTGCCGTACGAATAGGTGTGCTTTTTGTTGTAGAATGTTCCGGTCGCCTCGATTGGCGCATCTGACAGGTCGGACAGTTTCAGCGTCTTGCCGCCGCCGCGCACGTCGGTGCCGTCAAGCTGGACCTCGCTCACGTTGCAGCCCAGCTTCCCCGCTGCCACCTCTTTGATCTTCGCTTTCAGGTTCTCTGCCACCACCAGGATGGCGCTGCCGCCCATCACGGTGGATCGCGAGTGGAACGAGCCGAAGCCGTTGACGACATGGCTGGTTGACCCATGCAGCACGGTGATCGCCTCGAATGGCAACTCCAGCGCATCGCCCGCGATCTGCGCCATGATGGTCTCGAGCCCCTGGCCGACGGCAGCCGATCCCATGTAGAGCGACACGCGCCCGTCGGTTTCGAGCACCATGCGGGCTTCCTCGGATGGTCCTGCGCCACCGCCTTCGATGAAGCTGCAGATCGCAATGCCGTTGTAGAGGCCGTCGATCAGCTTGCCCTGCAGCTTGGATTTCTCAGCCCATCCGAAATCCTTGAGGCAACGCTCGAAAAGTTCCGGGTTGTCGCCGCTGTCGAGTTCGTCCGAGTGATCGTAGGGCGTGATGTCGGCGAGCCGGAACGGCATCTCCGCATCCGTCACGAGGTTGCGCCGCCGAACCTCGACCAGGTCCAGCCCCAGGTCCTTCGCCATCAGATCGATCAGCCGCTCCCGGAAGAAATCCCCCTCGAACCGGCCGGGTCCGCGATAGGTCCCGGTCGGCGTCTTGTTGGTGATCAGCATCGTCGCCTTCATGTCGACGTGCTCGACCTTGTAGGGGCCGGTGATGAACTGCGCGATGTTGCGGGGCGCAACCGACCCGTTGGTCCGGATATAGGCGCCGTGGTTCGTGAACGACTGCCCCCGGAACCCGAGGATCTTGCCCTCGCGGGTCGCCGCGATCTCGAGCTCGCACTCCGCTTCCCGGGCATGGTTGGCGCACATCAGATGCTCGCGCCGGTCCTCGATCCATTTCACCGGCCGGTTGAGGTGACGCGAGGCGAACGGGACCAGGAAGTCCTCCGGATAGAACTCTCCTCTGCTGCCGAAGCCGCCGCCAACATCGCACTCGATCATCTCAACCTGGGATTCGTCGATGCCCAACGCGGCTGAGAGGATGCGGCGGTTGACCCAGGCCACCTTGGCCACACCCCACACCGTCAGCTTCGTGGCCGCCGCATCCCACTCCGCAACGAAGCCGCGCGGTTCCATGAACATCGCTGCATGGCGCTGAACGTAGAAGGTCTCTTTGCGCCTGTAGGCAGCGCCGGCAAAGACCTCGTCGGCATTGCCCCGGGTTGCATGCCAGGTGAGCGCCTCGTTGGAGCCGTGGATCTCGAACACCAGCGAGGTCAGCGCTTGCGCATCGGCACGGGTCGTCACCGGCGGCAACGGTTCGATGTCGACCTCGACCAGGTCGTGGGCGTCCTCCGCAATGGCCTGCGTGTCGGCAACCACCACCGCGACCGGCTCGCCGACGAAACGCACCTTCTCCCACGCCAGCACCGGCTGATGAAACGGATGAAGGTCCTCGACCGGCTGCAGTCGCAGCGGAATGCGCGGCACCTTCTCGCCGAGGTCGGCAGCGGTGATCACGGCATGCACGCCTGGAAGCTTCAACGCTGCCGATGCATCGACGCCCTTGAGGCGGCCGTGTGCGACCGTGCTGCGCACGATGACCGCATGAAGCTGTCCGGCGCGGATCACATCTGCGACGTAGGTGCCGCGGCCGCGCAGGAAGCGAAGATCCTCGGTGCGCTCGATAGGCTGGCCGATGAGCGTGTTTACGCTTCTCATGACTTGTCTCCGCCGCCGTAGGCGCCGCGCGCGTCCAGCACCGCTTCAACGATCGGAATATAGCCCGTGCACCGGCACAAGTTGCCGGACAGCACATCCCGCACCTTGTCGGCGTCGCAATTGGGATCCTCGCTCAGCAGCGCATGCGCCGTCGTGATCATGCCCGGCGTGCAGAATCCGCATTGCAGCGCATGATGCTTGC
>JBFWYV010000405.1:0-3357 GCA_050186055.1 Hyphomicrobiaceae bacterium | reverse complement strand
AGCGAGCAGGCCGGGTATCCGCGCCTTCCCGACTATAACGCCGGCCCCAACGATGTCGGCACCAGCTATCTGCAGCTCAATATCCGGAACGGGATTCGCTGCAGTCCCGCGACCGCCTATCTGAGGCCGGCCAGCAGGCGCGGGAACCTCAGGATCGAAACGAACGCCCAGGCAACGCGCATACTGTTCGAGAATAGGCGCGCCATCGGTGTCGAATACCTGGTGGGAGGAGAACGCCGGACAGCACTGTGCGGCCGCGAGGTCGTTTTGTCCGCAGGCGTCATCCAGTCGCCGCAGTTGCTCGAGCTGTCGGGAGTCGGCGGCAGCGGTCTCCTAAAAGATACGGGAATACCGGTGGTTCAGGACCTCCCCGGCGTAGGGGAAAACCTGCAGGACCACATGCAGGTGAGGATCGTGTTCGAGTGCACGCGTCCGCTCACGCTCAACGCGGTGCTTGCCAATCCGCTGCGGCAGGCGGCGATGGGTCTGCGTTTCCTGCTGCTGCGAAAGGGTCTGATGACGACGGCCTCGGCCAAGACTTTCACAAACGTGCGTGCTCTGCCGGAGTCGCCGCGCGCGGACGTCAAGATCCAGCAATACATGATCAGCGGCGACAGCAGGCATCCAGGCGGCGCCGATTTCCAGATCGACAAATTCTGGGGCTTCTCCATCGGGCACAACCAGATGCGTCCCCAGTCGCGCGGCAGCATTCACATCGGATCGGCCGATCCGCTGGCGCCGCCAAGCATTGTCGTGAACTACCTGGAACACGAGACCGACAAGCGCACCCACGTCGCGGCCATCCGCGTCTCGCGCACCATCGCCTCGCAGCCGGCGCTCGCCGCCTTCATACGCAAGGAATGCCGTCCCGGGCCGGACGTCGCCACCGATGACGAACTGCTCGCTTATTGCGGCGAGACAGGACACACGTCCTATCATCCGGTGGGCACCTGCAAGATGGGGCAGGACAAGATGTCGGTCGTCGACGAGCGGCTGCGCGTGCGCCAGTTGAGCGGGCTGCGGGTTGTCGATGCGTCGGTCATGCCGACGCTCACCTCGTGCAACACCAATGTCCCGACGTTCATGATCGCGGAAAAGGGCGCGGCCATGATCCTGGAGGATGCCGGGCGCAGCAACGACGCACCCGTGTTGGCGGCAATGAAAACATGACTGGGAGGATGCAATGGGAGCCAACGCCGAAACGGCGCTGCTGAAGGTTCGCGGCCTGACATTGCAATACAAGACCAGGCAGCACCTGGTCACGGCGGCCTACAGGGTCGATCTCGACATCTTCCGCTCCGACCGGTTCGTCATCGTGGGACCCTCGGGTTGCGGGAAATCCACGCTGCTCAAGGCCATCGGCGGATATCTGCGTCCCGTGGAGGGCCGCATCGAACTGCAGGGCAGGGAGGTTACGCGCCCCGGATCGGACCGGGTGATGGTGTTTCAGGAGTTCGATCAGCTCCTGCCCTGGAAGACGGTGCGACAGAACGTGACCTTCGCGCTTACGTCGAGCGGCAAGCTCGGCTCCAGGGAGGCTGACGAGCGCGCCATGACCTATATCGAGAAGGTCAAGCTGACGAAATTCGCCGACAGCTATCCCCATATGCTTTCGGGCGGCATGAAGCAGCGGGTCGCCATCGCGCGGGCCATGGCGATGGAGCCGGAGATCCTGCTCATGGACGAACCCTTCGCCGCGCTCGACGCGCTCACCCGGCGGCGCATGCAGGATGAGCTGCTGCAACTGTGGGAGGACACGCGCTTCACGGTGCTCTTTGTCACCCACTCCATACCCGAGGCTGTGCTGATCGGCAGCAGGGTATTGGTGATGAGCCCGCATCCCGGTCAGGTCCAGGCCGAGTTCAACAGCCGCGGAGCGGGCACCGCCGACAGCAAGGGGCGCAAGCTCGCGGACCGCATCCACGCGATGCTCGTCGCCAACGACCAAAGCCTGGAGAGCGAAGTCAATGCGTGAAAAATTCATCGGCCGCGAAAGGCCGGAATTCGTCCGCAAGGTTCAATCGGAGGAGTTCGGGGTTGTCGAAAAGCCGCTGACGCTGGCGGAGAAAATCTTCGAGCTCGGCTTCGTGCGCAAGGCCATCGTGCTGCTGCTGCTGGCGGCGGCATGGGAGGTCTATGCGACCGTTCTGGACAACGCGCTGCTGTTTCCGAAGTTCAGCGACACGGTGGCGGCCTTCCTCGGCGGGATCGCGAATGGTGAGATACTTCGCGCTGGCGCCCATTCCATGCAGGTGCTGCTGATGGGCTACGGCGTCGGCCTCCTGCTCGCGGGCATATTCACGAGCTTCGCGGCGACGACGCGGGTCGGCAGCGATCTGCTGGAGACGCTCACTGCGATGTTCAACCCGCTTCCGGCGATTGCCTTGCTGCCGCTGGCGCTGATCTGGTTCGGGCTTGGCACCGAGTCCCTCGTCTTCGTGCTGGTGCATTCCGTGCTCTGGGCGGTCGCGCTCAATACGCTGTCGGGCTTCCTGTCGGTTTCCCAGACCCTGCGCATGGTGGGCCGGAACTATGAACTCAACGGACTGTCCTATGTCCGAAAAATTCTCATCCCGGCGGCCTTTCCCAGCATCCTGACGGGCATGAAGATCGGCTGGGCCTTCGCCTGGCGGACGCTCATCGCCGCCGAGCTCGTCTTCGGCGTCTCGTCCGGCTCGGGCGGGCTGGGCTGGTTCATCTACGAGAACAAGAACGCGCTCGAGATCGCCAACGTGTTCGCGGGCCTGTTCACCGTCATCCTGATCGGGCTGCTGGTGGAGAACGTCATCTTCAAGCAGATCGAGGCGCGTACCGTCAGGCGTTGGGGAATGCAGGTCTAGATGCACGGCTTCACCTCCCAGCCCGAAGGTTGGCGAATGGCGGTGGGTCCGTAGCCCCCGCAGGGCCTCCCTCCATATCCCGTTCACTCCGCCGATGCCTGAGCATCGAATTGCTCGGCCGGGCCAGCCAACCTCGAGCTCCTTGTTGACGCCTGTGCCGGCATGACGTCTCAGGCAGGAATGCCGCCGGCACGGTCAGGAATTATATTTGCATATCAGAATGTTAATGGTGGGCGGTACTGGACTCGAACCAGTGACCCCTGCGATGTGAACACAGTGCTCTACCAACTGAGCTAACCGCCCTGGAGCATGATCGGGAAAAGGGAATGCCGCATTTCCGATAATCATGCCCAACGTATTGACCTGCTGCATCCTCTTGTCGGCCAGGCGGGTCTGCTTGGCCGGACGATGCGTAAGGGACACCCGATTTGCGGTATTTCGCTCCCAAAATCAAGTCGGGAGCGAAGGCTGCCCGAATATGCAGAAGGGCGGCGCGTTCCGCGCCGCCCCCGCCAGG
>JBFWYV010000404.1:0-3359 GCA_050186055.1 Hyphomicrobiaceae bacterium | reverse complement strand
CCTCAGCTGCGGACATGATCTTGGTGCAGAGCTACCTCGTTAACAACATACTGCCCGACAGCCGCTTTCGAGACCGGGGCAACATCCGCGATGATGGTCCAGGTCTCGCCGCCATCGGTGCTTTCAAACACCTGCCCATCCGTATCGGCGGCGTATAACGCATATCGCTTGCTTCAGGTTTCATCCCAGTCCCAGGGAAGCCCGGCGTAATTCTCCGCCAGAGCGCCCGCACCCGCTTCCGAAGATGTGACGTAGTCGCGCTCGGACTGCTGGGCACGCCGTTCGAATGCTCCGTGGCTGTCGAAGTTGTGCATCAGGCAGGTCATCCACCACGAGAAATGCTGGGCGCGCCAGACCCGCCTCACGCAGCGCCTCGAGTAGCCGTCGAGGAGGGCACGGTCGCCGCGCTTCAGATAGGCCTCCGCCGCGCGCGACAGGTTGCGGACGTCGGCGATGGCGAGGTTCATTCCCTTGGCCCCGGTCGGCGGCACGATGTGGGCGCTGTCACCGGCCAGGAACAGGTTGCCGTACTGCATCGGCTCGCAGACGAACGAGCGCATCTCGGTGATGCCTTTCTGGAGGATCGGCCCCGTGATCAGCTTATGGTCGGCGTCGCCTTCCAGCCGGCCGCTGAACTCGTCCCAGATGCGCTCGTCGGGCCAGTCATTGATGTCCTCGTCCGGGCGACACTGGAGATAGTGCCGGGACACGGTGTTCGAGCGCATCGTGTAGAGCGCGAACCCGCGGGGATGGTTGGTGTAGACGAGCTCGTGATGCAGCGGAGGAGACTCGGAGAGAATGCCGAGCCAGCCCATCGGATAGGGATGATCGTAGACCGTCAATACGCCGGCCGGGATCGAGGGCCGGCAGATGCCGTGGAAGCCGTCGCAGCCGGCGATGATGCCGCACGTGATCTCGACGTCTTCGCCGTTGTGCCGGCAGGTGATCCTCGGCTGATCGGAGCGCAGGTCATGAATGGCGGCATCGCTCGACTCGAACATGATATTGCCGCCCCGCGCGAGGCGGACATCGATGATGTCCTTCACGATCTCGTGCTGGCCGTAGATCATGACACCGCGACCGGTCAGAGACTTGATGTCGATGCGATGCGATTTCCCGTCGAAGCGCAGTTGGATGCCGTCGTGCATCAAGCCTTCGCGCCACATGCGGTCTCCGAGACCGGTTTCGTCCAGGAGGTCGATGGTCCCCTGCTCCAGCAGCCCGGCGCGAATCCGCGCTTCCACGTAGTCGCGGGACCGGTTCTCGACGACAATACTGTCGATGCCGGCGCGGGCCAGCAGGTGAGAGAGCATGAGGCCGGCAGGACCTGCACCGACGATGCCGACCTGAGTCCGAATCTGCATGGGGTCACTCCGCCGAGTTCGACAACAGCACATGTATGCTGTTGCCGGACCGGGCAGGCAAGACGCGACGTGCGCGACTATAGATGAGGTAGCGTTCCCAACGAGATGGGATTAGGACTGGAGGCTGTCAGAACCAGGGCCATGAACGATCTCCGATCCGGCGACGGCGGAAGGCATGGCTGGACAGGACGGAGGAACGACCATGGCCACGAAGCCGCCATTTCGCGCAGACCATGTCGGCAGCATATTGCGGAGCGTGCCGCTGAAGGAGGCCCGCGCCAGGCGCGAGGCCGGCCAGATCACGGCCGAACAGCTCAAGACGGTCGAGGACGCGGAAATCCTGAAGATCATCCGCAAGCAGGAGGAGGCCGGCCTCAAGGGCATCACCGACGGCGAATACCGGCGCGCGTGGTGGCACTACGACTTCCTCGGCGGGCTCGACGGGGTCAATCTGGAGACGGCCGAGCAGGGCATCCAGTTCAAAGGCGTGCAGACCAAGGCCCAGGTGCCGATGATCCGCGGCAGGATCGGGTTCTCCAAAAGCCATCCGTTCATCGAGCATTTCAAGTTCGTCAAGGCGAATACGAAGCAGACGCCGAAGATGACGATCCCCTCGCCGTCGATGCTCTACTATCGCGGAGGGCGCGGAGCGATTGGCGATGGGCTTTATCCGGATCAGGCTCAGTACTGGCGCGATCTCGGACAAGCCTACAACGATGCGGTCAAGGCGTTCTACGACGAGGGCTGCCGCTATCTTCAGATCGACGACTGCAGCTTCGCCTACTTCTGCGATCCGGCGCAGCTCAAGATGCTGTCGGACCGGGGCGATGACCCCAAGGTCCTGCCGGGGATCTTCGCCGACATGATCAATGCGGCGGTCGCCAGTAAGCCCGACGACATGGTGACGTCGATCCATGTCTGCCGGGGCAACTTCCGTTCCACGTTTGTCTCATCCGGCGGCTACGAGCCGATTGCCGATCTGCTGTTCAACAAGACCAATGTCGACGCGTACTTCCTGGAATGGGACAGCGATCGTGCCGGAGATCTGTCGCCGCTTCGTTTCCTGCCCAAGAACAAGAAAGTGGTGCTCGGGCTTGTGACCACGAAGACCGGCACCCTCGAGCCGAAGGACGCCATCCGGCGCCGCATCGACGAGGCGACGAAGTACGTCGGTCTCGATCAGCTCTGCCTCAGCCCGCAGTGCGGCTTCGCCTCCACCGAGGAGGGCAATGTGCTGGCCGAGGAGGAGCAGTGGGCGAAGCTCGCGCTGGTGGTCGAACTCGCCAAGGAGGTTTGGGGCGAGGTCTGACGGTTGCTGCCAGCCTCGGATTGTCGCAGACAGCGCCGATCATCTCCCGGCCGACGCTCCCGCGCCGTCCCGGCGCGGCCATGACGGACTTCCGTGTGGCGATCATCTCACCTCCCCGCCGTCACGGCCACGGAGGTGGCCGCCTACGACAAGCATCCGCTTGCTGAGTGCTTGCGGAGAGCCACGCGGCCATGACGCTCCACTATCAAAACGCTCTACTGTAGAGCCGGAGAAGAGAGACGAAAATTGCCGCCTCGGAAAGGAAAACTCCATACCTATACCGTCGCTTGCGACTTGCCTCTTTCAGCTTTCAACGCCTCTTTCGCGCCGTCGCTGAACGGCACATCCCGCCGCAGCAGGATCGCGACCGACCGGACTTTCTGATGCTCCAGATCGCGGCCCGGCGGCAGTTGTCCCTTTTCGGCCAGCGCCCGGGCGGCCCGCATCAGCTTGTGCCGCGCCATGATGATACCGTTGTCGCAACCGACCAGGTTCTCCTTGGTGCGGTCGACGATCGGTCCCATGCTTTCCTGCAGCGAGGCGTCCTGGATCGCAATGCCTTCAATCCCGCTGTATTGCGTCCCCGCCTTCTGAGCCGCACGGTCCATCAGATAGTCATTGTCCTTGTTGGCCAACGGACGATAGGTGCCCGGCACGTACCTGCAATGGACTCCGTATCCGTCCTT
>JBFWYV010000403.1:0-3378 GCA_050186055.1 Hyphomicrobiaceae bacterium | reverse complement strand
GCAGCTTCTGTTTTACAGTAATGAGGTCCCACTTGTTGACCGCCACGACGACGGCGCGGCCCTCACGCGCCACAAGATCACCGATCGTCAGGTCCTGATGCTCGAACGGCGTCTGCGCATCGATGACGAGCACCACGACCTCCGCGAAACGGATCGCGCGGAGCGTCTCACCGACACCGAGCTTCTCCGCATACTCCGTGACGCGGGCCTTCCGCCGCAATCCGGCGGTGTCGAACAGGCGGATGTCGCGGTCTTGCCATTTCAGGTCCGACGCGATGGCGTCGCGCGTCAGGCCGGGCTCCGGACCGGTGATCATGCGCTCCTCGCCCAGCAGCGCGTTGACCAGCGTCGACTTGCCGACATTGGGCCTGCCGACAATGGCGACACGGATCGGACGGCGGGCGGCAACCTCTGCGCCCTCCAAAGGGGCGGATGCCGTCTCGACGTCCTCATCCCGGCGGCTCCTGCCCCGGCCGCGCCTGCCGCTCCCCGCTGCCGGCCTTGCGAGGCCCAGCGCAGCGGCGATCTCCGCATCGAGATCGCCCATCCCTTCCCCGTGCTCGGCCGAGATCGGGATCGGATCACCGAGCCCCAGACCGAAAGCCTCGTAGGCGGAATCGAGACCACGCCGGCCTTCGCACTTGTTGGCGACCAGTATGACCGGCTTACCGGTTGCGTGCGCAAGACGCGCAAAACCTTCATCCGCCGGTGTGACGCCGTCGCGGGCATCGATGACGAACAGGATCAGATCGGCATCGGCCATCGCCGCCTCGGTCTGCCTGCGCATACGGGCGGAGATGGTGTCCGGCCGGCCTTCCTCCAGCCCGGCGGTATCGATGAGAGCCGCGGCATGCTGGCCGCCGACCTCGGTCTCGCCTTCCCGCCGGTCGCGGGTCAGGCCCGGCATGTCGGAGACAAGCGCCTGCCGGCGGCCGGTCATGCGGTTGAACAGCGTCGATTTGCCGACGTTCGGACGGCCGATGATGACGATGGTGGGGCTGGCGCTCATGGCGGCACACATAAGCCCGGCCCCGCGCTGCGGCAAGTCGGCAGAGGGCGGATGGCTGGCGACCGCCTCGACGGGACCGGCTTCGAGCGCAGGCGCTTGGCGCTGACCGCGGTTCCGCTCTATGACGTGTCAGACCGAAACGCCGTTGCCAATTGAGGAGTCGCCGCCATGCCTGATGCCGCCTTTACCGTCTCGACCGGCGCCCACCTCGCCACCATCGAGTTGTGCAGACCAGATTCCGGCAACCGGCTTACGGCGGAAGAAGTACGTGCGCTCGGAGAGGCAATCCGCAAGGCCGGCTCCGATCCTTCGGTCAATGTCGTCGTCGTGCGGGCCCAAGGCGACGCCTTCTGCCTGGGCCGTGCGCCCGGCGGCGGCCCAGCGCCCCAGACCGCGCTGGAGATCCGTCAGCAGGTCGCCGAGCCGATCCTCTCGCTCTATGCCAACGTGCGGGCCACGGAGACGCCGGTGATCGCCGCCGTGCAGGGGCCTGCGCTCGGCTTCGGCACCGCCTTCGTTGCCGTGTGCGATCTCGCCATTGCCGCCGACAGCGCCAGGTTCGCCTTCACCGAGATGACGCAGAACCTGCCGCCGACGCTGGCGATGTCGGCCGCGATCGACAAGATGCCGGCCAAGCACATGCTGCACATGGTGCTGACGCGCGAGGAGATCACGGCGGAGCGTGCGCGGGAGTACGGCATCGTCAGCCAGGTGACGCCGAGGTCGCAGTTCGACGATACGGTGAAGGCGACCGCCGCTCTGCTGACCGACCGCGACCGCGCCGCTGTGTGCGGAATCAAGGAGTACCTGGTCAACGCCCTGACGCTCGATGCGGCCTCCTCCGCGCGCTTCGCCGCCAATACGATCTCGACCATCCTGGCATCGCAGAAGAAGTAGCGCAGCCGGATCCGGCTGGCCGGACGCGCGCCGACAAAGGTGACGCCGGGTCAGGGCTCGCCCCGCAATCGACGATGGAAACGCCCAATGCACACGCGCACCTACGCCGACCTGCACGAGCACATCGAACGGCTCGACGCCGCCGGCCTGCTCCAGCGCATCGACGTGCCGATCAACAAGGACACCGAGATGCACCCGTTGGTGCGCTGGCAGTTCCGCGGCGGCATCCCCGAGCATGAGCGCAAGGCATTCCTGTTCTCCAATATCGTCGACTCCAAGGGGCGCCGGTTCGACAACATGCGCGTCGTCGTCGGCGCCATCGCCACCAATCCCGAAATCTACCGTATCGGGATGAATGTGCCGCGCGTAGCGGACATCGGCGACGCCTGGGAGCGGGCGATCGCCAATCCGGTCCCGCCCCGCCCGGTCGAGACGGGACACGTGCACGACGTCGTCCTCACCGGCGATGCGATCCACGGACCGGGCAAGGGCCTGGAGGCGCTGCCGGTGCCGATCTCCACGCCCGGCTTCGATTCCGCACCGTATCTGACCGCCACCTGCGTGATCACCAAAGATCCCGCAACCGGCGTGCAGAACATGGGGACCTACCGCGGCATGCTGAAAAGCAGCGACCGCATCGGCATGATGATGCTGATCTCGAACCGCGCCGGCGGCATCGAGCATTGGAAGGACTACCACGCCGAACGCCGGCAGATGCCGGTCGCGGTCGTGCTCGGCGCGCCGCCGGTCGTGGGTTTCCTGGGGCCGCAGAAGCTGCGTGTCGGGGTTGATGAGCTGGGCGTCGCGGGAGGTCTCGCAGGCGGCCCGATCAATGTCGTAAAGGCGAAAACGGTCGATCTCCTGGTGCCGGCGGAGGCCGAGTGCGTGATCGAGGGGCTGATCGATCCCGAATACCTGGAGCCGGAGGGGCCATTCGGAGAAAGCCACGGCTACGTCGCGCTCGAGGACTACAACGTCGTCATCAACGTGACCGCGATCACGCATCGCAGGAACCCGATCATGACGTCGATCATCTCGCAGGTGACGCCGTCGGAATCGAGCGTGGTCAAGCGGCTGGCCTACGAGCCGCTGTTCCTGCGCCACCTGCGCGACGAACTCGGCATCAAGCAGTTGAAGCGCGTGGCCCTGCACGAGCCGCTGACCAATCTGCGGCGCTTCGTGTTCCTGCAGTTCGAGCGCGACACGCCGAAGACCGAGGTGTGGCGCGCGCTGCAGGGAACGCTGACGCTGCAGGCCTACGTCGGCAAGTTCGTGATCGCGGTCGATGACGACATCGACCCGGGCAATGCCGACGCGGTGTTCTGGGCTATGTCCTATCGTTGCAACCCGATCGATGACACCAAGATCATTCCGTATCGTGTGCGCGGTCATGGTCCGAGAACGGAGGCCAATCCGAAGCCCGACTCGGCGATGCTGATCGACGCCACCATGAAGGGGGACATGCCGCCGGT
>JBFWYV010000402.1:0-3382 GCA_050186055.1 Hyphomicrobiaceae bacterium | reverse complement strand
GGCTTTCCCCAGATCGAAGACGGCATAGGCATCACCCGGCATTTGCTCGACGATGTCGATCGTCTGATCCGTCGTTCGAAACGAGGAGTCCTGCACGGCGCCGCAGGCGTGGTGGCGTGCGGGACGTTAATCGGACCGACAATGGAGAAGATTGTCGACCGGCTGAACCAGGAATGCGGCACTGCGCTCCGTCTCGAGGTGATCGAAAACCGGTTCTTCGGTCCCGAGATCAACGTTTCCGGCCTGCTGACCGGAGAAGACATCGCGTCACAGCTCTCGGGAAGAATCCACGGTGAACCGCTGTACATTTCGAACCGCACCGTTTCCGATCGCACGCACACGATGCTGGACGATATGACGATTTCTGACCTGGCGGAGCGGCTTGGCACGCCGGTGGTGCCTGCGCTGACCTTTTCCGACGTCGCTCGCGACATGCGCGCGCGGCTCGCGGCCCGCCAGGCTGCCTGACACCCTTCAGTTAGCGACGCAACCTGCGGACGATCATTCCTCCAAAACCGATCACCGTCGCGGCAGCGAGGGCCAGCGTGCCCTTCGGCAACCGGTGACGCGCCTCAGGACTGGGCCGGTCCGGGGGAGGATCATACGATCGCATGTGCCACCACAGGCGCGGCGTATCCCGCATGGCCCGCAGAATTACCTTCGGATTGCCACCTGTCGATGCTCCGGCGGTTCGCGGGAAATGCTGGACGCCAACCTGCTGTACCCGGGCGCCCTGCCGCCGGGCTTTGGCCATGATCTCGGTGTTGATCAGTGCCCCGCTCGAGGTGAGTTGAATCGATCGCAGCATCTCCCCGTCGAAGATCTTGAAGGCACAGTCGATGTCACGCATGTGAACCCCGAAGAGCATCCTGATCGAAACGTTGAACGTTTCCGCAAAAATCCGGCGATGCAATCGGTCGCTTCGTTCCATCCGGAAACCAGCAACGATATCGTGCGTCTCGACAAACGGGAGAAGCCGGGAGATGTCCTCCAGCGAGAACTGGCGATCTGCGTCCATGAACATCACTCGGTGCCCGGTCGTTGCCGCAAAGCCCGATCGCAGCGCGTCTCCGTATCCCCGGTTCCGGGCATGATTGACGACGCGAACCCGAGCGTCATTCGCCGCAAGATCGTGGGCGACCTGTTCGGTCGAATCCCTGGAGCCATCGTTGACGATGATCACTTCGAAGCCAGCGAAATAGCGCGGCAGGACCTCGAGTGCCTCTGCCACGACCCCAGGGAGATTGTCCTCTTCGTTGTAGGCCGGAAGAATGAGCGACAGGCCAGTTTCCGCCTGACGCTCCGTTTGGTCAGAAGAGCCCACCAGCGGCGTCCCTGTCTGCGTCACGCTGCCGGGGACAATCCCTGCATATCTGGACTAACGGACCAGACATTGCTTCGAGGGTAGAAAAGACTGTCGAATGTGTCGTCGCGGACAACTTCGCCATTCCGCCCGTACACGGTCCGATAGACATACACTTCCAGCCCCGGACCCGCCCATTCAGTCTGCTTGATCGTGCCGGCGGGCAGCGTGTCATCGACAACTTCCACGGGCTCCGTCGCCGGGATCGGCTCGCCGAGCTGTGGATCGCTGACATCGACTTTGTAGCCCAGGTCGCCTCCGTAGATCACCACAACCGCCCGTGGACCATCCGTATAGGATTCGACGAGCAGCCAGGAATCACTCGGATTGACGAAGCGCAGATCGATGCCGCCGAAAGGATCACCTTCGGGCTGGAAAATCGCCGCATCCATACCTGGCGGCCAGCCATCGAGCTCATAGAAACCAAGTCGGAACCGGTGGGCATGCCACTCCGTGAATTCGAGACCGGCGAGCAACGCCGCGCGGAAGACTGTCGTTGATACCTGGCAGATCCCGCCGCCAATGTCGCGGCCAATCCGCTCTCCGGCAATAACCTGCGCTTCCACGAAGCCAAGTCCTGCCGTGATATCGCCGATCGCGTGATTGAAGGAGAATTCGCCATGCGGTGGAACCAGCGTTCCATTCAGGACATTTGCCCCGACCCGGATGTTCGTCGCTCGCGCGTCATCAGATCCATCGAAGTTCGATGAGCCGCGGCCGAGTTCGGTGGTGATGCCAAGAGAGTCCAGATTCGCGCCGTTCACATCAGGTTTGAGCACCTGAACCGGTACGGTCACCGATCGGTGATCCCCATTCATCGACTCAACGAAACTTTTCGCCAGAGACTGCGGCAGGAGACGCTCGCCATCCTCGCCAGGAACCGTCGCCTTCAGTCCCCCATCGCCATTCCACGCCACCTTGGCATTGACGGGGTCGCTATTGATCGATGGCGCCAGAATCTCGTTGAACCACTGGCCTAGACCCTGCTCGTCGACCACGATCGACACAGATTCAGGACCTGAAAGGTCAGCATTGACATCGACATCGAGAAAAACCCCAAATTCAGCAGGAGCGATGTCCCACTGCTTGCTGCCATGGGTCAGAACAATAGGCCCCGAGAGCATCGCCTCGAGTTCTGCCTTGGCAACGGAAAAGTCGCTGGCATACGTTGACGGTTGTTGGTCGATGATGGGAAGCGAGGCTGTCGGTGCCGATGAGGTTTTGACACTTTCCAGCAGTAATGCTTGCAAACTCGCAACGTCGACGATTTTCCCTTGTGTTTCTGGCGTGATGTTCACGACACCATCCACGATGGACAGTTCGGCGTTGACGGGATGGATGCCCAGCTGCTCGTCGACGTTCGTGGCCCATGCGGTCAGCTCATCGTTCGAATGCGTAACCGTCAGCGGAATTCGTGATTCGTCTCGTACGGCCTCCAGGACGGAGCCAATCCGCGTTCGGCTGGTCTCTTCTCTGCCGACGGCAAACGCGCCCTCGAGCGCCGCATCCACATCGACATGGAACCCAAGCTCACCAAGCGTCGGCGCCCAGTGCCGATCCAGGGCATCCAGATAGGCGCGTTGCCCTTCGATCGCTGCGGCTTCCGCCCGAATAGCTTCCTCGGCCTCCGCGCGGCTCATGCCGCTCACATCAACGGCGCCGACATACACTCCTGGGTACACACGATCGTCATACCGTCGGTCGAACGCGAAGAGCGCTGCCGCCGCGGCGATGCAAAGAATGGCCGCAGCCAGAACGATGCGCGTCAGGATCCTCACGCCACGGCTTTGCTGTCGCGCGGAATCCCCAAACGTCGGAAACGCCGGCGACGGCGTAGCGACGGAAAGGCTCCCTGGCATCTTGTCCGCGAGTTGATCAGCCAATGGTGAAACCTCAAACGAGCAATGAACATGAAATGAAGCACATCGATCCGGCGCCCTGCGGCTCCGGATTCACTGGACAGATGCTAGCACAACATGCGCATGCGTACCCGGCCGAACTGAAGAATGTCTCCGTTAT
>JBFWYV010000401.1:0-3425 GCA_050186055.1 Hyphomicrobiaceae bacterium | reverse complement strand
TCCGCCATGGCATCGCGCATCGCAGCAGTGGGAGAGAGCTCCTGGCGGGACGTGAAGACCGGCTTCAGGCTGAGTTCCTGAAAGACGCTGGTCGCGACGAGCCCCGACGTCAACTGCGCGATGTCGACCGGCACGCCGAGGGAGCGCTCGAGCCAGGCACGTTCCAGAGATGCGGGATCGCTCTTGAAGCCGGCGCGGGCGGCCTCCGCAGCACGCAGCCCGGCGCTCATGGTCTCCGCGAACAGCAACCACCGGCCCGACGGCTCGCCTGCGAAACGTCCGGCACGCCCATTCGTCAGCATGACCGCAAAGGCGAGGGCGTGGGCTGTCCGCTGCTCGTCCAACCCCCACATCCGGCAGGCAGCCGCAGCCGCGCCGAGTGCCGCGCCGGCTCGCGTCGGCCACACGCCCTGATAGAGCACGCTGGCCCCCGATATGGCCTTGCCAAGCCGCACGGTCAGCTCGGTGCCGGCCCAGATCGCCGAAGCCAGGACGTCGGGTCCGACGGCTTTGTCGCCGAAGCCCGCCAGTCCGAGAGCGACGGGGACGGCGACCGACGACGGTGTGGTGCACGATTCGATATGAATGTCGTCGATCTCGGTGAGGCGGACCATGCCGGCAAGTCCTGCCAGCGTATGCAGCCCCGCCGATCGCGGATAGAGCGCGGCCACGGCCCTTCCTTCGCGCGTGGAACTGCCGGCGATGCGGGCGACGACGACATCGGCCATGTGCCGGCGCAGTATCCCGCGGTCCGGTGCGGGCAGCCGATCCGCCGAACACCCGCAGACGAATGTCGCCAGTTCCTGCGCAATGCCCATCACGTGACCTCTTTGCTTTCTGTCGGTTCGTCGCCGGAAACATTATCACTTCCCGAGCGATTGGCTCATCGCGAAGGCACGTTCGAGCCTGCTTGACGCCGCCGCTTTCTGCGAGTGACAACGTCCCGCATGACGCTACGCATCATATTCATGGGGACGCCGGACTTCTCGGTGCCGACCCTGGCCGAGGTTATGGCGGCCGGTCACGACGTCGTCGCGGTCTATTGTCAGCCGCCGCGGCCGGCCGGGCGCGGCATGGCAGAGCGCAAGTCTCCGGTGCACCGGTTCGCCGAAGCTGCCGGACTCCAGGTCTTGACGCCCAAGACGCTGCGATCGGCGCAAGCTCAGGAGACGTTCAGGTCTCACGCCGCCGATGCCGCCGTTGTCGTGGCCTACGGCCTGATCCTGCCGCAGGATGTTCTCAACGCACCGCGCTTCGGCTGCTTCAACCTGCATGCCTCCGCATTGCCGCGCTGGCGCGGCGCGGCGCCGATCCAGCGTGCCGTCATGGCAGGCGATGCCGAGACCGCAGCCACAGTCATGCGGATGGAAGAGGGGCTGGACACGGGTCCCGTTTGCCTGGCTGAGCGGGTGCCGATCGGTCCGAACATGACCGCGGGCGACCTGCACGACGAACTCGCGCGCCGCGGCGCCAGCCTCATGGTCCGTGCGCTGGCTGCGTTGGAGCGCGGCAGCCTGACGGAAACGCCGCAACCGCAGGATGGCGTTACCTACGCGGCGAAGATCGACAAGGCGGAAGCCCGCATCGCCTTCGACAGACCTGCGCGCGAGGTGCACAACCAGATCAGAGGTCTGTCGCCGTTTCCCGGCGCCTGGCTCGAGATCGCCCATGACGGACGGCAACCCGAACGCATCAAGGTGCTGCGTTCGGAGCTTGTAGAGAGCCAGGGTGCCCATCGAACGCCCGGGACCGTGCTGGATGATGCGCTGACCGTTGCCTGCGGCGAGGGCGCGCTGCGGCTCGTCCGGCTCCAGCGTCCCGGAAGAAAGGTGATGGCCGCCGACGAGCTCCTGCGTGGGTTCGAGCTGCCGGCCGGAACGGTTCTGAACGGTGGCGCCTCGCCAGAATGAAGCTGCAACTATGTGAAGATTAAGGGTTTTTGAATATTTGAGCGCACCGCCGTATCGCTGCAGCTTAGGGTGTCGGGAGGCCGAAGTGCCGCCGGATCGTCTCAAGCGAGGTATTGCATATGTTCCGCTTTGCTCTCCCCGTCGCCGCTGTGCTGGCTGTCGCCGCCGCCGGGCCGGCGCTGGCTGAGTCATCGACGATCAGAATCGAGCCGCGGCCGTATTACGGGGCGATTGTCACCATCGAGCAGGGCGTCCGCGTGTGGCGTCCGCTGCCGGTGACGAAGTACGTGGTCATCAACCCCGAAAACAAGACGCCGCTCAATCTCAGTCTTTCCGACGTGCGCGAAACCAAAACCAGCAACAACTTCTTCTACGGCAGCGAAGCCGGAACGCCCCAGGCCGCCGGCGGCGGCAACACCTACAGCGTGCCGTTGTGGGCGCCTCGCGGCGTCGGGCCGCGCCACCATGGCGGCAGAGGCGGCAAAGGCGGCCATCATCGCGGGGGCGGCATCGGGCCGTCTGCGAAATAGCGCACGGCCCCGGACGGCTTGAGTTCGCAGTGCCGATTGACTAAGGCAGCGGACGAACCTCCGGCCACTGCCTGCGAGTCCGCCGCCACATGCCCCGCTACCGCGCCACGCTCGAATACGACGGCACGCCGTTCGTCGGCTGGCAGATCCAGGCCGAAGGCCGCAGCGTGCAGGGGGAACTTGCCGCAGCGATCGCACGGTTCAGCGGCGCGGACGTCGATGTGCGCGGCGCCGGGCGCACCGACGCCGGCGTTCACGCTCTCGGTCAGGTCGCGCATTTCGATCTCGCCAGGACATGGGATCCGTTTCGCATCCGCGAAGCGCTGAACTTCCACCTGAAGCCGTTGCCGATTGCAGTCGTTGAATGCTGCGAGGCCGCGGCTGGATTCGACGCCCGCTTCAGTGCGACCCGACGCCACTATCTCTACCGGATCCTATCGCGTCGGGCGCCCCCGGCACTGGACCGCGACAGGGTCTGGTGGGTCCCGGTTGCGCTGGATGCAGACGCAATGCACGCCGCCGCCCAATGCCTGGCGGGGAACCACGATTTCACGACGTTTCGGGCGGCGGCCTGCCAGGCGCGCTCTCCCGTCAAGACCCTCGACCGCATCGAGGTCGCGCAAGCGGGACAGGAGATCCATATCAATGTGTCGGCGCGATCGTTCCTGCACCATCAGGTCCGCTCGATGGTGGGGTCGCTGAAGCTCGTCGGACAGGGCAAGTGGAGCGCCAGGGACATGCAGCGGGCGCTGGATGCCCGCGATCGGAACGCATGCGGAGCATTGGCTCCGGCGCCCGGACTCTACCTCGCCCGCGTCGACTATGACTGAAACGGTCCGGTCCAGTGTCCGGGCCGCGAGCTGAATCGCACCCTGCGGCTCAGCGCTGTGCCAGGCGGTGGGTGTGCCAGATGGCGGTCCCGAACACGATGACCGCCCCCATCTGGTGGGCGACGCCCAGCGAGACCGGCACGACCTCGAGCAGC
>JBFWYV010000400.1:0-3442 GCA_050186055.1 Hyphomicrobiaceae bacterium | reverse complement strand
GCTTGTTGGGAGCGAAAGCCTTCTCATACTCCTTGTTGACGCGCGGATAGTCGGCCATGTCGCACACGTAGACGACGGCCTTGACCACATCCTGCAGCGTGCAGCCGGACGCTTTCAGGATGGCTTAGACATTGCGCAGCGCTTGACGGCTCTGCTCGATGACATCGTCGGAGATCACCTCTCCCGTCTCCGGATCGAGTCCGCCCATGCCGGACGTGAAGACCCAGTTGTCGATCACGGTGGCATGCGAAAATGGTCCCGGCGGGTTCGGAGCCTTCGGCGTGTTGATCAGTTCGTGTCCAGCCATGATGTGCCTCGTTTGATCGGGAAAGGGCGGTGGGATTCGGCCTGTCGGCAGCAAGTGCGATCATCGAAAAATCCGCCATGGCGAACGGCTTGCGCATTTCTCGACCTGAATCACACGGGCAAGGTTGATTCGAATGTCCTTTTCAGGTGCTGAAGTTCGCTTTGGACGCCAGCATCGAGGTCTGGCGGGGCCAGGGCCGGGACATCAGGCGGTCTTGGCGCCGAGAAATGGCGCGATCCAGTCTTTCAGCATGCTCATGGTGAGGAAGCCGGTGCGCCGGTCTGTAATCTGACCGTTCTTGAACAACAGCACCGTCGGCAGGCCCCGCACATCGTAACGCTCGGCAAAGGCTGGATCGCGCGCGGCGTCGATTTTGTAAGCGGCTATTTCGCCCCCCATGTTTGCCTCCAGCGCCGCGACCATCGGCTCCATGCGTTTACAGATTATACAGTCGGGCGTGTAGATCTCGGCGAGCACCACTCCTCCGCCCGCAAGATCAGCGGTGAAGTCGGAGGAGTGCGTGCCATCGCGTAGCAGTGCCATGTGAGCTCCTTTCTCGGCTCAGTCGGTCTGGCGCCATGTCTCTCCGCGCCCTGTCTTGTAGTCCAGGAAGTCGTCCGGACCGACATTGAGGGCGCCGTTGATGAGATTGAACGCGTTGCCGGTGCTCACCGTCTCGAGCGTTTCCACCAGTTCGGCGTCCGTCGCCCCGAGCGCACGCAGGGCTTCGATCTCCGCCCGCGGAATGGAATGCGGGTCTCCATTGGCCTTGAGAGCGAATTCGAACAGCGCCCGCTCCTTCGGATCGAGACCGAGCTTTTCGGGATCCATCGACAGGGCCGCATCCACTTCCTCGTCGCTGGCGCCCGATTCCCGCATCTGCGTTGCGTGGAACGAGACGCAGTAGTCGCAACGGTTGACCTCCGCCAGCGCCGTCATCAGGCCCTCCTTCAGCTTTTTCGAAAGGTGACCTTTGTTGAGCAGCGTGTTGAGGCGCTCGAAATTCACCATGGCGAGTTCGGGAAACGCCGCATAGGCCTTGAACAGGTTCGACACCCGCCCTTTCCCGCGAACCCTCTCGAGCGCAGTGTAGACATCCTTGCGCCCGCCTTCTGCCCGGTCGATCGGCACCAGATCGATGAATGCCGGCTCGTTGGGGTCCCGCGACCACTGCCCCATGACAACCTCCACTCGTTTTGTTGCGCTTTCATTCAGCGTCGGAAATCGCCGCACGACTGTCAAGCGCACCGAATGCGGCCTGAATGCCGCGGATCACGTGTCGCGCTTGTAGGCGCCGAGACCGGGTTTGTACGTTTTGTCGTCGAGGAATTGCTTCATTCCCTTCGACGCGCCCTTCTCCGGATCCCACATCCGGTTCTGGTCGTTCTTGGCGCTCAGATAATCGGCGGCTGCGTCCCACGACATATCACGCACGCGGTGATATGCCGTTTTGCAGTAGCGCAGGACGTGCGGATTCTTCTCCATCAGCTTATTGGCCAACGCCTTCGTCCGCGCCTCCAGCTCGCTGCGCGGAACCGCGAAATTCACCAGTCCGATCTGCTCCGCGCGCTTGCCGTCGAAAGTGTCGCCGGTAAGGATGTAGTAGAGCGCATTGCGCTGGGCGAGTGCCATGGCCACCGTCTTCGTCACGATACCGGCCGGAATGATGCCCCAGTTGATCTCGGAGAGGCCGAACTGGGCATCCTCGGCAGCGACTGCCAGATCGCACGCGCACAGGACCTGGAAAGCCCCGCCGAAGCACCAGCCATTGACCATCGCGATCGTCGGCTTCGGATAGAACATCAGGCGGCGCCATTGCCAGTAGGCGTTGGCGCTGTGCAGACGCTCGCGCAACCGGGGATCGCCGGCATCCGGCTCGCGGAAGTATTCCTTCAGGTCCTGCCCTGCGGAAAATGCATCGCCCGCTCCCGTGATGACGAGAACCTTGGCATCGTCATTCAGTTCCAGCTCGTCGATCGCCGCCACCATCTCGTACACGATGCCGGGGTTGATGGCGTTGCGCTTGTCTGGTCTGTTGAGCGCCACCCAGGCGATCCCGTCCTCCACGCGCACGAGCACGTTGGTGCCGGGTTTGATGTCCTTGGTCGAGGGTGCACTCATTGCTTCCTCCGTTTCGGTGTCTGGTTTGCGCTTGGTCTGTCACTTGATGGGCGTCACGAGTTCCGGTCTGAACTCGAAATGCATGGTATCGTAGTGATACCACTTTCCGCCCCAGATGAAGCCGTGCTGCTCGAACACGTCGACGATCTCGGCCGGAATTGCATTGCGCCAGGGATACCGGCCCCTGCTATCCGGTTTTGTCCATCGCCAGTAGTGCGCACGCTTCGGATTGATGTCGATCGCAATGCCCCAGCCGTGCGCACTCGTGCGCGCCGTTCCGGCGATCGGGCGGCAATTGTAGGTGCCGGCGCTTGGCGTGAGGAAACCAGCGAAACGCCCCGGCAGCCTGTCGAGCGCCGCCGAGACCTTGCGCAACTGCCCGGCCGCACCGTTGACGGCTGTGAACTTCAGCTTGCCCCCGCCGTGCGACGGCAGCCAGTCGACGGTGATCAGCTTGGCTGCCGCACGTCCTTCGCGGCAGTTCCCGTACATCTTGTCGAACAGTGGTGCATAACGCACGCGTCCTGGATCGCGGCCAGGCGCCGGTGGTGTGCCGGCCCGGCCCTTTGGGTAAGCCATCGAGAACATGTCCTCGATATCAGGCTTGTCCAGCATGCGCTCGAGCGACTTCCGTCCCTGACCGTCGTCCAGGGGCATCCGCGTGCCGTCCTTCCACACGAGTTGCCCGCCCTCGATCCGGTTCAAAAAGCCGGGATAGGCGCTGAGCAACGCATTGGCACTCGACATCCGGTCCGCGAGAGCTGGTGCAGCGATCGCCATTGAACCACCCGCGAACACGGCACAGGCCGTTGTGCGAAAAATCGGCAAGCAGCAGACCTCAAATCTTTCCTGACGCCGGCGTGCGGCGTCCATGCGTTCAACGGACGACGACGGCACCGGAATTACCGGCGCCCGTCAAGCAAATGTCGAACTTGTTGCAAGCGGGGGCCGGCGATAGAGTGCGCCGGTGTTCGAGGCGGGCCCGGCCTCGAACCCGAGAATCCGACTGGAACC
>JBFWYV010000399.1:0-3499 GCA_050186055.1 Hyphomicrobiaceae bacterium | reverse complement strand
CTGAGCGCGCGGCGCATGGCCAAGCCATTGTGCTCGAAACCATCGAGCGGGTCGAAGCGATCGTCGTCGCCGAGACGGCGGCGCTCAAGGAATTCAAGACGATCGACCTGCGCGAGTTCAACAATCGCAAGAGCCAGGCCTTGCTCGAGCTCATGCGCGCCACCCGTAATCTCGGCGGCGCCAAGCTTGATCCGCAGGCCGCGTCCCGCGTCGCGTCGCTGCGCGTGAAGCTCGAAACCAACCTGGAGCTGCTCAATACACATCTCAAGGCGGCGCGCGAGATCACCGGCCTTGTCGCCGAAACCATCCGGGCGAGCGAATCCGACGGCACCTATTCGAGTGTCCTGCCGTTCAAGAAAGCCAGTCCATGGTGAAGCTGCTGCTCGCCGGCGTATGGGCTTGCATCGTCACCTTCGCCTCCGGCTATGCGGCTGTCCTCTGGCAGCTCGACAAGCCGATCGATCAGAAGGCCGACGAGTTCTTCGGCGGCCTTGACTATGTGAAGACGACGCCGATCAGCGTGCCCATGCTGTCGGACGGCGAGGTCAAGGGCTACATCATCGCGCAATTCGTGTTCACGATGGACGGCACCGTGCTGCGCAAGCTTTCCGTGCCGCCCGATGTCTTCATCCTCGATGATGCCTATCGCGTGATCTATGCGAACGGCCAGAAGGTCGACTTCCGCAATCTCGACAAGGTGTCGATCGACGCCCTCACCAAGGAGATTGCCGCCAAGGTGAATGAGCGATTCAAGTCCGACCTGGTAAAGGACGTTCTGGTCGAGCAGTTCAACTATCTGTCGAAGGACGAAGTCCGGGCGAATACGCTCAATGTCGTGAAGCCCTGACGCATGATCCCGAAAAGTTGCAGACTTTTCGGATCAGATCATGCGCAGAAGACAGACCGTGATCCTGAGAAGTTGCAGGCGCGCGGAGTCAGCAATAGCCGCAATTGAATAGTCCTGGCCGGTCTCTCCGCACGGTTATCTGCTTCAGCATTGCAGCGACGGCATCATGGAGTTTTGGTGCCTTCGAGATATTTTGAACATGAAAATACGTGCTTGCGGTTCCATACTCATTGAAGTGAAGGTTGATGGTGCATTTGCCTGACTCCATGATGCACGCCCCATCACCAATTAATTTTCCACTCTTGTCTCGCACGATGATAGGTTTTCCCTTGTGTCTTCCGATATTGGAACAGAGAAACCCGAAAGCACCGCCACGGCTTCCGCCATACTCGAAAACGCCCGGAGCAAGCTCACCCACGAGCTTGCATTCGTCATTGATGTTTTCCCGTTCCCAGTCTTTGAGACGGTATGGCCTGATGTAAACGGGGGGTGGCAATATGACAGTTACCACACTGTCGTCGGCCGAGCGTGATTTTTCCGTCAGAAACTTAAAATCCGGACTGGTCAAAAACACTCTGATGTTGTTGTTCTTGCCGATTGGATGCGTAAACAACCCCGCGGGAAATCGTGGCTTGGGATCTTCCTCATCGCCAATCACATGAGCTTTCTTGGGAAAGCGGAGAACCCAGTATGGGGGCGGGTCGGCAACCCAGTTTACAAGTGTGTAGTCGATCGTACCGTCAGCATTTTCTTGCGGCGGGATTCCCGCTACTCGCGGACTCATGTTGTGCTTGTGAAGCCAGTACCATCCGCCTGCGAGAACAAGCGTAATCCCAAGGAACGCGATAAGGCGAAAGGGGCGCATTGTATCTGAGTGAGTGAGATCGGCGTTTCCTTCAAGTTGAATTTCCTGATGTTCTTAACCCTTCATTGCGAGGGCTGGCGGGTTGACCCGGCCTCTCTCAGAAACCGCTCTTCTTCGTTTTGGCGGGGAGATCGCTGAGAAGCGTGCTGCCGGTTCTGGGCGTGCCGCAGATGATATAGCCGTCAAACATGTACTGGGGGCGCTTCGATGTCTCGCCCGAGCCCCATAGCAGTTATGTCTTCAGTGTCTGGCGATATTTTTCCGCATCCCAGTTGACGAGCGCCAGTTCATCGTCGCGCGTGATCGGCGTGACAGGATCATTCGCGGCGAGACGCAAGGCGACGTCGGCAAGGCAGCCCGTCATCGCGAGCGCGGCAGGCGTTGCATCGCGGGGCAGGAGCGCGCCTGCGCCCGGCACCAGCACGAGGCGCGGCGGCGGACGGCCCTCATTGGCGATGCGCGCGACGGCATCTTCGGGAGTCTTACCGTCTTCGACGATGCCGACGCCCGCGCCGAGAAACACAACGTGATCGGGATAGAGCGAGCCCTTGCGTATATGAGCGAGGCTCGCGGCGTCGGTGGCGAGGCTGTGCATGAAGCTCTCGCTCACAGGCGCGAAGGATGATCCTTCCGAAACAACTTTCAGCTTGTCCATGTCACCGGCCATCGGCTTGCGGGCCGGGCGCTTCAACGCGGCAACGACGCGGGCGAGAAGTGCCTCCGCTTCATCAACGGTTTCACCCGCCACCACGAGTCCATGATTGCCGAGGATCAGCACGTTGGTGTCAGGCTTCAGCCGTTCGGCGATGGCGCGCGAAAGCGGCAGGCCGGGCCTGCGATAAGGAATGAAGGCGTAGCGGAAGTCTTTGAGCTTTTCCGCGAGCCGTGTTTCCGCATCGGCCTGCACCGCCCAGGCGATGGTCTCGACGCAATGCACATGCACCACCACGCGCTGCGGCATGATCGCATGCACGGTCGTCTCGATCGACGGACGGAGGCCCGAAGCATTCAGGTCGCGGCGCAGGAAATCGACGCAACTCTCGCAGGCCGGGTCGTCGCGCGTCAGTGCTTCGAGCAGGGGATCGAGCGCCACCGGCACGAAGATGTCGCGCCGCTCGGCCTCCATGAGCCAGGTGCCTGATGCCTTGATCCACATCACGCCGTCGTCCTTGAGGGACGTGTTGCCGCCCGCCGCCTGGACGAGGAAACGGTCGCTTCCCACCCGTGCCGAAATCCGCCTGAGTTCCGCCAAATCCACGTTATTCCCCTATGAAGTCCCGCACGGAATCGCGCTCCTTTTGGCTCAGATGAAGCCCGTGCTTGGTGCGCCGGTCAAGGATGTCTTCCGCCGTCAGGGCCCATTCCTTGTCGCGCAAGTAATTGATTTCCTTCTCATAAAGCAATCCGCCGAAATGCTGCCCGAGGTCGGAGGACTGTTCGACACCGTCAAGCAGGTCATGCGCCCTTGTGCCATAGAGGCGGGCATAGTGATGGACGAGGGGGCCGGGAAGGTCCTTATACCGCACTTCCAGATTGCTCTCGAAGCTGTTGAAACCGTTCAATAAATCGCCGCCCGGAAGATGCGCGTCCGCAGTCCATGCCGGCTTCATCGCGGGGACATGCGGTTTGAGCTTTTCCAGCGCATGCTCGGCGAGTCGCCGGTAAGTCGTTATTTTTCCACCGAAAACCGACAAAAGCGGCGCGCCGCCAGCAGTGTCGATGTCGAACACATAGTCGCGCGTGACCGCCGATGGATTGGCGGCGTTGTCGTCGTAAAGCGGCCGGAC
>JBFWYV010000398.1:0-3515 GCA_050186055.1 Hyphomicrobiaceae bacterium | reverse complement strand
GCCGAAACGCTGCGGCTTTTGCGCCCTCATCGGAGCGCCGAACGCCGGCAAATCGACGCTGCTCAACACGCTTGCCGGCACCAAGATCTCGATCGTGTCGCACAAGGTGCAGACGACGCGGGCGCGCATCAGAGCCATCGTCATCGAAGAGGCGAGCCAGATCATATTCGTCGATACGCCGGGCATCTTCAAACCGCGCCGTAAGCTCGACGAGGCGATGGTGGAGGGGGCATGGGCGGGGGCTGCCGAAGCCGACGCCGTGATCCTGCTTGCCGATGCACGCCAGGCTCCGGACGACATCGCGGATCTGGTCGCGGCTCTGCCGCAGATCAAAAGCGACGTCCGCTTGGCGCTGAACAAGATCGACCTCGTGAAGCGCGACAAGCTGCTCGATATATCGGCCGCATACAATGCAGCCTATCCTTTCAAGGCGACTTATATGATCAGTGCGCTGACGGGGAGCGGCGTCGCCGATCTCAGGCGCGATGTCGCATCGTTGATGCCGGAAGGCCCGTGGCTCTATCCGGAAGATCAGATAGCTGACATGCCTCTGCGCTTCCTTGCTTCAGAGATCACGCGCGAGAAGGTCTATGAGCGCCTGCATGAGGAACTACCCTATGCCTCGACGGTCGAGACCGAGAAATGGGAAGAGCGCAAGGACGGCTCGGTCCGTATCGACCAGGTCGTCTATGTGGAGCGCGAGGGGCAGCGTAAGATTGTACTGGGCAAGAATGGCCAGACGATCAAGGCGCTTGGAACGGCGGCACGAACCGAGCTTGAGGAGGTCCTGGCGCGCCGGGTTCACCTGTTCTTGTTCGTCAAAGTCCGTGAGAATTGGACCAAGGATCCGGAACGCCTGCGCATGATGGGTCTGGTGGATTGAAGAGGGGCTAGGGACGCCGTGGAGTGGAGGGACATTGGCATCGTGCTTGCCGTGCGCCGGCATGGCGAGACGAGCGCCATTGCCGAAATCCTGACCGAGAGCCGCGGCCGGTGCCTCGGTCTGGTGCGCGGCGGCCGCTCGCGCACCATGCGTCCCGTGTTGCAGCCCGGCAATGTGGTTCAGGCCACGTGGCGCGCTCGTCTCGATGAGCATCTTGGCAATTTCAGCATCGAGCCGCTCAATGCGCTTGCCGGCATGCTGATCGACGATCCGGTCCGCCTCGCCGGCCTGATGACGCTTGCCGCGCACAGCCAGCTCCTGCCCGAACGCGAGCCGCATGCGCGCCTTTATGCGGCGACCCGCGTTCTCCTCGATGCGCTGAGCGATGACTCCTTCTGGACGCCGCTGCTGGTGCGCTGGGAACTGGGTCTTCTCGATGAGCTCGGATTCGGCCTCGATCTTTCGCGCTGCGCGGCGACGGGCACGCATGAGGACCTGATCTATGTTTCACCGCGCACGGGGCGTGCGGTCAGCGGGGCGGCGGGAGAAGCCTACAAGGAGAAGCTGTTGAGGCTGCCGGCTTTCCTGAGAGGATCGCAAGCGGCGACACCCGATACGCAAGATATACTCGACGGCTTCCGGCTGACTGGCTTCTTCCTCATGCGGCACGTCTTTGAGCCGCGCGGGGTAGGGATGACTGACGCGAGAGAACGGATCGTTTCCCATGCCAGCCAGTCCACACATTGAAGGCGCATAATGATTGGCCGTCTCAATCACGTTGCCATTGCCGTTCCCAACCTTGAAGCGGGTATGCGCCTTTATCGCGACACGCTGGGTGCGCAGGTTTCCGCCCCGCAGGCGGAGCCCGCGCATGGCGTGACCGTCGTTTTCATAAACCTTCCCAACACCAAGATCGAACTGCTCGGGCCCCTGGGCGAGAACTCGCCGATCAGGGGTTTTCTCGAGAAGAACCCGGCCGGCGGCATCCATCACATCTGTTACGAGGTCGACGACATCATCGCAGCGCGCGACCGGATGAAGGAAATGGGTGCGCGGATTCTGGGCGATGGTGAACCGAAGATCGGAGCGCATGGCAAGCCGGTGCTATTCTTGCACCCAAAGGATTTGCTGGGCACGCTTGTGGAACTTGAACAGGCATGAGTATCTGGAGCGGTATTGCCGTCTACTTCATCATCTGGTGGACGGTGCTTTTTGCGGTATTGCCGTGGGGCGTGCGCAATGCCCATGAAGCGGGCGAGACCGTGGAGACGGGCAACGAACCTGGAGCGCCGGTCAAGCCCCGCCTTCTTCTTAAGGCCCTGATCACGACCGTCGTCGCCGCGATCATTTTCGCCGGCGTCTATGCCATTGTTGTTTCGGGATGGCTTCTGGGTTGATCCAAATAAAATAAAGCAAGGCTTTCGCCTTGCTTTATAGTGTGTCCTGTCCTCGCAAGCACTCCGGGTGTGATGAACCCGTGGCGGCTGCTGCCTTTAGGGGGCGCGCCGGAAGACTCCTCCCCAGACTTGGGTTTTACGACCCTAGTCCTTGTCGTTATTGGAGGGCGACGCTAGCGAGATTTTTTGGCGCTGTCACGTGAAAACATGACAGAACCATGGCGCCCCGAGGCCCTCCCTTGAGTTCAGCGCCGATTCACTCCAAAAGGTCCGCCAATCTTGGCTGGACAGGTTTCCGATGCGCTTATCGCAGTATTTTATGCCCATTCTTCGCGACGATCCCAAGGAAGCGGAAATCGTTTCGCACCGGTTGATGCTGCGCGCCGGGATGATCCGGCAGGAGGCAGCGGGCAGCTACTCCTGGTTGCCGTTGGGCTTCCGGGTGCTCAAGCGGATTGAGCAGATCGTCCGTGAGGAGCAGGACCGGGCCGGCGCCCTCGAGGTCCTGATGCCGACGATCCAGTCGGCCGATCTCTGGCGGAAATCCGGCCGCTATGACGCCTATGGCAAGGAAATGCTGCGCATCAAGGACCGGCATGATCGCGACATGCTCTATGGCCCCACCAATGAGGAGATGATCACCGACATCTTCCGCCAGGGCGTTCAGAGCTACAAGAATCTGCCGCGCAATCTCTACCACATCCAGTGGAAGTTCCGTGACGAGGTGCGCCCGCGCTTCGGCGTGATGCGCGGCCGCGAATTCTTCATGAAGGATGCCTACAGTTTCGACATCTCACGCGAAGCCGGTCAGCATTCCTACAACAAGATGTTCGTCTCTTATCTGCGCACCTTCGCCCGCATGGGTCTGAAGGCCGTGCCGATGCGCGCCGAGACGGGGCCGATTGGCGGCAAGGACAGTCACGAATTCTTGATTCTGGCCGAGACAGGCGAAAGCCAGGTCTTCTTCGATCGTGACTTCTACGACATGGACTGGAGCGCCTTCGACATTGACTATGACGACATCGCCAAGGTTGCCAAAGTCGTCGATGACTTCACGTCGAAATACGCGGCGACCGACGACAAGCATGAGCAGGCGGAATTCGAGAAGCGCGTGCCCGAGGCTCGCCGGCTGATCGGACGCGGCATCGAGGTCGGACATATTTTCTTCTTCGGCACCAAGTACTCCGAGCCGCTTGGATGTCTGGTGCAAGGACCGGACGGAAAGCAGGTGGCCG
>JBFWYV010000397.1:2108-3590 GCA_050186055.1 Hyphomicrobiaceae bacterium | reverse complement strand
CGTGATGAAGACCAGGCAGTACCCGACCGGCATCGGGAACTTGAGCCACAGCGCCACCACCGCCACCGCGATGGTCTGCCCAAGCACCGCGAACCATCGTAGCCGCACGATCGTCTGCAGCCGCAATCGGCTGTCGGACTGATCGATGGGCTGGCGGCTGCTGCTTCTGATCAACTGCACTTACTTAACGCCTTCACGAGAACATCCGATATGCCCATCCTGGAAGCCCATGGGCGCATCGGAACTAATACCACGGGCTTTGCGCCGCAGCGACGACGTGTCGGGGCTCGAACGGACCCCGTTGTACTATTATTTTCTGATCGCAACCCCTGACGCAGGGTCACTTGACGCGGGGTCACCGGTGCAACCGGTGGTCCGCAATCCGTTGCATGGCAGACGTCGGCATGCCGGAGAAAACCGGCCCACCTGAACCAGAAGCGAGGGGACAATGCGCGCCCGGCTTGCAGTTCTCATCGTCGGCGGCCTCGTCCTCGGCACAGCACTGGGCCTCCTGCTCGTGCCCGGAGCGCTCGATCGCCTCATGCCGAGCGCCGGTTCCGTATCTTTCGGCCAGGCCACGATTGGCGGTCCTTTCAATCTGATCAACCAGAAGGGCCAGCGCGTCACCGACAAGGACTTCCGCGGGCGCTACATGCTCGTCTACTTCGGCTTCACCTTCTGTCCGGACGTCTGCCCCACGGCGCTGCAGGTGATGACGGGCGCGCTCGAGAAACTCGGCCCCAAGGCAGCGCGCATCGCACCGATATTCATTTCCGTCGATCCCGAGCGCGACACGCCGGAGCAGCTTGCAAGCTATATCACGAGTTTCTATCCGAGCTTCGTCGCCCTGACCGGCACATCAGACGAGGTCAAAGCCGCCGCGCGCGCCTATCGCGTGTACTACAATCGCGTGAAGGACCCGCAATCGACCGCCGGCTACACCATGGACCACACGTCGATCATCTATCTGATGGGACCGGACGGCCGCTTCATCAGCCACTTCACCCACGCGACACAGCCCGACAAGATCGTCGAATCACTCTCCAAATTGTTGTAACCGCGACGCTTTGTGCCCACCACGAATCGTGGCACTTTTATGCTATACAAGGCGTCGCAGTGGGGGAAAGGCGAGTATCCCCGGGAATCCGCCATCACGGCAGGATCCGGCGGACGTGCGCGATTGGGGATATTGGGGGAAAGAGCGCGTGCTCTATCAGTGGTATGAACTGGGCCACGCCGTGGTCCGGCCGGTAAGGTTTGCCGCCGATGCCGGGCGACTGTTCTTCAGCAACCCGTTCAATCCACTGACTCATACCGCCGTGGGACGCCATGCGGTGGCGGCCTGCGAGGTCTTCGAGCGGACGACGAGACGCTACGACAAGCCGGATTATGCGATCCGCTCGACCCGCATCGACGGCATCGAAGTTCCGGTATCCCCGGTAGAAGTGTGGCGGCGGCCGTTCTGCCGACTCTTGCATTTCC
>JBFWYV010000397.1:0-2098 GCA_050186055.1 Hyphomicrobiaceae bacterium | reverse complement strand
CGCCGATCCGCGCATCTTGCTCGTAGCGCCGATGTCGGGGCACTTCGCCTCGCTTCTCCGCGGCACCATCGAAACCTTTCTTCCCGATCACGAGGTCTTCATCACCGACTGGCAGGACGCACACAGTATCCCGCTGTCCGATGGCAGCTTCGACCTGGACGACTACATCGATTACATGCGCGACATCTTCCGGCTCTTCGCCGGGGACGTCCATGTCTTCGCCGTATGTCAGCCCGCGGTTCCGGTCCTGGCTGCGACCGCGCTGCTGGAGGCTGATGACGAGCCCTGCGTGCCGCGAACCCTGATGCTGGCCGGCGGTCCCATCGACACCCGTGTCAGCCCGACCGCCGTCAACAGGCTTGCCGAAACGCGCGGCATCGACTGGTTTCGCAACAACGTCATCACCTGCGTTCCCTGGCCCAGTCTCGGTTACGGCCGCCTCGTCTACCCGGGATTTCTGCAGCTCACCGGTTTCATGACCATGAACCTCGACCGCCATCTGCAGGCCCACAAGGATCACTTCTTCCATCTCGTCCGCGGCGATGGCGACTCGGCGGAGAGGCATCGGGCCTTTTACGACGAGTACCTGGCGGTGATGGACCTGACCGCGGAATTCTATCTGCAGACGATCGAGACGGCTTTCATCGAGCACAGGCTCCCGTGCGGCGACATGGCAAGCCGTGGCCGCCGCATCGATCTCGGCCGCATCAGCCGCCCGGGATTGATGACGATTGAAGGCGGCAATGACGACATCACGGGCCGCGGCCAGTGCGCGGCGGCCATCGACCTTTGCACCGCTATCCCGCACTCGAACAAAATTCATTACGAATGCCCGGAAGTCGGTCACTACGGCATCTTCAACGGCTCGCGCTTCCGTCGCCAGATCGCGCCACGCATGGTCGAGTTCATGCGCCGGTTCGATCCCCGCAGCGATGGACAGGCGAGGAGAAGCTTCATGAGCGATGCGGACTTGGGCACTGCGGCCGGCACGCCCGAGGGGCCTGAAGGCGCCGCCTTTACATTCCGGCACGTCGCCTGAGTAACCATTTCGCCGGGTTTGTCGGAAGCGCCGTCACCGCGGAATTCGGCCGACCCCTTGCCCCAGCCGCGGCGCGGGCATAAACCGGGCCGTTAGATTTTCCGACCAAAGGAAGCCCTGATGGTCCCGCTTCTGCTCTTCATCGACTATGTGATCGGCCTCTATGAGATCGTGGTCATCGCCGCGGTTATTCTGTCGTGGCTGATATCGTTCAATGTCATCAACCCTTACAATGCGTTTGTCCGCTCACTGTGGCAGGCGATGATGGCCATCACCGAGCCGTTGCTTCGCCCGATCAGGCGCATGCTGCCGGACCTGGGCGGCCTGGACATCTCGCCCATCGTCCTCTTGCTCGCCCTGTTCTTCATCCGCTCCGTCGTCATCCACGGTTGGCTTATCCCGGCGCTTCGCTGATGACCGGCGCGAGTGAGCGTGTTTGGTGGCAACAGGATGAAAGGATCGCGATACGCGTTCGGCTGACGCCGAAGGGCGGGCGCGATGCCATGGACGGACTGACCACGACGTCGGACGGCCCCGCCCTCAAGGCTCGTGTTCGCGCAGTCCCTGAGGATGGCGCAGCAAACGCAGCCCTGGAGACGCTCCTTGCCGGCTGGCTGGGATGCGCCAAGCGTGATGTCGCGGTAGCCGCAGGCCACAAGTCACGCATCAAGACAGTGCTGATCTCCGGCCCGCCAGCCCAGACCGCCGCCCGCCTCGGCGTTCGCATTGCAAGCCTGAACCGCTGAAGAGATAAAGAACCAACCACTCGCGATCCGGTGAACCGATATGTCATCCGCTCAGATCATTGACGGCAAGGCGATTGCTGAACGCGTGAGAAACGACGTCGCCGCGGCGGTCTCCGGCTTGCGCTCCGCACACGGCTTCACGCCCGGCCTTGCCGTGGTCCTCGTGGGCGAAGACCCGGCGAGCCAGGTCTACGTGCGCAGCAAGGGCAAGCAGACCGAGGCCGCGGGCATGGTATCCCTCGAACACAAGCTCGACGCGGCAACGCCGGAGCAACAACTGCTGGACCTGATCTCACAACTCAACCGGGATCCG
>JBFWYV010000396.1:0-3596 GCA_050186055.1 Hyphomicrobiaceae bacterium | reverse complement strand
CGCCGTGGACAGGCTAGTGTTGCCCACATGGATGCTGCAATGGCAGCTTAGCAAGCGTTTTCACATGCCGCGGATTGGGGCTGCGACTGTTGGTGTCTCCCCGTCTCTGGGAATGGCGGCCAAGACTGCAGGATCGGTATTCATGCGGCAATCAATACGTATCGTCTGCCTGACTGCGCTATGGCTTGCCGCTCCCGGCGCGATGGCGACCGAAAATCCGCACGATTGCGATAACCCGGTGAGCTCGCGCCGGATCGCAGCCTGCACCGAGCTGATCGAGACGCCGGATCTTCCGCCGAGCCGGCGCGCGTCCGCTTTTGCCAATCGCGCACTGTCGTACTCGCTCTCCGCCCGCTACGAGGAGGCGATCCGCGACTACGACGAGGCGATCAAGATCCACCCCAATTTCGCCGTCGCCCTCAACAACCGTGCATGGGCCTACTTCAAGTGGGGCAAGGTGGCGGAAGCCTTGCCGGACGTCGAGCGCTCGCTGCGCCTCGACCCGCTGAGCCCGCATTCGCTGGACACCCGCGCGCATATCCGTCAATGGCAGGGCGACCAGGACCGCGCGCTCCGCGACTATGAAGCCGCGATGCTGCTTGGCGGCAGCCGCATGGTCGCGCTCTACCAGTGCGGGCTCAAGATCAATCAGCTCTACAGTGGACCGCACGACGGCGTCATCCGGCCCGAGCTTCGCCAGGCCATGCGCATGTGCGTCGCGCGCGGCTCCAAGTGCGATCCGCTGCCGCCGGACGAGGAATGCCGCGAGGCCACCTCCTGAGGCCGTCCAGCCGGCGTTCCGCTGCTCGGCCCGTCCAGACGAACTGACGCGCCGGCTGACGCGACACCGCTACTTTGGTCCCGGCACGGAGCGCCCGGCCGAAGCAAACCCCTTGAAGCCGTTCAGCCGATAGAAGCGCACGCGCCGCGCACTGGCCCCTGCCGGCAGCATCACGTCATCCAGCAGTTCCGCCTGCTCGAAACGCGCGGGAACCCCGCCGCTGTCGGGGCGTAACGCGACCAGCAGCAATGGTCCCGGTCCCGCATCGCGAAACGGCCGTGTCAGCTCGTAATGGTCATGCGGCCGCCCGCCGCCGTACCAGGCCTGCACCGGAGTCGCCTCGCCGCGCATGTAGTAGATGAGCTCCGCCGTAGCCGCCCGCTCGTCGGTGATGACCGCGGCATACGGCGTGCCGGCGCGCCGCGCTTCCGACAGCTTCTTCTCCGTCGCCGCTGCCAGCTCTTTCCAGCCCATCGTGCGCGCGAACGGATCCCGGCCGAACGGCGGACTGATGCGGCCGGCCTGTGCCATCGCCAGCGACAGCAGCACGATTACCGCGCCATGGATCCAGAACGAGGCAGTCAGCCATTTCCGGTCGAGTCCGCGCAGCATGGTGGCGACCACCAGCACGGTCGCAGAGACGTAAGCCGGCGCCGCCCAATTGGCATGCGCCCGCGAGATGAACGCCTGCACCGTGACGACGGCGATGATCGGCAATGAGAACGCCAGCAGCAACCGATCGGAAGGTTCGAGCCCACGCCGCAACCAGCGCCACGCAATGACGAGGTATGCCCCGAACAGAATCGGTCCGAATACGCCGAACTGCGCGCCGAGAAACTCGAGCGCCTTTCCGGGCCGGAACAGCGATCCGGACCATTTCGCGTTGTCGGCCGTATGCGCGAACGTCGAGAACCCGTTGCCCGCGTTCCACAGCAGGTTGGGCACGATGAGCACGACCCCAAGTCCAAACGCCAGCCAGAGCCGCCGGTCCCTCAGCAGCCAGCGCCGCTCCGGCGTGAACGCCAGATACACGGCGAGGCACAACACGAAATAGGCCATCGCGTACTTGGCATTGAGACCCAGGCCCAGTGCAGCGCCGAGCACCAGCGGCGGCCACCACGGGCCATCCCGCGCTTCGATCATCGCCGCCAGCGCCCAAAGCGCCATGGCCCAGCACATCAGCAACGGGACGTCGGTGGATATGATGCCGGCCGACAGCGAAATGCCAGGCAGTGTCGCGAATGCGGCGGCGGCGAAGAAACCCGTCCGCGCATCATAAAGGCGCGTGCCGAGCCCATAGACCGCAAGCGCCGTCACCGTATGCATCACAGGCGATGGGAGCCTGACGCAGAATTCCCCGTCGCCGCACACGCTGCGTGCCAGGCCGATGATCCACGCGATCAGCGGCGGCTTGGAGTAGTAGCCGAACGCCGGCTCCAGGCTCCACGACCAGTATTGCGCCTCGTCGAAGAACAGATCGGTGCGGTTGAACGCGAGCGCCGCCAGCCGCAGCGCCAGCAGCGCAGCGAGCAGCGCGACCAGCCAAAGCTGCCAGCGCGACTGCCGTTGCACGTCCGATTTGACGGATGCGAGCCCCACACGCATCTCCTTGCTGGCGGGAACACAACCCCGCATCGCTAGCTGTTAATACGGCCAAATTCGTGCCCAATTACATGTTTGTGTGCACAGGGAAAAGGCCTATAGCTTGACCGTGGGGTAGCGCCCGCTGCACTTGGGCGACCGGATCCCGCGAAAGGCAGCACATGCGTGTCTCTGTCATCATCCCCGCTCTGAATGAAGCCGGAAACATCGGCCGCCTCGTCGAGGAAACCTATGCCGTGGTCCTGCCTGATGTCCTGGGCGAGGTCATCGTCGTGGACGACGGCAGCGATGATACGACACCGAACGAAATCAAGGCGCTGATTGCCGCCGATTCTCTGCCCGGACTGCGCTATTTGCGCCACGGCACCCGCAGCGGCCAGAGCACTGCCATGCGCACCGGCATTCTCGCCGCATCGCATCCGGTCATCGCAACCATGGACGGCGACGGTCAGAACGACCCGCGCGACATCCCCAGGCTGCTGGCGCGGCTGGCCCCGCCCGGCGCCAAGGGACCTGCTTTGGTCGGCGGCGTCCGCACCAATCGCAAGGCGGAAGGCTCCAAGCGCATCGCTTCTCGCCTCGCCAATTGGATCAGAGACGCTGTCCTGAAGGACGAATGCCCGGATACCGGCTGCGGCATCAAGGTCTACTGGCGCGAAGCGTTCATGCGCCTGCCGTTTTTCACCAGCATGCACCGCTACCTCCCGGCCTTGTTCAAGACCTACGGCTACGAGGTCGCCTACCAGCCGGTGAACGATCGCCCTCGTATTGCCGGCAAGTCGAAATACTCGAATCTGGTGCGGGCGATCGTGGGGCTGTACGACCTGTTCGGGGTAACCTGGCTGCGGCGCAGAACGCGCGTGCCAACCATCGTCGCCGACCTGCCGGAGGGCCGCCAGCTCTCGGACTTCATGAGCCGGTCACGGACCCGTGGCGAAGGGCCGCGCCGTACAGCAGGTGACAATACCTGAGGCGCGGCGCATTCACGGCCGCATTCGAGCAGAACAGGCATCACGATGGAAGCAGCCCTGGCCAAGATCGCCGCATGGTGGGCCACGACCCCGACCACCGAAATCATCTGGCTGTCCCTTGGCTTTGTCGCGCAACTGATGTTTGCCTCGCGGTTCATCGTGCAATGGATCGCCAGCGAGAAGGCGCGCCGTTCGATCGTGCCCGAGACGTTCTGGTATTTCAGCTTCGCCGGCGGCGCACT
>JBFWYV010000395.1:0-3633 GCA_050186055.1 Hyphomicrobiaceae bacterium | reverse complement strand
ATGCCGACGAATCCGATGATGCCGGAGACGGCGACCGCAGCCCCCACCGCTGCGGCCGTAAGGATGACGATTCCGAGTTTGGTCCACTCGACGCTGACACCGAGATGATAGGCCTCTGCCTCGCCTAGCAGCAGACCGTTTAGTGTACGGACCAGTCTCGGCAGAGACAACGCGAGCAGGATTGCGAATGGTATGATGCCAAGCACCTTCGACCAGCTCGAACCGGCAAGGCTGCCGAACAGCCAGAGCGTCAGATCCCGCAGCTCGCGATCATCGCTTGAGAAGGAGATAAGCCCTCGAACTGAATCGGCCAGCGCCGCCAATGCAATTCCAGCCAATAGCAGCGTTGCAGTCGAAATCGAGCGACGCCGCGAGGTAATGAGCATCAGGATCGAGGTTGCGACCAGTCCGCCGGTGAAGGCCGCCACCGGAAGCGCGTATGCGCCGAATGCTCTTGTCCAGCCGGCCGCGATCGAATTGCCAAGTGCAATGACCGTAATCGCTGCAAGAGCAGCCCCGGATGAAACGCCGATCAATGCCGGATCCGCGAGTGGATTGCGGAACATGCCCTGCATCATTGCGCCGGCAAGCGCCAGAGCAGCTCCGACAAACATGCCCAGAAGCGTCCTGGGCAAACGCACATCGATCAGAACCAGCCTGTCCCGCAGCACGGCCGGATCGTCGCTGGCAGTGATCAGAGCCTTGACCGCACGCGGCAAAGCGTCGAGCGAGATGCCGGTGGCTCCGACGGCGATCGATAGAACCACCGCAATCGCCAGGCACAAGCCACCGCCGATATAAAGAACCAGATTGCCAGGACGATGGGCGGCCCGGCCCGCGCCCCGGAACTCGATGCTCATCGAGGCGGCGTAGTCGCCAGCTCAGGGTAGGCCATCGCCAGCAGATCGCGTGCTGCTGACGGCGTGCGAGGTCCCAGACCCAACAGGTAGAGCAGATCCATTTCCACGATATGTCCGGCCTTCCCCGCTGGGGTGGCCCTGACGCCGCTCATGCTTTTCAACGCACTGGCCTCCGGCGCTCCCCCGCCTCTCGGCTTCGGAATGATGAGAAAGTCCGGTGACATCTCGATCAGTCCCTCTTCACCGATCGGCTTGTAACCGGTGAGTACCGCCGCGGCGTTTTCCAGCCCGGCGAGCGCAAAGATGAAATCCGCCGAGCTGTCCCTGCCGCCAACCGTGATGCGGCCTGCCTGAACGGACAAGGCGAAGACCGCCCGCTTGCGCACTTTGATCTTGGCGCGCAGCTCGGATAGCTGACTGAACTCGGCGTCGATTTTCTTGGCCAGCGCCTCCGCCTTTTTCTCCTGCACGATGATGCGGCCGATGGTGCGCACCTTCTTCGAGATGTCGGCCGCAGCTTTGCCCTCATCGAGCAGCACCACGGGAAGACTCGACGCCTTGAGGGCCTTGATGACGTCCGGTGGGCCGGACCGCTGGCTGGCAATCATCACCGTCGCCCCTACCGAGAGAATTCCCTCAGTCGAAAGCGCGCGCATATAACCAACGCTTTTCTTCTCTTTCAAAGCCCGTCTTGGATACTGGCTCGTTGTATCGACGGCGACGATCTGACGATCGGCATCGAGCGCATACAGAATTTCGGTAATATCGCTGCCTACGGACAGGATCTTGGAAGCGTCGTTGACCACGACCGTCGAGCCGGTCGCATCGATAACACTGCTCTGCGCGTTCGCAGGCTGCCACGCCAGCACGCTCGCCATCAGGACACAGGGCAACAGCCGTTCGCGGCGACCGGACATCGTCATGCTCTCAGCTCACTTTGTCAGGATCAATTTTCCGCTTGAAGTGATCCTCAAGCGATAACACTGGCCTTCGTGAACCAGAATGACCTCACGGCTGCTGCCGAACAGCTCGCTCGTCTGGATGCGTCTGATTTGGCTCTCTCCCCCCGCTGCCGGGCATGGTGTTGCCGAACTACCTCGATTGGAGGTCATCAAGATCGCCGCATCCTCTTCGGTCAGAGTTAATATTGACAACGATAGTCAAGAATTATAGCCGTTGCAAGCACTGGTATTGCTCCAGGATGGGAAATTCAACAGTAGCGCGTCAAACAAGAATGTCAGGCAAGCCCGCCGAGGCCGTTCTTACGCAGCCAGCCAGCCAGCCCGCCATAGACGCAAAATGGGGGGCTTGAAAAATGGCTGGAACCGGCCGCAAATCACTTATGCTTGCGCCAGCGTTTGTGCTGATCGCCGCGAGCGCCGAAGCGCAGACCATCGCACTTGATGGCATTGTCATCACCTCCACCAAGACCGAGGAAGCAGCGATTGACGTCCTTGGCGGCTCGAGCGCGATCGGACGCACGCAACTCGACACCGAATTCCAGCCCGATAAGGTTTCTGAAGTGCTCCGCACCATGCCGGGGGTCACCACTCAGGAGACCGCAAGGGATACGGCGACAGCCGTCAACATTCGCGGACTGCAGGATTTCGGTCGTGTCAACATCCTGATCGAGGGAGCCCGCCAAAACTTCCAGCGCAGCGGCCACACCGCCAACGGCGTTTTCTATATCGAGCCGGAGATGATCAAACGGGTCGACGTGACCCGTGGTCCGACTGCAACAATCTATGGCTCCGGCGCGATCGGCGGCGTGGTTGCCTTCGACCTGCTCGATGCCGACGATATCCTCAAGCCGGGCGAAACGATGGCTGGCCGTCTGCGCACGCGCGGCTCGACCAATGACGAAGGCAAGCTTGCGAGCCAGACAGCGGCCGTCCGCATCGGCAATTTCGACATCGTCGGCCAGCTTAACGGGCGCTGGTCGAACGACTACAAAGACGGCGACGGAAACGTCGTGCCTGGATCCAACGACACGACCAAGTCCGGTTTCCTCAAAGCCAGATGGCGCCTCGCACCCGGCCATACTCTGACCGGCACTTACATCGGCTTCAACTCGAAGTTCGAGGACCAGGTCGACTCGGAAGGGGCACTGCGCGACACCGCTGTCAACAACCGCCAGATGACTCTCGGCTATACGTTCACCTCGCCGTCGAACCCGCTGATCGACTTCAACGCCAAGGTCTACAAGAACACCACCGAACTCGAGCAGATCCGCAAGACGTCCACATCGGCAACGCAATACGACCCGTCCCTCTTTCCCTTCTTTCCACCCGCGCCCTATCCTCCCGCCGCATGCGCTCATATCCCTGGCTCCACGCCGATTTTTGTAGGACAGGGCGCCTGCAGCAGCACGACCACATTCCCATCCGGATCTCAACGATCCTTCAACGTCGATACCGTCGGCTTCGACGTGCACAACACCTCACGCCTGAATTGGGGTTCGACCGGACTTGCATTGACCTACGGCGGCGACCTCTTCCGTGACCGCGTCAACAACTTCGATCCATTCGAGGCCGGCGATGAACTGACCCCCAGCGGCGAGCGTCAGGTTTCCGGCGCCTTCATCCAGGCGCACCTGAAGATGTTCGACACCGTCGATGTGATCGGCGCAATGCGCTACGACAGCTATCAGCTCGAAAGCAACACCACGCAAAACTCCGGCGAACGCGTTTCACCGAAAGCCACCATCGGTTACACGCCCCTGCCGGGCTTCACCTTTTTCACAACCTACGCCGAGGGCTATCGCGCCCCCGCC
>JBFWYV010000394.1:0-3644 GCA_050186055.1 Hyphomicrobiaceae bacterium | reverse complement strand
GACGTGAGCTGGGCTGGCAACCGGGGCTGGGTCTACAGCGAATACCTCGCCTTCGACTATCGCGGAGAAACGGTGCTGCTGCCGGATGTCGGCGTGTCCGTATTCAGGATTCCCATCATCACCTTTGCAGCCAACGATTACTGGCGCCGCTACTACGTTGGCCGGCCATGGTACAAGGACCGCAACCGATGGATTGCATTCAGGCCGCGTCCGCGCGCTGGCTGGCATGCACCGCCGCCCGGTCCACGCAAGCGCGGCTGGTGGCGGTCGGGCTACGTCGCGCCAAGAGGAATGCGGGCGCCGCCAGACCGTGGATGGAAGCGCCCCGCGCGTCATGAGCGTGGTGGCGATCGCCGAGACAATCGGCGCGACAATCGCCACGACGGTTACAACCGGCGCTGATCGACGGCTGCCAATAGCTGGCAAGAGCATTCGCACAAGACTGCATAGCGCCCGGCTGATCGAACAGCAGGGCGCTATCCGTTTTGCAACTGAACGACTGCACGCCAAGCCCGTCAATGATCATGCGGGCACGGCATCCGCGGCTTTGAGCAGACCAGAAAGGACCAGGTCGACGACGGCATCGGTCTTGGCTTGTCGGTTGAACTTACAGGCAATCGTTTCCGTAGCCTCGAACGTGCCATGCTCGCCGAATTTGGCAGCCGGCACGCCACCTTTGCAGACTTCGAAATAGCCGCACTCGCGTTCACAAGCCTGGATGCCCAGGCAGATGGAGTTGTAGACACGGGCAAAGCGCGCATCCTCTCTCAACCTCGAAAATACTTCAGGTTCGTGCACATTGCCGAATGTCAGCTCTCCGAATTCAGGATGCCGCAACCCCAGGAGATCGGGTGAGAACGTGCCGAAATCGCCACTATGGGATACGGTCAACACCTTCAGCGGCACGGCCTCGATTGACGTTTGGATTTCCGGCTTAAAAACGGCCTTGAGCCCGTCGGTCAATTCCCGGACGTGCTGCTTTGAGCCGCTTTCCCGAACAAGCCTGAAATAGTCGCGCAGAAACTGCCTGAACCGAGGAAGCGGATCTACGCCGTCGTGAGACGAATGCGCATAGGGACCGCCGGCTTGATCGGCATTGAAGCCGACGGAAACCACGCCGATCGACTCGAAGAACTCGAACAATTCGTATGCGGAGCCGATCGACTCGCGTGTCAAAACGCAAATCACGTGAGGCTCGAACCCCGCACGCTTCAACGCCTCTACCCCAGCCACGACCTGCGCGCTGGTTGAACGGCCGGCGCGCGTCGTGCGGTATCGGTCATGCAGGCGAGGCGGACCATCCGAACTGATGCCGACCGCGACGCGGTGCCGCCGCAGGAAGTCAGCCCAGCTCGCATCAAGCAGCGTCGCGTTCGTTTGAAATCGATGTTGAATGGCGACGCCTGCCAATTCCCGGCCGATAATCTCGAATGCCGCTTCGTAGAAGTCCGTCGGCAGCACCAGCGGCTCCCCAGCATGCCACAGCACGTCCAACGTTGCCGAAACCAGTCCATCTGCCGCAAGTTGGCGGCAGGTGGTCCGTATCGTGTCGAGAGAAATTCGTGACTTGCTCGCTCGATCCGGCAAATAGCAATACTTGCAGTCGATGTTGCAAAAAGGTGTTGCCTGAAAGACGAGCAGTTCTACTGGCGACAGTTCGAGAGCTGCCGACTTGCCCATCCACCAATCTCCCTACATGCCCGCGGCTGGATGCTCAGCCTTAAGCCCGGTTTCGGCGTGGCTCCCGCTCATCTCCACGGCAGCATTCAACCTCCGTCCTTCGGTTTCTCAGTGTTGGCCTTGTCAAAGCCCTGATGCGGACTGTGCGGATCCAGACGCTTGAGTGAGCCGTCAGGCGCGCGCAACAGCACCTCGACCTGGCCAGCCTGGGCGGCTGCCCGCAAAACCGCCAATCGCTCGACCGGCGACGCCGATGCGGTTTCGACTGTAACAACCGATGCAATCACTGCGACTGCTGCCGCCGTCCCAAGACCGACCAGCACACGCCGGTCCACGCCTTCTCCGTCTGCCATTGGGCAACCCCTCTTCAAATAACTAAACGCTTTTCTCGCGTATGATAAAACAACAACGGGGCAGACGTAAGGCGCGGCGAACGCTAGGGTCCGAGATCATCATGCAACATGTTGGCGGACATCCGCTTATTGGTTTTACGGCTGGTAGATCCAGTATTCGCCTTTAGGTGAAGGTTTTGCAACGAACGCCACTGTGCGCCTGTCCGGGGGCCGTATGCCTGCCAGCGCTTTGCGGATATCGGACACAACGATCGGGCTGGAAGCATAGTTGTCGTGGTTCACGGCAAACAGGCTCGTCCCGGCATTGGTAATATCGATCGTATCGACGCCCGGAATGAGAGACGGTCCGGACTGCGATACGAAACCGACACGAGGCCGGTGCCAGAGCCACTGCGAGAACCACAAGGCCTTGTCGGCGCCGGAAGCGTATACTGTAATTTTCCCCCCTGCCGATTGAATACGCTTGGCGAACTGGGCGAAAAGGTCCGGGTTCACATCCGGAGCCGCGGAGATGATCTGGCCAATTGAGGATACCGGCACGGAAGATGCGGAAAGATTGCTCAGAGTGCGCAAGAGCACCATGTTTCCCATGCTGTGAGCAGCCAGATGTATCCTCTTGATTCCACCTTGTTGCATCATGGTGGAGAGAAATCCCCGGAGATGCTCGGCTGCAATCTCGACCGACTCGCGGTCGGTGAAATAACCGAACAGCGACTGGCTGGACGCCCAGCTGAACACGAATGCGGGGCCATCGAACCCAAGATCGAAGGCAATCTGGCCGGCGCGGCGCACACTGTTTTCAAACGACACATTATAGCCGTGCACGAACAACAGCGCCTGTCCCTTGAACGCCTGGGCGGCGATCGATTGCTGACGGGCATTGTCCATCACCTGCTGTTCTGTGGTCACTTGGAGCGACGTGACAGCGAGATGTCGCAGTTCGGTCACCTCGTCGACGGATATACCTTTGTTTGAAGCGGCCGAACGGGTCGCCGCCGACACCATCGGCTCTTCAAGTATGACGACCTTCGCCAATCCCTGCTTCAGCTTTCCGATGCCGAACTTGGTACCGAACGCGATTGTTTTCGCACGGTCATCCCGCACCCTGTCGGTCGCAAAGTAGACCGGAACCTCCTTGTATTCGGATCTCCGGATCGTCCTCGCCCGCCTGAACAGAATGTCAGCCTCATTGCTACGGCCGAGCAGGCGATATAGCTCGCCGAGCTGTATCAAGCCGGATGCAAGAGCCGGGTGCGTCGCCGTCAACCCTTTCTCCCGGATGGCCAACGACCGCTCCAATAGCGGCTTCGCATCGTCGAGGCGGCCCATGGACTTATATAAGCTGCCAAGGTCTGCCAGCGTGGCAGCGAGATGCGGATGATCCCCGCCGATCACCTGTTCCTGGATGCGAATGGCCTTTAGGTAGAGCTGTTCGGCTGATTTCGAGTTTCCGAGAAGCTCAGCAATTCTGCCGAGCGCATGGGTCGTAATCGCGACATCGGGATGATTGGGCCCGAACGTCTTTTCGCGGATCTCCAGCGCTCGGGCCGCATATGCCTGGGCCTCTTCATTGCGCCCCATGTCCTGATAGAGTAGCGCCAGATGGTTGAG
>JBFWYV010000393.1:0-3664 GCA_050186055.1 Hyphomicrobiaceae bacterium | reverse complement strand
TACATCCGACATCGCTCGATCACGCCGCCTTCATTTGCCGTTCGCGATCGATGCTCTCGGTTGCCAGCTTGATGTAGGCCTGACTCCCGGGGCAATCGTAGTCGTAGAGCAGAATGGGCTGCCCGTGCGACGGCGCCTCCGCGACACGCACATTGCGTGGAATCATGGTGTCGTACACCTTCGTGCCGAAGAACGCCCTCACTTCGCTCGCTACTTCGCGCGACAACTGCGTACGCTGATCGTGCATCGTCAGCACGACCCCCTGAATATCGAGGCCGGGATTCAGCGATGCGCGGATCTGTTCGATCGATTCGCTGAGCTGCGAAATGCCTTCCAGCGCGAAGAACTCGCACTGCACCGGCACAAGCACTGCATTTGCGGCCGTCAACGCGTTGAGTGTCAGCACACTGAGCGATGGCGGGCAATCGATCAGAATGTAGGAGAACGGCGCCCCCGCCGATTGCGCAACCACGCCTGCTACGGCATCGCGCAGCTTGAAAATCCGGCTGCCTTCACCCGCATGCTCGGCATCGAACCCGACCAGATCCGCATTCGCGGGCACGATCGAAAGGTTGGGAACCGCCGTCGGCTGCGCAGCTTCGACCAGCGTAGCCCGGCCGGCAAGCACATCGAACGTGGTCAGCATGCGCGCTTCGGGCACGATTCCAACGCCCGTGCTTGCGTTGCCTTGCGCGTCGATGTCGATGATCAGCACCCGCTCGCCGACCGCGGCAAGCGCCGTGCCGAGATTGATGGCCGTGGTCGTTTTTCCAACCCCGCCTTTCTGGTTCGTAATTGCCAGCACGCGAACGCCAGCCGATGCAGTGGCCGCGCTGGTCATCGCTCAATCCTCCTCAATCTGGGCCTGGTCAGCCTCGAGCCGACGGATCACAACGATATTGGCGGCCGGCTCGGTAACGCTCGGAACGAGACTACACTCGAACGACCACTCGACCCGGGCCGCCTGAACCTCGGATTGCGCCTCCCGCCCCTTAGGGAACAGACCTACTGTCTTAGGCCCGAAAAGCGGAGCAGCCAGTCCAATCAGCCGGCTCAGTGGGGCCAACGCTCGCGCCGTCACAACGTCGACAGCGCCAATTGTAGACTGAGTCTGCCGATTCTCGATTCGCGTCGACAGGATTTCCACAGGGGCCGACGTCAAACGGGCGACTTCGCGCAGAAACGCAGCCTTTCTGGCGTCGCTTTCCACCAGAACCACCCGAGACAAGCCCTTGTCGCTTAATATTATGGCCAGTACGAGACCAGGAAAACCCCCGCCAGACCCTAGATCGGCCAGCGCCCGCGCCCCGTCAGGCATCAAGGCCGCCAATTGCGCACTATCGGCGAAATGCCGATGCCAGATCGAACTCAAAGTTGCAGGAGCCACCAGATTGATGGCCGATTGCCACCGCCGTAACGTGGCTTCGTAGACGCGCAACCGATCGACGGTTTCACGTGAAACCGCGAAACGTGTGGCAAATGCCTCTGAATCTGCAATTTCGGCAGATTTCACCGCTTGCCTCACGCTGAAAGGACTTTGTCGCTCCGGCGCTTCAATCTTGCCCGGATCAAAAGTAGCGCCGCCGGCGTCATCCCATCGATTGCGCCAGCCTGGGCAATCGACGCAGGCCGATAACGCTCGAGCTTCTGCCGCACTTCAACCGACAACCCCGGCAACCCGCTGAAGTCGAAGTCTGCTGGAATGGCAAAATGCTCATCGCGCTTCAGCAGCGCCACGTCCTCGGACTGCCGCTCGACATACGCCGCATACCGCGCATCTACTTCAAGCTGAAGTTTAATATCAAGAGGTAGTGAATTGATATTAGGCCATATTATGGAAATACGATCCATGTCGATTCCGGGATACGCCAACAGTTCGAACGCCGTACGCCGCCGGCCGTCCCTGTTCACATCCAGCCCATGCCGGATCGCCTCAGTCGGCGTCAGGGCCGCCTCCTCCAGCATGGCTCGCCCTCGCGACAGCATGGCCTCGCGCGCCTCGAACACGGACTGACGATACCGCCCCACGCACCCGATCCTCGCGCCCAGCGGTGTAAGACGCTGATCCGCGTTATCCGCCCTCAACCGCAACCGGTACTCGGCCCGTGACGTGAACATCCGATACGGCTCGCTAACCCCGCGCGTCACCAGATCGTCAATCATCACGCCGACATAGGCATCAGCCCGCGAAATCGTCACTGGCTGCCCACCGCCAGCCGCCAGCGCGGCGTTGACACCCGCGAGCAGACCTTGTGCCGCCGCCTCTTCGTAGCCGGTTGTTCCATTGATCTGCCCCGCCAGGAACAGCCCCGCGCACCGCTTCACTTCCAGCGTCGGCGCCAGCTCACGCGGATCGACATGATCATACTCGATGGCATAGCCCGGACGCTTGATCTCCACCCGCGCAAGACCCGGCATCGTCCGCAGGAAGGCAAGCTGCACATCGGCCGGCAGCGACGTCGAGACACCGTTCGGATAGACGGTATCGTCATCCAGGCCCTCCGGCTCGAGAAAGACCTGATGCCGCTCCCGGTCCGCGAACCGCACGACCTTGTCCTCGATCGACGGACAATATCGCGGACCGATACTGCTGATACGTCCGGAATACATGGCGGACTTGCCAAGATTCGCACGGATGATCTCGTGAGTCTTGAAAGTCGTTTCGGTGATGAAGCAGGATACCTGCGGCGTCGATATCCTGTCTGTCAGGAATGAGAACGGAACAGGAGGATCATCGCCGCGCTGTCCCTCCAGGATATGCCAATCGATACTCCCCGCGCGCAATCGCGCAGGCGTTCCCGTCTTCAGCCGCCCGAGCGCGAGTCCCAGCGTTGCCAGCTTTTCCGAGAGCCCAAGCGCCGGGGCCTCGTCCAACCGCCCGGCGGGAATCCGGTCCTCGCCCATATGGATGAGGCCGTTGAGGAAAGTGCCCGTCGTCAGCACGACCGCCCCGCCGCGGACCGTCTCGCCTCGCCCCGTCACCACGCCCGCGGCGCGACCATCCTCGACGACCAGGTCCACGGCCCCGCCCTCGATGACGTCGAGGCCGGACTGCCCGCGGATCTCCCGCTGCATAGCCTCCCGGTAGAGCTTGCGATCGGCCTGCGCCCGCGGTCCCTGCACGGCTGGCCCCCGCGACCGGTTGAGCAGCCGGAACTGGATCCCTGCCGCATCCGCAACCCGCCCCATCAGCCCATCCAGCGCGTCGACCTCCCGCACCAGATGTCCCTTGCCCAGACCTCCGATCGCAGGATTGCAGGACATCTCCCCGATCGTGGCAAACCGGTGCGTGACCAGGGCCACCTGCGCGCCCATGCGCGCCGCCGCCGCGGCTGCCTCGCAGCCTGCGTGACCGCCGCCGACGACGATTACATCGTATGATGTCGTGCTCATCTCATCTGTCTCGGGCATATGCGAACGTCGGCAGAATCGTCTTGCTCCGTTCCGCGACAGACCAGTAACCGACCAGACAAGCCGGGTCAAAAGGCAAGTCGAACGATCGCGATATCTGTCGCCGCCATGACGATCATGATGATCAACGCACCGATGTCTCGGGTACGCCGCCGCATCACTCCGCGACCTCTCGCGGACCCCTGACGAAATGATTCACGTGAAACGTTTTCCACAAATTGATTCACGTGAAACACTTGTCATCCACAGAAAT
>JBFWYV010000392.1:0-3666 GCA_050186055.1 Hyphomicrobiaceae bacterium | reverse complement strand
GCGGTTGACCCCGCGCGTGCCGGCGCGGCGCGCGATGAATTCTTTCATCAACGGCAGGAAGAACGCCTTGCTGAACCGCCCAATCAGCGGCTCCGGTTCGAGATAAAACGACCGGCCGATAACGTCCTGATTGTATTCGTCAAGAATGATCCAGAGGCGCAGCGTCACGTCGAGACCGGCCCGACGCTTCTCCATTTCGGGAATCTCGACCGCGAACCGATCGGAAGAAGGCGGTTGGCTCGTGATCGGAAACAGCACCAGCACATCTTCGCCCTTCGGCCGTGAGATCCGGACGCCCACGGCGACGGGGCGGGGTTTTCGCCCTTCCGTCTCGCCGCGCTCAGCTTCGCGCACCCACAGATAGGGAAAGCGCATGACGCAGCCTGTACGAAGCTGGTCGCGGCTCACGTCTCATCGCCCTCCTGCTCGTAGGAGCTGACCGCTTTCTTGACGTCCTCGAACAAGTCGTCGGGCATCGTTTCCAGCCGGCCCGCCTTTCGGGTATCGCCGTGCGCCGTCAATTTGCGGTAATCCTCGATGCTCAGCAGTACGAGACGCGGCTTGTTCCGCTGGGTGATGGTCACCGGCCTGCGGAGGGCCTCAGCGATAATGTCTCCCGATTTTCGGGACAGATCGCTGGTTGAATACTGTGTCATGGTTCCTCCATTGCTGCTGTAATATACGACAATGCTGTAAATGCTGCAAGGGGCGGCTCCCTGCGGGACCGGGCTGTCGGCTCCGCTGAAGCCCGGCTGCGCCGGGTGCCTTTGCCGGACGGGCGGTCACCGACGAGGAAGGAACGCGTCTGAACGGGCAGCTCGCCGGCATCGAACGCTGGACCGCGATCCTCACTATCGCCCTGCAGCAGCCGCGCGATGCCGACCGTCTGAAGCAGAACCCGCTCGGCATCTATGTCAACGCCATCAACTGGTCGAAGGAGCTCTCGCAATGAAGCGGCCGATCCATATCTCGAAGCAAAGACTGCTCACGACTGTTCTTCTGATCGGCGCGGCGGGACTCGGAGGCTGTGCGCAAAAGCTCTTTCCGCCCGACATCACCTATGATGATTTCGTGCCGGCCGTTCAGGCCGCCGAGCCGCCATCGCCGGTGCAGGTTGTCGAGCTTCCAAAGCCGCTGCCGCTGCCCGGTCAGTTGAAGCCGGTGCCGGGCGCCAAGGCGCCGCCGGAGCCGAAGGATCCGAAAGACCGCATCACCCAGGCGAACAAGGCCGCGCGCGTCCAGCCGCTGCGCAACGGTTTCATCAATGCCGTGCAGGTCTATCCGTTCTCGTCCGGCGCGCTCTATCAGGTCTATGCCGCGCCGGGGCAGGTGACGGACGTTGCCTTGCAGCCCGGCGAGCAACTTGTCGGCTCCGGTCCCGTCGCCGCGGGCGACACCGTGCGCTGGATCATCGGCGACACCGAGAGCGGGACAGCCGAAACCAAGCAGGTCCATATCCTCGTGAAGCCGACACGACCGGACTTGCAAACCAATCTCGTCATCAACACCGATCGCCGCACCTATCTGCTCGAGCTGAACTCGACCGAGAAGACCTACATGGCCTCGGTGTCGTGGCAGTATCCGCAGGACCAGCTCATCGCGCTGCGGCGGCAGAACGCGGCGGCGCTCACGGCTCAGCCGGTCGCGACTGGCGTCGACATCTCGTCGCTGAACTTCCGCTACGAGATCGAGGGTGACACGCCGGCCTGGCGGCCGCTCCGCGCATTCGACGACGGCATCAAGGTCTATATCGAGTTCCCGTCGGGCATCCGGCAGGGCGAGATGCCCCCACTCTTTATTATAGGTGCCGGCGGCGACACCGAACTCGTCAACTACCGTGCCCGCCAGAATTACTACATCGTCGACCGCCTGTTCGGCGCCGCCGAGTTGCGCCTCGGCGACAGCAACAGCGAGCGCCGCGTCCGCATCGTCCGCACCGACGGAAGGCGCCGGTCATGACCGATGGAACGCAGAATGCTCCGGACGTCGCGCCCGACTTGCGTCTGCGGCCGGAGCGGCCACAGGTCACCAGGCTGTCGCGCAAGGTGCTGATCGGCCTCGGCGCCGTTTCCGGTCTCGCGATTGCGATGGCGCTGATCTACGCCCTTCAGACACGACGCGCCGGCCAGGACAATAAAGAACTCTATTCGACCGAGAACCGTCCGACCGCGGATGGCCTGACAGGTCTGCCCCGCGACTATACCGGCATCCCCAAACTCGGACCGCCATTGCCGGGCGACCTCGGCCGGCCGATCCTCAGCGCGCAGAACCAGGGACAACCAATCCCGCCGGGCGGACCGTTGCCGCAGCCCGGCATCACGCCCGAGGAACAGCGTCGCTTGCAGGAGATTGAGGCTGCGCGTTTGAGCAAGCTCTTCGCAGCGACCGCAATCCGCACGTCACTGCCAACACCCGTCGTGGCAAGCACGGCGCCAGGCACGACGCTCGCGGTACCGGCGGAAGCTCCGCCGCTCGATCCCAACGCCATGCAGAACATGCAGGATCGTAAGCTCGCGTTCGTCAACGGCTCGATCGATCGTCGCACCGTCAGCCAGGATCGCCTGGCGAATCCGGCGTCACCTTATGTCGTGCAAGCCGGCACGGTCATCCCGGCAGCCCTACTCACCGGCATTCAATCCGATCTGCCCGGGCAGGTCACCGCGCAGGTGACCGAGCACGTTTATGATACTCCGACCGGAAAATTCCTGCTCATCCCACAGGGATCGAGGCTGATCGGTCAGTACGACAGCCAAATTTCGTTCGGGCAGAAGCGCGTGCTGCTCGTCTGGAATCGCATCATGCTGCCGGATGGCAAGTCGATCGTGCTGGAGCGCCAGCAGGGTGCCGATGCGCGCGGCTTCTCCGGCCTTCAGGACGAAGTCGACTACCACTGGTGGGATCTGATCAAGGCCGCCGCGCTCTCGACCTTGCTAAGTGTCGGCGCGGAAGTCGGCTCAGACCGCGACGAAAGCGATCTCGTCCGCGCGCTGCGCCGCGGCTCGCAGGACTCGATCAACAACACCGGCCAGCAGCTCGTCCGCCGCCAGCTCAACATCCAGCCAACCTTCACCATCCGCCAGGGCTTCCCTGTGCGCGTGATCGTCAACCGCGATCTCGTAATGGCGCCTTACGGCCAGCAGGAGGCAAGCCGATGAGCAAGCTGAAGCTCGCCACGATCGAGGATGACAAGCCCGTCAAGCTGACGATTGAATTCCCGGCTGTCGTGCATCGCAACCTGGTCGCCTATGCCGAGGCGATCGGGCGCGAGACCGGCCAGCCAGCGCCTGATCCGGTCAAGGTCGTGCCGCTGATGGTCGAGAGGTTCATGGCGACGGATCGGGCCTTCGCCAAAACGAGGCGGCGGCGAAACGAAAGCGGTTGACGGAGCAACGCGGGTTCTGGCGCGGGTCGCAGCCGGCTGGTCTATTAACGAAATCCCTATATAGAGAGGGGAGCAGGGAGCCGGATGCGAGGGTTCCGCCCTGGCTGCCCCCAAGGGACTGAATTATGGCGTCGGCACAACAGCTTATCGGGCTCATCAAGAGCCATGCCGAGGGGGACGAAGATCGCTTCTTCGACCTCGCGATGCAGCTTGCCGCCGCCGAGGCGCAGAAGGGACACAAGCGTCTGGCCGAACAGCTTCGCCAATGGGCCGAAGCCGGCCTC
>JBFWYV010000391.1:0-3688 GCA_050186055.1 Hyphomicrobiaceae bacterium | reverse complement strand
CCCGGCCGAGCCTGACCTCGATCAGCGCCGGGACATCGAGATCGATCATGTCGGAGAGCGCCGCCTTCAGTTCCGGCGCCGTCTCCACCCGCCGCCCCCTGACGCCGAAACTCTCCGCCAGACAGACAAAATCGGGATTTTCGAGCTCCGCGCCCAGAACACGCCCGCCGTAACGCCGTATCTGGTCTCTCAATACGTTGCCGAACGCGCTGTTGTTGAACACGATCGCAATCACGTTGATGCGGTGCTGCGCTGCCGTCGCGAGCTCCTGGACCCCGAACATGAAGCCGCCATCTCCGGACACCGAGACGACGGCCTTGCCGGGGTTCGCGACCTTCACGCCGAGAGCCGTAGAGAAGCCGAACCCCAGGTTGTCCTGATAGCCGCACGTCACGTAGCAGCGCGGGGCATACACCGGAAAACCGAAGCGGGCGGCAAACCCGACTTGCGTGATCTCTTCCACAAAGAAGCCGTCGCGCGGAAGCACCCCGCGAATGGCATCGAGAAACTCCAATTGCGGCTGCACCCTATCATAGGACATGCGTGCTTGCGCGCTGATTGCGGCGAACTCGCTCTCGCGATTGGTGGACGATGCGGCCACTGCGTCGCAAAGCGCGGCGGTCACTGTCCTGGCGTCACCGACAATGCCCAGGTCGGGCCGGAGACGAACCATCTCAGTGGGATCGATATCGATGCGCAGGATCTTCAGGCCGGCTGGTCGCCACTGCCACCGCATGAACTGCAGCTCCAGCCGCGAGCCGATCCCGACCAGCAGATCGCACGTCCGCCAGTATCGATAGGCCGCAACCAGGTCCATCGCATAAGGACTGTCGGCCGACACGATCCCTTTGCCGCTGCGGTGACTGGTGACGGGAGCCTGTATCTTGCGGGCCAGCGCCAGCACCTCCACAGCGGCATCGTTGGCGCCGCCCCCGACCATGATCAACGGATTGTTCGCGGCCGCAATCATCCGCGCCGCCTGTTCGACCTGCGTCTCATCGACCGCCGGGCTCTCGATCGGCAGCACCGATACCGTTGCCGCCGGACCCTTCATTCCGAATACGTCCCAAGGCGCCTCGATGGTCACGGGACCAGGCCGGCCATGCCGCATCCTGCGCAACGCCTCAGACACGACCGCAGATGCCTGGGATTGATGATTGATCCGTTCACTCCATTTAGTGAGACTGCGCAGCGTGGCCAATTGATCGGGCAATTCGTGAAGCTGCCCCCGTCCCTGTCCGATGAGATGCGACATGACATTGCCCGTGATGCAAAGCACGGGCGTATTGGCGCCATAGGCCGTACACAACGCAGCACTCGAGTTCAGAACACCCGGTCCCGGAACAACGCTGTAGACGCCGGGCCGGCCGGTCGACTTCGCATAGCCGTAGGCCATGTAGCCGGCGCCCTGCTCGTGGCGGGTATGGATGGTGCGGATGCGATCCCGTACGCCATAGAGAGCATCTTGAAAATCATATGTATGCGCCCCAGGGATCGCGAACACCGTATCCACGCCGTGCGCTACGAGCCCTCGGGCGACCACTTCGCCGGTCGTTTCCTGCATTCTCCCCCTCGTGCCTTGCTGCCGCGCCCGCATATACTCCACGAGGCGGGCCGATTTGGACAGAGACGTGCGACAGTCCGATGTCCGGGCACGGACCCAGTTCCGGGCATCGGCGTCGGACATGTCGGTTTCAGCGGCCGTGAAGCTCGAACCCGGTTTCCACGACGGCGTGCGCCTTTCCGTGAAAATAAGCGAGCGAGCCCCGGCTGATGACAGCATCGCCGGCCAGCAGGCGATGCGCCTCGATATCCGGGGAGGAGGCCAGGCGATGATACAGCGGACCGAAATCCACAGCACATGCGTCCCGCAACACATCAAGGCTGTCGATCACGAAATAGGTCTGCTGGAAGTCGTCGATGACGTAGCGCGTGCGCATGACGCGTTCCAGATCGAAGGCGATCCGATTGGGCGAGGGATCATCGAGCGAGAACACCGTCTCCGCCGTCGACGACATGATGCCGGCTCCGAATATGCGCAGCCCCCGCGAGCTCCGCACGAGACCGAATTCGATCGTATACCAATAAAGCCGTGCAAGATTGTCCAGCCGGCCGAGTTCCAGGGCACGCCGCCCGCCAACGCCATAGGCCTGCATGAATTCGGCATAGGCAGAATTGGCGAGAAGCGGCACATGCCCGAAAATATCGTGAAAAATGTCCGGCTCCTCGAGATAGTCCATCTCCGTCTCGGAGCGAATGAAAGCGCCGGCAGGAAAGCGCCGATTGGCAAGGTGCTCGAAGAAGACGTCGTCCGGCACGAGCCCGGCGACGGGCACAACGCGCCAGCCGCTGATGTCGTCCAGACGCTCACTCAGTTCGGCCATGTCGGGAATGCCGGATTGCGACAGCTTCAGCCGCGCCGCCGACTCGGCATATTGTTCGCAGGCTCGACCCTGCAGCGCGGCCCACGAACGAGCGAACAAACGGTCCCAGCGGGCATGCTCATCCACAGTGTAGGCCGGCCAGTCCTGCCCGATCGTATAATCCGGCGCCGGTCGAGCCGCCAGGCAACGCGCCTTCGATGGGGTCATCCGCCGCTCCTTTCGACCGGCACGCCGCGCCTCATCCAGATCCTCTATTTCGCCGACTCGAGCACACCGCGCCGGATCTGGTCTTCCTCGATCGACTCAAACAGCGCCTTGAAATTGCCTTCGCCGAAACCTTCATCGCCCTTGCGCTGAATGAATTCGAAGAAGATCGGGCCGATCACGGTCGTCGAGAAGATCTGCAGCAGCACCCGCATCGGGCCGCCATCCACGACACCTTCGCCATCGATGAGAATTCCATGCGTCTTCATCCGCTCGACGGGTTCGGCATGATTGCGCACGCGTTCACGCGACCGCGCATAGTATCGCTCATGCGGAGCAGGCATAAACGCGAGTCCTCGCGCCGCAAGCGCATCCGTCGCCGCGTAGATGTCATCCGTCCCGATCGCGATATGCTGGATGCCCTCGCCGCGATAGAGGCGCAGGTATTCCTCGATCTGGCTCCTGTCGTCGGCGCTCTCGTTGATCGGAATGCGGATTTTACCGCAGGGCGACGTCAGTGCGCGGCTGTGCAGCCCCGTCAACTTGCCCTCGATATTGAAGAAGCGTATCTCGCGAAACCCGAACACATCGGCATAGAACCGGTGCCAGGTATCCATGTTTCCGCGCACGACATTGTGCGTCAGGTGGTCGATATAGCGAAATCCGACACCCTGGGAGACCGGGTCCGGCTCACCGAGCCACTCGAACTCTTCCGCATAAGGAGAGCCCTTTTCCCCATAGGTATCGACGAGATAGAGAAGTGATCCACCGATGCCGATCAAGGCAGGGACATCGAGCGATTTGCCTTCACTTATGTATTCTGTGGCCCCCATCTCAAGCGCACGCCTCAGCGCGTGACCCGCATCCACGACCCGCCATGCCATCGCGGGCGCGCACGGACCATGCTCGGCGACGAACGCTGCCGCGTGCGATTTCGGCTCGGCGTTGAGGATGAAATTGATATCACCCTGACGATAGAGCGAGATCGACTTTTTCCGGTGCCTTGCCATTTCCGCAAAGCCCATCTGACCGAACAATGTCCTGAGACAGTTCGCGTCCGGATGGGCAAACTCGACGAACTCGAAGCCATCGGAGATCGG
>JBFWYV010000390.1:0-3703 GCA_050186055.1 Hyphomicrobiaceae bacterium | reverse complement strand
GCCGAACTTCAGGAAGGGCGTCGTGGGCCTGCCGTCGAGGAGGGTCTCGACAGTGCGGACCTCGGCAATGCAGCTATAGCCCAGGCCGCCCTTGGCCACGGGCTGGCCGGGACCACCGTCCGGACCTTTGTTGGAGACCGTGCCTGATCCGACAATGGTGCCGGCGGACAGCGGTCTGGTCATTGCCGCATGGGCAATGAGCCGGCCGAAATCGAACGTCATGTCGTTGCCCGCATTGGGCCGGCCGAACGGTTTGCCGCTGAGCGACGTCAGCAAGGGCAAATGAAGCTTGCCATCGCGCCAGGCGTCGCCGAGTTCGTCCGGTGTCACTGCGACGGGGGAAAAGACCGTTGGCGGTTTCGATTGCAGGAAGCCGAAGCCCTTGGCCAGCTCGGGGCCCGTCAGGTTCCGGAGCGAGATGTCGTTGACCAGCATGACAAGCTTGATGTGATCGCGGGCTTTCACCGGATCGACGCCCATCGGCACATCGTCAACGACGACCGCGACCTCGGCCTCGCAGTCGATGCCCCAGGCTTCATCGGCGAGCACGACCTGATCGCGTGCGCCGAGCAGGATGTCGGACCCGCCCTGGTACATCAGCGGGTCGGTGAAGAAGGATCGCGGCACCTCTACGCCGCGCGCCTTGCGAACAAGCTCGACGTGATTGAGGTAGGCCGAGCCGTCGACCCACTGATAGGCGCGGGGGAGCGGACTTGCCGTCTCGCGTTCGCGAAAGCGGCCGGCGGCTACCGCGCCGCGTTCCAGCGATTCGGCCAGCTCTCTCAGCCTCGGCTCCGCGCGTCCCCAGTCATCAAGGGCCTGCTGCATGGTATGCGCGACAGGATCTGCCGACGCCGCGCGCGTCAGATCCCTGGAGACGACTACAAGCCGTCCGTCGCGGCCGCCTTTGAGCGAAGCGAGCTTCATGATTGTTGCGCCCTCGAATCGTATGTTTCCCGACCGGATGGTAGCCGTGCGGCGCGTCGATTGAAAGTCGCGCACGCGCGAGGATCCGCTGCGGCGGGAGGGCAGACTTCGTCCGCTGCCTTTAGAGCATTGCGGCTCGTACCGTTTCTGCAGGGCCTTTGCCGGCGCCCGCCGAGGGAGACTGATGGCCTGGCGATTGGCTGGCCGTATCGGCGGGCTCTCCGGCAGAGCGTCCGGCAGCGGCGTAGTACGTCAGGCCCGCCGCCAGCCCGGCGCAGAGATAAGCCGCCAATGCATACGCGTTCACGATCGAGACCGGGCCTGGCGACTCTGCGGTGTAGACCGCGATGAAGCCGGCGATTGCGATCGCGACGGCAGACAGCACGTAGTAGACCCAGCTACGAATATTCTGCCATTCGCCGATGGCGGCGGCGATGAGTGCGAACGGCGCCGAAAAGATGCCGCTGTGGGTGGCGACCAGGAGCACCTGCTCGCCGGTCCATCCCAGGCGTTCGATATCGGTTGTGAACAGGTCTCCGGGACTGGCGAATCCAAGCTGGACGAGCGCAGCTACCAAACACGCCAGGGCGAATCCGATCAGGACGCGCAACACGGACAAGATCATCGCCGTACCCTCCAGCCAGGCAAGCTCCGACGGCGGCACCGCCCGCTCTCGCAAGTGCCTGTTTGCCCCGCAGGAAACCCAGCACGAAGCTGGTGGAATGGTCAAGCGCGACGACCGGCCAACAACCAGTAGACCCAGCCGCCGAGGAAACCGGCAGTGGCGAACACCTGCCATACCGGTGCAGCGGGCAGCGTATCGGTGATCACGCCGGCCTGACCGAACCTGGCCAATACCGGGACGAGCGCCAGGGCCAATCCGCCGCCGATGATGTAGTACAGGGAGGATCGTATGCGGGCGATCTCGCCGACAATCACGACGATCAAGGCCGGGATGACCGTCAGGCTGGACAGCAGGATGGTCGTCTGGTCCAGCAGCTTGAACCAATCGTCGATCGAGCCGGTGCTCCAGGCGCGGTCATGAAAGGCTTGAGTGACGCGTTCAAGCCCCAGCGTCACCAGCACAAACCCGGCTGCCAGGCCGGACAAGACGAATGTGATCGCAACCCAGATCAGCCGTCCAATTGTCGATAGGACCATCACGCCCCGTGTCCCTCCGGCCTCGGTCTGGAAAGAGGCCGACCCTTCGTCTCAGATACCGTCCGCGCTGGCCCCGGATGTGCGCTCGCGCGCCCTGAGCTTCATGCTCTCCGACTTCAACTGGCCGCACGCCGCCAGGATATCGCGGCCCCGCGGCGTGCGTACCGGGCTCGCATATCCGGCTCGGTTGACGATGTCGGCGAAACGCTCGATTTGGCCCCAATCCGAGCATTCATAGGATGAGCCGGGCCACGGGTTGAATGGAATGAGGTTGATCTTGGCCGGGATCCCGCTCAGCAGCCGGACCAAGGCGCGAGCATCGGCCGCGCTGTCGTTGACGCCTTTCAGCATCACGTATTCAAAGGTGATGCGCCGTGCATTGGAAAGGCCGGGGTATGCCCTGCACGCCGCGAGTAGCTCGGAGATGGGGTAGGCGCGGTTGATGGGCACCAGCTCGTCACGCAGGGCGTCATTGGCGGCATGCAGCGAGATCGCGAGCATGGTCCCGGCGGCTTCGCCCCAGCGGGGGATTTCAGGCACCACGCCGGACGTCGAGAGCGTGATGCGGCGTTTGGAGAGGGACAGGCCGTTGCCGTCGCTGGCGACCTCGATCGCCTTCAATACATTGTCGAAATTGTAGAGCGGCTCACCCATCCCCATCAGGACGACGTTGGTGATCTTGCGCTCTGAATTCGGCAGCAGCCTGCCGTCCGCCGGGGGCTCGGCGCCCGGCCAGTCGCCGATCCGGTCGCGCGCAACCAGAATCTGCCCGACAATCTCGTGCGGCTCCAGATTGCGTACAAGGCGTTGGGTGCCGGTGTGGCAGAACGAGCAGTTCAGGGTGCAGCCGACCTGGCTGGAGATGCAGAGCGTGCCGCGATCGTACTCGGGAATATAGACTGTCTCGATCTCCGGCGCGCGGGCATCGCTACGATGTTTATCAAGTCGCAGCAGCCACTTGCGAGTCCCATCGCTGGAGACCTGCTCGGTGACGATCTCCGGCCGGGCCAGGGTGAAGTGCTGCTCCAGCGTTCGGCGCAGGTCCTTGGAGATATCCGACATCTGCGAGAACGACGTTGCCCCGCGCACGTAAAGCCAGCTCCAAAGTTGGCTGGCGCGCATGCGTCGCTGCTGAGCCGGCACGCCGGCATCGGCGAGGCGGGCGCTCAATGCCTCACGGCCAAGCCCTGCCAGCGTCGGCAGGATTACTGCCGCCGTGGACTCCGGCGCAGGGGTGTTGTCGATCAGGAGCACCATGTTGCGGGTTCGCTTGCCATTACCGCTCGCCGGGCCGTGCCGCGATTCCTGCGGTCCTCCCAGCTTCCTCTTATTGACACAGGGGGCGTTGGCGCGAAAGGCGGCAGATGCGCGGTCGGCAGCTCACGGTATTGTGACCGGCCGGACACCCCTATTCCAGGTGATAGCGTTAACAAAAATCGAACCGGGTGCCTGTCGAAGGTCACCCGGTTCGGTTTGACCACTTGTGGGCGGATTGCGCCTACTTCGCCGATTTCGCGCTTTCAGTCGGCGCGGCCGCCTTGCCGCTGGTGATGAACGAGAGGGCGTATTGGAGCTGCTTGTCCTTCTCGGCCTCGCGCGGCACGTAGGACGCCGA
>JBFWYV010000389.1:0-3706 GCA_050186055.1 Hyphomicrobiaceae bacterium | reverse complement strand
AACCGATCCAGAACAGTCATCCGGACGTGCACGAGCGGATGCTCTGCGCACGCGATCGTTTTCATGAGCTCTGGCAGGAGCGCCAGGGCCTGATCGTTGTCCAGGCCTCGCTCGCATTGCTGGTCATCGCCGACGCCGTAATGCAGCGATATACTGAAGCCAAGGCACGCCGCGCGGCCCTCGACTTCGATGACCTTGTGACCCGAACTGCCAACCTGCTCGGCCTGTCCGACGCCGCGCAGTGGGTGCTCTACAAGCTCGACGGCGGTCTCGATCACATTCTTGTCGACGAGGCGCAGGACACGAGCCCGGTGCAGTGGAGCGTCGTCCGCATGCTGGCAAGTGAGTTCTTCGCAGGAAGCGGCGCGCGCGAACAGGCCCGGACCATCTTCGCCGTCGGCGACGAGAAGCAATCGATCTACAGCTTCCAGGGCGCTGCGCCGCGCATGTTCGCCGAAACGGGAATTGACTTCCAGAAGCTGGCGCGCTCGGGACGCCAGACGTGGCGGACCGTCCCTCTGACGCTGTCGTTCCGCACCGTGAAGCCGCTACTCGATGCCGTCGACTGCGTCTTCGCCGATCCTGCCCGGACTCCAGGCGTAAGCTCCGGCACCGTCAAGCACGTCGCTCACCGGCTAGGACAGGCCGGAGGTATCGAAATCTGGGACACGGAGAAGCCCGACGATGTCGACGCCGCTGATGCGTGGCTGCCGCTGGAAGAGAAGTCGCCCTCCTCGCCGGTATCCCGCCTCGCAGCTCGCATCGCCGACACCATCGCCGACTGGCTCGGCTCCGGCGCGATGCTCAAATCTCAGAACCGCGCCGTCCGCCCTGGCGACATTCTGATCCTGGTCCGCCGCAGAAACCCGTTCGCCGCCCCGATGGTTGCTTCCCTTAAAGCCCGCGGCATACCGGTCGCGGGCGCCGACCGGCTGCTGCTGACGGAGCAGATCGCGGTCAAGGATCTCGTCTCGCTGGGGGATTTCCTCACCCTTCCCGAAAACGATCTGGCACTGGCCGAAGTCTTGAAATCACCGCTGATCGGTCTCGACGACGACGACCTGATGTCGTTCGCCCCAGCACGTAAAGGCGCGCTGTGGAGCGCCCTGATCGAAGCGGCACGTTCGAATCCTCCCCTGCAACCGGCCGCCGAGACGCTACGGCGCTGGCGTAGCGGGGCAGATCAGTTGCCGCCGTTTGAATTCTACGCCGAGCTGCTCGATCGCGACGGCGGCCGCGGGCGTCTGATCGCCCGCCTCGGCGCAGAAGCCGCCGATGCGATTACGGAGTTTCTCGATCTCGCCCTCGCCTTCGACGAGGTCGAGCCGCCGTCGCTGACCGGCTTCCTGCAATGGCTGCGCAATGGCACCCGCCAGATCAAGCGCGACATGGAGCACGGCCGCGACGAGGTGCGCGTACTGACGGTGCACGGCGCCAAGGGACTGGAGGCTCCCATCGTGTTCATGGCCGACACCTGTTCGATAAGCTCCGGCCGCCGTCCGGGCGAACTGATCGAGCTGAACGGCACCGGCTCCGCGCCAGGTGCACCGTCGGCGCTCGCATGGCCCGTGAAAGGCAGCTCGCGTCTGCTGGGCATCTCCGCCGGCAGACGGGCGCTTCAGGCGGCCGATGCGGAAGAGCGCGACCGGCTGCTTTACGTTGCGATGACGCGAGCGCGCGATCATCTCGTCGTCGCCGGCTTTGAAGGACGCCGTGGCCGGGATGCGGGATGTTGGTACGAGTTGATCTCTCAGGCACTCACCGATCGGCTTGAGACCGCACATGACCGTGCCGGCCGCAGCATACGCCGCCTCGTGTGTGCGCAGACCGCAGAGCCGGAAACCGCGCGACATGCCGGACACCTCGCTCCTGGTCCGCTTCCGCCGCCGGACTGGGCAAACCAGCCCGCCCCCCGTGAACCGCACCTCGTCATACCGGTTGCCCCCTCCAGGCTTGCGCCTTACGACATCGACGAGACCGGAGAGCCGACACCAACCCGCTCCGATGCAGCCGCGCGGGACCGTGAACCTGATTTTCCCTCCCCCCTCCGTCTCGCCGGCGACCATCGCTTCCTGAGAGGGACGCTGACGCATGCTCTGCTCGAGCACCTGCCGTCGCTCGATCCGAAGGGCTGGGAGGCTGCCGCGCGGGGCTTCGTCGAGGCGAGAGGCCAGGCGCTGCCACCGGGCGCGCGGACCAGCATCGTAGCGGAAACATTGGCAGTGCTGCGCACCCCCCGATTTGCGACGGTTTTCGGACCTGAAGCGCAATCGGAAGTGCCCGTGGTCGCCGTCATCGAGCCCCCCTCGGGCAAAGGACCCGAGTTGCGGCTCAATGGACAGATCGATCGGCTCGTCGTCGGATCTCGCGAGATTTTGATCGTCGACTACAAGACCAACCGGCCGCCGCCGTCCACGGCCGAAGGCGTAGCAGTTGCCTATCTCACCCAGCTCGCCGCCTACCGGCTGGCGCTCGCCCGCATCTACCCGGCACACGGCATCCGGGCTGCAATCCTATGGACTGACGGCGCGCGTCTGATGGAAATCCCCTCCGAACTGCTCGACAGGCATGCGTCCATGCTGTGGCAATTGGCCGATCGCAGCCTTGACGCTGGGGTACGCGGTTCCTAGGTTCTGGCAGTCCATTAACGGGTCGTCATCGGCTCAACATCGGAGATAGAGAGATATGGGCGCAGCACAGGAAGTCTCTGACGCAACCTTCGAAGAGGAGGTTCTGAAATCGTCGAAGCCGGTGCTCGTGGATTTCTTTGCGGAGTGGTGCGGACCCTGTAAGGCGATGGCGCCGGCTCTGGAGCAGGTTGCTGGCGAACTGGCGAGCACGCTGAAGGTCGTAAAGATCGACGTCGATCAGAATCCGCAGATCACGGAAAAGTTCAAGATCCAGGCGATGCCGACGCTGATCATGTTCAACGGCGGCAAGGAAGTGAATCGCAACATCGGCGCACTCGTGCAAAAGACAAAGCTCGAGGCGTGGGTGAAATCGAGCATCACCGCCTGATGTGGTCGTGACGCGACCGCACAGGATATTCTGATACTCCGTATACAGCATCGATCGCTGAACAGCCGGCGGGTTCACCTCGCCGGCTGTTTCTGTGCACCTTCTCCGCAGTCGACCGCGTCATCTTGCCTCCAAGACGCGAAACAAACGGCGAATACGCACGAAACATCGAGGAATTGCATTAACTTACACATCAGACTTTACGGGTTGACTCACGGTGTTGCAGATGCTTGTCTCCCGCCGCCGGAGCGAGTTATGGCTCGAATAATCTCGGCGGCAGAATAAGTTCCGGCGCTTCGTTGCGTCGCCTTGTCACAATTGGGGGATTACTCCGACTACCAGCCGACGCTTGCCCTAATCCGGCAACAATTCCGCCTGCGCAGCAACGCGGGGGGCCGGGGGGACTCGGACTACTTTCCGATACATCAAGGTGACGGCACTGCCGCTCTCAAACCTCTCAAGTCAGGTGGAGGTCTATCATGAAACGGATGATCGTTGCTGCATGCGCAGCCATTGCAGGACCAATACTGAGCTGCGGTGCTGCCGAGGCTTACAGCGAGGGAAGCTCGGAATTCGTAAATAGCGCTTTTCGTGATCGCGGCACGGTGTCCGCCTCCGAAAACACACGCAGACACGCGCACCGCGCCAAGAGAACCGCTCGCCGCTCGTCGGATCGCGGCTACTACAG
>JBFWYV010000388.1:0-3737 GCA_050186055.1 Hyphomicrobiaceae bacterium | reverse complement strand
GCTGGCTGGGCCGGCAGCCAGCACGGCCGCAGGCAGTGCCGCAGCCAGCAGGTGGAACAGGTGAGATCGGTTGAAGCGCACGGGCATGCCTCCCTTGATGTCCTTTGTATTGGGCGACGACTTTGGATGACAGGCCTCATGAAGGCAAGTGCGGTAGGCAGGAGGCGTGACCGCCGCACCGGACCCGTGCTATCACCCGGACCAATCACAACGTGTTCAGCTCGGGGAGCGCCATCTCTCATGACCGTCCGCCCGCCCAAGGATTGCGCCGATCTCGGCCAGGTCCGCGTCGAGATCGACCGGATCGACAATGGCCTTGTGGACCTCATTGCCGAACGCTTCGGCTACGTCGAGCGGGCCTGGCAGATCAAGCTTGGCCTGGGGCAGGAAGCGAATGTGCCATGGCGCAACCAGCAGGTGTTCGACAAGGTCCGCGCACGAGCCGAATCGAAGGGCCTGCCGCCGGATCTCGCGGAGGCTCTGTGGCGGCAGATGATCGGCTGGTTCATCCAATATGAGGAGGAGAAGCTGAAGGACGATCTCGCGGACGGAAAGGGAAAAAATTGAGTTCCCCCGCTTGTTTCATGCCGCCGCCGACTCTTTTGTCCCGGACGCAGCCTCGATGCCATGCGACGCACGAAGCGCGCATGGACTGCTCGCGATGGTACGCGCGATGACCGGGCTGCAGCCGTTCGACCCAATGGCGCTGCTGCTCATCGCGCTGCTCAATCCGGCGGTGATCGCAGTTGCATTGCTCATGGGGCGTGCCTCCGATCAGCCGCAAAAGGTTCTGGTCGCAGGTTTCGCTGCCGCCTGCGCAGGGGCGGTGCTGGTGTGGGTTGCGGCGTGGCTGAGGGTGTTGCCGGCACGCGGTGTCGGCGGCGAGGCAGGACTTTTCGTTCTTCAGTTCGTCGTCGGAATAGTGTGGGCGGCGATCGGCTATCGCTGGCTGAGACCTGCACGCGGCGGCGACTGAACACAATACACTGAACACAATACAACGATGAAAGAATGTGTGATCAACGCGCGATTGTCAGCGCTGTGGCGTCGGCGTAATCTCCTGGCAACCGAGGGAGCCGCGACAGGCTACATATTGAAAGATCGTGCTGCGTCTCTTGGCCCGCGTCTGTAAATTCTCAATCAATGAAATCTTGTTCAGCGCCTGTCTTCGTACAAACTAACGGAGTCGGTCATGCGTTCATGCACGCACGGGTTTTCTTGCCTTCCTCTTCTGCAACTTCGCTCCAGTTTCCATCATCTTGTGATCGCTGCCGGTTTCGCCGCAATCTTCATGCTGGCGGCTGCGGGACAGGCCTACGCGGTCAAACGCGATGTCACGCTGTGCAATCAGAATGCTCAGGCCATCGAGGTTGCATCAGGGTTCGATGCCAACAAAGGCGGGCTGACGTCGCGCGGCTGGCGGGCGATTGCCGCCTGCAGCTGCAGGAGTCTGTTCTCGGAGGATCTCAGGGCCACCGAGATTTTCATCTACGTCCAGGCCAAGGACGGCAACAGGCCGCTTATGACAGGCAAGGCGCCGTTCTGCACGCGGAGCAAGGCGTTCAGGTTCACCAAGGAGAACAAGTCGCAAGCGACCTGTTCCGGGGCAGGCGGTCAATGGCGCATGTTCCAGAGAGTGGACGTGACAGGGACGGGTAAGCAGAACCATAAGATCAATTTCCGGGTTCCGGGCGGAAAACCCTGCAATCTCTGATGCCGGTTCCGACCCGACGCCTCATGCTGCGGTTCGCATGCGTGCATGCGATTTATTGGCGCTCGTCCCGACCCTCCTCTAAGATCGCTCAGCGGTGACGACAGGGGGGCGATGCATGCCAGGATTGGGCGGTCCGTACGATACGATCATAGTGGGAGCAGGCGCGGCAGGTTCCGTTCTGGCATCCCGCCTCAGCGAGCAAAGCAGCCGGAGCGTGCTTCTGCTGGAGGCGGGAACCGACTACGCTCCCGGATCCGAGCCGCCGGAGATCCTCGATATCTTCGCGGCAACAGCGCATGCCAACCCCCGCTTCATCTGGCCGGATCTCGACGCCGCATTCGAGCCACGGCCGGGTAATGCGCCTGATACGCGTCCTCGCCGGCGCTACACCCAGGGCCGCGTGATCGGCGGCACGTCATCGATCAACGGCATGGCGGCCGTGCGCGGATTGCCGTCCGACTATGACCATTGGGCGGCGACGGGGGCCACGGGATGGGATTGGGAGGGCGTCCTCCCCTTTTTCCGCAAGCTGGAGACCGACACCAGTTTCGACGGGCCTATGCACGGCAACGACGGGCCGATCCGCCTGCAACGGTATCCGGAATCGAGCTGGCCCCTGTTCACCAAGGGCGTGATGACGGCAATCAGGGATGCAGGCTGGCGCGACATCGTCGACCAGAACGGCTGCTTTGAGGACGGCACGTTTCCGGTCGCCTACAATCACACCGACACCATGCGCATGGGACCGGCGTGGCGCTATCTGACTGCCGAGGTTCGACGGCGCCCCAACCTGACCATCATCGGAGGGGCGGAGGCCGAGCGCCTGCTGTTCGAAGGCAATCGCGTGACCGGCGTCAAAGTCAGGACAAGCGCCGGCACCCAGGAGGTTTCGGGGGAGGACGTCATCGTCTCTTGCGGCGCGTTGTGGTCGCCGGTCCTGCTGCTGCGCAGCGGTATCGGTCCGGGGGCGGAGTTGCGCGACCTCGGTATCGATGTGGTCGCGGACCGCAAGGGCGTCGGCAAGCACCTCATGGAGCACCCCGGCGTCAACTTCGGCTGCTTTCTGAAGCGTCCGGCCCGTTTGCCGAAGTCGCTCCGCCGGCAGATGTTCGCGGCGCTGCGCTGGTCATCCGGTCTCGATGGATGCCCCCCGGGCGATATGTACATCATTCCGGCCAACAAGGCGCAATGGCACGCCATCGGCGCGCAGACCGGCCTGATCATGATGTGGGTCAACCGCTCGTTCTCGACCGGCGAGTTAAGACTGAAATCCGCTTCGCCCGGCACCAAGCCGGACATCGACTTCAACATGGTCTCAGATGAGCGGGACATGGCGCGGCTGGTGACTGGCGTGCGCTTGATGGTCCGGCTCCAGCGTCATCCGGCCGTCCAGGCGACGGTGGACGACGTGTTTCCCGTCAGTTATTCGGATGCCGCCCGCCGCCTTGCCGGATACAGCCGCTGGAACGCGATCCAGACGGCAGTGGGTGCTGCGGCGATGGATATGAGCACTGTTCTGCGCCGGTCCATCATCCGTACGATGATCGCGGATGCCCCCTCCCTCGAAACCCTCGAGACCGACGAGTCGGCCTGCAGGGAATGGATCAGGGGAGCCGTGCTGGGGCACTGGCATGCGTCCTGTACATGCCGGATCGGCGCAGCGAGCGATCCGATGGCGGTGACGGACGCGGCGGCCAGGGTGTACGGGGTGGAGGGATTGCGCGTCGCCGATTCCTCGATCATGCCGAGCGTTCCGTGCGCGAATACCAACCTGCCGACGATCATGATCGGCGAGAAGGTGGCGGCGACGATCAAGGCCGAGGTATGATCGCAATGAGCTTTTGTGCCGCCGTGACCGCCGTTTGACATCACGCGGCTGCTCGCGGAAAAGCAGACTGCGCCGGCGCCGGTGACCGGCGCGATTTCCATCGGAGCCCTATGCCGATCCGTAACGATGCATCCCAGCAAGCCGCCGGCCTGATCGCGGATGCGTCTTCAGGCAACTGGGTGGACAGCCTCGCGC
>JBFWYV010000387.1:0-3823 GCA_050186055.1 Hyphomicrobiaceae bacterium | reverse complement strand
CAAGCTGTTTGCCGACCGGCAGATTCCGGTGGAACCGCGCGTCATCGCCTATCTGGCGCTGCACATGGAGCGGTCGGCCGAAGCCGCCAGCCGCGTCGTGGCAGAGATCGATCGGCGCGCGCTCGAAAAGCGGCGCCGGGTCACACGCACGATTGCCGCGGAGGCGCTGTCGGTCCTGGCGGCTGCCAGCGAGACGGACAGCAGTTGATTGCGCCGTGATGCGTGGTCCTCTGCACGAGTTGAGCTGGTGGCTCAGGCGCGCTCGACTTGCGGTTTCGATGTGGCGAGCCAGGAGCTGCCGATGCCTGCGGTCGCCAGCGCCAGGCCGGCGGCAATTCCCCATAGCGATGGCGTGACCAGGAAGATTCCTCCGGCTGCCAGCGGCAAGCGGTTCCACCATTGCGCCGCCAGGCGCTTGTGCCCTTCGATCGCCATCGCCAGCAGGATCAGGCCGAGCCCGGCCGTCAGAAACGTCACGGCGGTCTTCCACAGCGGACCCTGCCACAGCAGTTCGGGCGCATAGACGAAGACGAACGGCACGAGGAACGCCGCGAGCGCCAGCTTGACGGCATGCCCGGCGATGGTGATCGGATTGTCTCCGGATATCGATGATGCGGCGAATGCCGCGACGGCGACGGGCGGCGTGATTGCCGACAGCACGGCGAAGTAGAGGATGAACAGCTGGCCGGCGAGGATGTTGACGCCGAGCTTGTTCATCAGCGGACCCATCAGCACTGCGGCGAGAATATAGGCGGATGGCGTTGGCATGCCGCAACCCAGCACCAGCGTGAGAGCCGCCGCGACGACGAGCGTCATGAACACGTCGGCGTTGGCCATTCCGTAGACGACATGCGAGAACTTGGCGGCAAGGCCGGTCATGGTGATGCCGCCGATGACCAGGCCGGCGGCCGCGGTGGCGCCGGCGACCGGAACGATACGGAAGGTCGTCTCGGAGATGGATTTCCAGATCGATACAGGACTGAGCCTGGTGTCGGCGCGCAGCCAGGACACGGCGATCACCGATATCGAGCCGAAGATGGCGACCATGGTCGGTGTGTAGCCTTCCAGCAGCGCCCAGGTGAGAACCACCAGCGGCAGCAGGAACATGCCATGCCTGCGGAACGTCGTGCTGAGCTTTGGAAGAAGGGAAGGATCCATGCCGCCGATGCCGTGGCGCATGGAGCGGAAGTGCACCTGCGAGAACACGCAGGTGTAGTAGAGCAGGGCGGGCAGGAGGGCGGCGATCGCAATGTCCTTGTAGTCGATGCCGGTGTATTCGGCCATCAGGAAGGCGGCGGAGCCCATCACCGGCGGCATGATGCTGCCGCCTGTCGACGCGGCAACCTCTATGCCGGCAGCCACTTCGCTGCGGAACCCGGCCTTCTTCATCATCGGAATGGTGACGGATCCGGTCGTCACGACGTCGGCAGTCGGGCTGCCGGAGATCATGCCGTAAAGGCCGGACGAAACCACTGCGACCTTGGCCGGGCCGCCGTGATAGCGGCCGGTCAATGCAGCAGCGACGTCGTTGTAGAAGTCGCCGCCCTTTGAATAGAGCAGCAGCGTCCCGAACAGCACGAACAGGTAGGCGTAGCTGGCCGTCACGCGCGCCGGCAGCCCCATCACGCCGTCGGTCGTGTAGACCATGATATCGAGGAAATGCCGGATATCGATGTAGGCATGGCCGAGCACGCCGGTGAACCCATGTCCCAGCAAATTATAGGCAATGAAGCAGACCACGATGATGGTAAGGCCGAGACCGGTAGAGCGGCGGGTGATCTCAACCGACAGCACGACCATGATCAGTCCGAACACGATCTGCAGCGTGGTGAGTTCCGTGAGGAGCGAGATGCGCTCGTCGAGCTGCTCCGACTGGATGATGAAGAAAACGCCGGACGCGAAGCTTGCGATCGAGAGCACCCAGTCGGTGATGCTGGGGCTCTTCGGGTCTGAATGCGGGGATGCGCCGACAGCGAGAAACGCCAGCGTCATCACTCCGCACAGGAATACGGCCGTCAGCGTCCACGGCTGGATGATGACGACGGTGGCGCTGACGATCACGAATACGCCGAGTGCGACTGCCAGCGGCGTGAGAAGCCATGCAAGCCAGCCGGTCGGCTCGCGCCTCGCGCCCACGGAAAACCAGAAGTCGAGGCTCAGAGGATTCAGCTTGGCCATGATGCGCTAAATTTGCCCATTGCTGCCGCGGCGGGCCCGGATGTCGAGCAGGCCCGCCGCGCTCATGATGTTGCGTTCGATTGCTGGCTCTGTTGAAGGCCAACTCTTATTTCAAGAGTCCCTTTTCCCGCAGATACTTTGCAGCACCCGGATGGAACGGCGCGCGTGTCGGTTTCGCCAGCCGTTCAGGCGTGACCACCGCCTTCAGCAAACGGTGGGCGGAGCGGAACTTGTCGATCTGCTCGAACATCGCCTTGGTGTAATTGTATGCTGTTTCATCCGGCATCGATGCGCTGGCATAGAGGCCGACCCCAACGCACACCGAGGTGGTGTCGGCAGCGAGCATGTCATACTCCTTCGCCTTGACCGTGCAGGGCTCCGCACCGGTCTCCTTGGCGACACTTTCGGCGACTGCACGACTGCTCGGCAGCATTATGGTATCGAGCCCCTTGGTGATCTCCAGGATGCGGGGATGCTTGATCGAGATACCGACGACAACGCCGTCGAGCCGGCGGTCGAGCATCAGCGAAGTGATCTCCTGCGAGGCCGCGCGGACCACCTGGCCGCCCCACGACCTGATGTCGTCCTGGCTGACCTTGATGGCGGACATGAACGCCAGTCCGACATCGCCGTCGCGGTTGCCCGGGCGGTTGAAGGCAACGCGCATGGACGGCTTCTTGGTCGCGATCTGCTCGAAACTGGTGATCCCGTGCCGGTCGGACCAGGCCTTGCTGAAGATGATGTGCGAGACCTGAAAGCGGGATTCCGCGACGTAGGGCTGGATCAGCAGGCGCAGGTTCTTGATCGGCGCCTTGAACGGCGGCTTGCCGTCCAAAGCCGGCGGCAGCTCGGTATCGGAAATGATGCCGAGCGGCACCTTGCCGGTGCTGACAAGGATGGCATTGGCGAGACCGCCGCTGGAGGTCTGATAGGTGACCGTCGAGCCGGGGAACGCTGTGGCCAAAGCTGCATCCATGCCTGCCCCGATCGTCGACACGAGCCCGCCCGGGCTGTATCCGGCGACCGTCAGGTTGTACTTTTGAGCAGCCGCTGGGCCCGCATGCAGCAGGCAGGCGGAGATCGCGGCTAATGCAAGCTTCCTCATCATGCTATTCCTCCCGGTTCGGCGCCAATTGCACCGGCGCACGTTCGCGAAACGTTTAGGCTAGGCCGGACCGGACTGCAAGCCGCCAAAGCAGACGTCGTTACGCTTACGCCGGATACTTCCGAAGCGGCGCCTGCATAGGCAGGCATCGGCCTCGCTCGTTTACATCTCGACTTCGAGCCGGCGTCTGTTTTCATGCGACCTGCTTTTCGATCTTGGCAAATCGGCTCAGGCTCAACCATGTCGCGACATTCGCCTCCAGCGGCCGGCTTCCCGTCAAGGTGAGGCGACCGTCGTCTCGCGCTCTGGCCAGCGAGCAGTAGCCCATCCAGATCTCGGTCATGGTCCGAAGATCGGTTATCAAGAACAGGTCTACATCCTGCCCCGGATCGACGGAACACAGATCGACCTCATGCCCCGGCTCCACGATCAACCACCAGTTGCGCTGGGATTTCTGCAGGTCGGAATAGATGAACTGGATGACGTTTTTGCTCCGGGGCATCGGGTCCGGATTGATATTGCGGCGAATGTCCCACATCA
>JBFWYV010000386.1:0-3832 GCA_050186055.1 Hyphomicrobiaceae bacterium | reverse complement strand
CCTCGGGCGCTCATCAGATTGGTCGCAAGCGCCCGCGCATGGAACCGTTCGATTGCCCAAACCGGCTGCCCGACGACAAGCGGCTTGAGATCCTTGGAGATCAGCGCCGCGACCGGTTCCGGATTGCCGCCATCGCACCAGGCCTCGCCCACACCAATGGCGCCGCTGTGCGTTTCGACGAATGCCAGGATCGCATGCTTCTCGTTCCAGGCGTGCAGCGTGTTGCGCATGCCGGGCGGATATTTTTTTGTGGCGATGCAGACCGTGAGATCTTTCACCACGGCATCGCGGCCCGCAGATGTGATCTCGGCAGCCAGCATGATCAGGCGGTCCGGAACAGTCGGGTCATCACGAACTCACGATGTCCAAGGGACTCGGCGGCGGTCAGCCGTCCGTTGCAGGTCCGCATCATCATGCCGAGAACGGCTTTTCCGGCCTGCTCGAGCGTCATCGCCCGCTGAACCAGACCCGAGACGTCCACATCGATATGCGGCGCCATTGTCCTGGCGGTCTGCGGATTGGCGGTGACCTTGATGACGGGAAGAATGGGATTCCCGACCACGTTTCCTTGTCCCGTCGTGAAGAGATGCACGACGGCACCGGCAGCGGCGCACGCCGTCAGCATCTCTGCCCCCGCACCAGATGAATCCATGAACCAGAGCCCGGGACCCGCGGGAGGCTGCGCGGTATCCAGCACTCCGACGATGGGTGCGCTGCGGCCAATCTTGGTCAGCGCGCCCATCGCCTTTTCCTCGATGGTCGTGATGCCACCCCTGATGTTGCCCGCCGTCGGGTTCGATTCGAGCAGATCGTTCGACTTGTAACGGATGATCTCGCGATCATAGGCCGCATGCATTTCCAGGAACTGCGCCCGGACATCGGCGCTGGCGCACCGCGCCGCGACGATCTGCTCTCCCCCTGTCAGCTCCGCGGTCTCACCGAAAATCAGCGTCGCCTTGCGCTCGTCGAGCCTGTCGAACACCCATCCGACTGCCGGGTTCGACGCGAGGCCGGTCGTCGTATCGGATTCCCCACATTTCGCCGACACGACCAGATCGGACAGGTCGCACTCCGTCCGCTCGATCTCCGATGCGTCCTGGACGAACTGTTGCGCGCACCTGGAAGCCGCCGCAATGACGTCAAGATCACCGACGCCGGCGATCGAGAACCCCTGCACCGACTTTCCGACCCCGGCTATCTCCTGAACCACACGATCCGTCCACTGCGGTTCGATGCCGATAACCACCACCGCGGCAACATTCGGATTCCGCCCTGTACCGATCAGCGTTCTGAACAGGAGATCGAGATCGGCCCCAAACTGCAGTCGGCCGTACGCGTGCGACAGAGCCAGCGTGCCGGGAACATTCGCCGCCACGCCCTCAGCGGCCCGGTTGGAGATGTCGTCGACGGGAAGGATGACCACGTGGTTGCGGACCCCGACCCGCCCGTCCGCGCGCCGGTATCCGCGCAACGCCGACGGCCCGGGCATCGGATGGGCACCGCCTGCCAAAGCCGATACCTTGCCAGAAGAGCCGACGACGTCGTTCATCCGATCAGCTTCCCGACAGGGAATGGGCGTTCGGGAAGAACAGGTCCTTCCAGGTTGCAGGCACGACCTTCATCGTGCCCGTCCTGTGCTTGAAGTTCACGAACGCCATGAGATTTTGCGGCGTCGTCGAGAACTCGATCTGCGGATCGTTGAGCATCTTCACGATGTTGTCGACGGGCTCCTTGTCCTTGGACATGCGGAGGTAAAGCTCGGCGGCCTCGCGCTTGTTCTTGTTGATCCAGTCCGTCGCTTCATCGAGAGCCTTCGTGCAGGCCGCATAGAGCTTGGGATTGGCATCGACAAATTTGCTGCTCGCCCAAACGATCGTTGCCGTCTGCGGGCCCCACACATCGTAGGAGTTCAGAATGGTGTGCACGCCCGGAATTCGCAGCTCCTGGTACTGGTAGGGCGGCGTCGTGAAATGCGCCGTGATCTCGCTGGAGCCCACGGTCAGAGCCTGCATCGCATCGGGATGGCCGAGGGTCACGGTCAGCGGATCGAACTTGGCGAAGTTCTCGTCACCGAACATCTTTGCCGCGGCAGCCTGCAGGGTCACGGCTTGCGGCGAGATCCTGACCGCCGGCAGAGCGATGCGATCCTTGTCGGTCAGGTCCTTGATCGACTTCACGTTGGGATTGCGGCTGTTGAGAAACATCGGCATCTTGACGAGACCGCCGACGGCCTTGACGTCCATGATCCCCTTGGTCCGGGACCACAAGGTCACGAATGCGCCGATGCCGCCGCCGACGAGATCGACCGCGCCGGAGATCAGCGCGTCGTTGACAGCCGCGCCACCCGTGAACGTATTCCAGCTCACATCCTTCAGCGGGACGCCGGCTTCCTTGGCATACTTTTCGACGAGCTTGTGGTCTTCCATGACCATGAGCTGCAGATACGCGATGCCGTATTGCTTCGCGAACCTGACTTCGGTGGCTTCCGCGCGGGCCTTTGCCGGCGCCAGAATCGCCCCCAGAACAAGTGCAGTTGCAAGGCACGGGACCAATCGCTTCACAGTGGTTCCTCCCAGACGTGATTGCCGCCGGCGCGGACGCGCGGGTGGTTGTTGTTGCAGGGATGTTGTCGGCAGTTATCGCCGTCTGCTAGATGCAATCCATGGAATCAGAATTGCGATTTTGTGACATCAACCGATGCTGGACCTGAAGCAGCTCGCGGTGTTCGTGCATGTCGCGGACAGCGGCAGCCTTACCAAGGCTGCGATCATGCTGGATGTCGCCCGATCGGGCGTGAGCCGGCAGCTTCAAGAGCTCGAGGTCGCGTTCGGTCGCAAGCTGTTCCACAGGACCGGCCGCGGCGTGCTGCTGAGCAACGACGGAAAGGCGCTTCTTCCACGCGCAAAGCGGCTTCTGTCCGATGCCGAACAGCTCGAGGCGGAGACCAGGGCTCAGGGCGGCGTCCCTGCAGGAACGGTGGTTATCGGGTTGCCGGCATCGGTGGCGGAGCTGCTGGCCGGCCCGCTGCTTGAGCGCCTGCGGGCCCGGTATCCCGATATCCAGATCCGGCTCGTCGAGGGCCTGAGCGGTCAGACCGAGGAGTTGCTCGCAGACGGGCGCGCCGACATCGGCCTCTTCTTCGTCAAGCGGCCGAACGTCAGGAAGGGCCACGTTGCGCTGTGCGTGACCGACCTCTATCTCGTCGGGCCACCCAACGACCGGCTGACTGCGCAGAAGACCGTCAAGCTCGCGGCTCTCGACGGTCTGCCGCTTATTCTCCCCGGTCTGCCACATGCAATACGCGCGCTTGTCGAAGAGGCCTGTGCCCGCGCAAGCATCAAGCCCCGCGTGCCGTTGGAAGTGGACTCGATGTCGACCATGAAGGCTGTTGCCGCGTCGGGCGGCGGCTACACGGTCTCATCCTTCGATACCGTCGCGCACGACGTCGCGACCAAGCGGCTGCAGGCGGCCCGCATCGTGTCGCCGCCCCTGGAGCGACAGCTCGTCATGTCGGCAACATTTCACAAGCCGTTGACGATGGCCGCACGCCTGCTGATGACGGAAATCAGGGCACTTACGACCGAGATGATGCGGACCGGGCGCTGGAAAGCGCGCTCGCCCACGCCGACCACGGGCCGGTCACGCAATCAAGCAACCAGGCGCTGAGACCTCGGGGGCATCAAGATGGGCGCATCAAGATTTTGTGTCCGCTTGGGCGCGATTCATTGCGGCGCGGATCAGGTCGCGCGCCTCGTCGGCGCTGCCCCAGCCGAGCAGTTTCACCCATTTTCCCGGCTCGAGATCCTTGTAGTGGGAGAAGAAGTGCTCGATC
>JBFWYV010000385.1:0-3834 GCA_050186055.1 Hyphomicrobiaceae bacterium | reverse complement strand
TGGCGAAGCACAGCAGTAGTATGGTGCAGTAATGAAAACAAAAAATGGCAACCCGATCCACTCCCCGTATGTTTCCGTCGCCAATCAAAGCGCGTCGCTCGTGATCTCGCTTCTCAAAGAATACGGATTTACTCCGGCTAGTCGTGACCGCTTGCCTGGCAAAGTCCAAAACGATCCGTTCTGGCTCGAGTTGTCAAAGTTCGAGGCAAAATAGTGCAGTCTGCTGAGGATGGCGTGTATTCAATCGGCGCGCTGGTGGTGATATTAGGCGGTCTCAAAGACGCGTATCATCATCAAATTGTTTTTGCTTGTGTAGGCTGCTTTACCGATACGGCATCCGCGATCTTGGTGATCACGCCACTCAGCAGCAGATCAAGTCCAAGACAACGGATTTTCCGCGTTAATCGAGGACACATGCTGCAATGCAGCGAATGTTGGCAAAGGCATCCGGCGCCAAGAACGTTAGCAGCAGCTGCGCATCCCAATTTAGATAAGGCCGGAAGCGAAGCCGCAATGCGCCGCCCTCTTGTTCCGTATCTTTGCCGCTGTTCCAGTGCCCCCCGGGTTCGTCGGACGCCATTGGACAGGCCGGCGTAGTAGCCTCTCGGCTTCGGCCGGCGGGATGTGTTGCCGATGGGCTCCAAGAGCCGCCGGTTGTTGAACCAGTCCACCCATTCCAGCGCCGCGAACTCGACGGCTTCGAACGACCGCCGCGGTCCCCGCCGATGGATGATCTTTGCTTTCCGAGGCCGTGATCGTCTCGGCGAGAGCATTGTCGTAACGGCACCAACGATGCCGACCGACGGCTCGACGCCCGCCTCCGCCAGGCGCTCCGTATATATCATCGACACGTATTGGGCGGATTCAACCGACCGTCGCAACACTTGGATTGTACTGTCCGATCAGGAACTGGTCCAGAACCTCGGCGGGTGTCTTCCAGCCAAGTGTTTTGCGGGGCCTCGTATTCATCGAGTGGGCGACAGCATCCAGTTCCTGTGCGCTATGTCTGCTGAGGTCTGTGCCTTTCGGGAAGTACTGTCGGAGCAAGCCGTTAGTATTTTCGTTCGAACCACGTTGCCAAGGGCTTTGCGGATCACAGAAGTAGATCTGCAGCCCGGCATCGATGCTTAACCTGACGTGTTGTGCCATTTCCGCTCCTTGGTCCCATGTCAGCGACTGGCGCAACTGCTCGGGTAGTTCGCCCATTGATTGGATGATTGCCTCACGGACGGCTTCGGCGCCGTGTCCAGCAAGGGGCGGACCGTTCTTGATACGCGGACCTCGTTGATAGCCATCCATTCGCGGCAAATGCAGTAGCATGGTGAAGCGAGAACTTCGCTCCACGAGCGTGCCGATCGCCGAACTCTCAAGACCAAGGATGAGGTCACCTTCCCAGTGACCCGGGACAGCCCTGTCGGCGATCTCGGGCGGTCGATCGCTGATCATGATGGCATCCCCGATAAAGTGCTTGTTCCGATTCCGGGTCCGTTCGCGCGGCACGCGAAGAGCCCGGCCCGAACGCAAACAGGCAGTCAGTTCCCGGCGTAGTGCTCCGCGTCCCTGAATATACAGGGACTGATAAATCGCCTCATGACTGATACGCATGGTCGGATCCTCTGGATAATCGATCCGGAGCCGATGGACGATCTGCTCAGGACTCCAGGCTCTCGACCAGCGCCGACTCTGTCGATGAACAGCCCGTCGCTTCTTCCATGGCACCTTGGGTCCATTAAAACGGCTTCCCTGAGCATTAGTGATCCTGCCGGCGAGACGCTCCTCCACGTATCCGCGCAGTGCCAGGTTGCTTGCCAACTTGCTGGGTCGAGGACGTCGCGCCGCACGATCGGCGTGCCACTGAGCCGTACTGGCACGGTAGTCCAGCTTGCCGCTTCGCGTGGCAGCATTGCGCCTAACCTCACGCGAGACAGTGCTCGGCGAACGACCGAGTTTGCGCGCAATAGCTCGTATCCCAGCCCCTTTGACGAGCTCGATCGCAATATCCTCACGTTCGCGAAAGGTCAGATAGCGTCCCGAGGGCAGGTTCGCCGACGCCGACAGGTGCGTTGGTGGCATTCCGCCTGCACTCCGAAACCAGCGCGGACCGAGGGGCGACGATACGCCAGCATCCCTCGCAGCATCCTCGCTCGTGTATCCCAAGGAAATAGCTTGCCAGAAGCGACGACGATTCTCACGCTGCCAGGCAGGTGGGCGTCCGGGCGAACGCAAAGCTCCTCGTGTGCACCGATGTGAAGCGCGTCTGTGAGCCGTCATCGCAACCTCCAATCTAAGGGTGTTGCGACGACCACTTGAATCCGCCTTGGCTGCCGCGGTCGGAATGATGCATCACGGCGTCCGGTTTGCCCCGCCGCCACACCGCCATCATCAGGGCATCGGCGACGAACTGGGCCGTCATCGTGGCGCTCATCGACCAGCCGACCACCCGCCGCGAGAACAGGTCGACGACCGCCGCTACATACAGCCAGCTCTCGGCCGTCCAGATGGAGGTGAAGTCGGCGATCCACTTGTGGTTCGCGGCCGTGCCCGCAGGGCTTGGGCTCGCATCAGCCGCTCGATCCGGTGCAGGCCGCAGGCGATACCGTCGGCCAGGAGATCGTGCCAGACGCGGCGGGCGCCGTAGGTGCGATCACTGGTAAGGAAGCTGGTGCGGATCTTCGCAGCCATCGCCTCGTCGCTGTGCGAGCGGGCACTGCGCGGGCGCGCCAGCCACGCATAGAACCCGCCCCGCGAGACACCGAGCGCCTCGCACAACCAACCCGCAGGCCAAATCCCTCGATGCTTCGCGACGAAGGCGAACTTCATATCGAGTCCTTCGCGAAGTAGGCCGCGGCTTTTTTAGAATGTCCCGCTCGGCCCTGAGCTTGATGACCTCGCGCCGCAGCCGCTCGATCTCCAACTGCTCGGGCTTCATCTGACCCTCGCCCGGGAACGCATGCTGCGGGTCAGCCGCGAACTCCTTGACCCATTTGCGCAGCACGTTCTCGTGCACGTCGAGGTCCCGCGCCACCTGGGCGACCGATGCGCCTCTGTCCCGAATCAGCCTCACCGCCTCGAGCTTGAATTCCCTGGCAAATCGTCTGCGCTGTCCTATTACCCACCTCCGGTTCCATCATGACACCTAAACTCGGTGTCCCTGAAACCGGCAGCAGCTCACACAGCGATAGCTTGCCGATCTCCGGCATCAGCGCAAATTTAGGCCAAAAGTGGCGCCCAGCCTCTCGCAAACCTATCCACGTCGGCCCGAGCCTGCGGCCTTTGAGGTGTTCACGCTTCTATACACATCTTCTCTTGCGTCGAATGCCGTACAATGTTCGTCGTACCAGCGGCTATCCAGATCCGCAACACGGGGTGCGCGAGCGTTCTATTGGTCTGTAAGGAATACTGCATATGGATGACCCTAAGCATGACTTCCCGGCAGTGCGCCGGGTGGTCACCGGCCATGACGCGCGGGGCAGGTCAGTTGTCTTGATCGACGGCGACGCTGCTAATACGCGACAGCGCGATGCACACACGAAGGCCACCACACTGTGGATCACAGACTCGTCTCCGACAGGCTTCCTCGGTGACGACGATAATTCGGAAATCAAGTCAGGCTTCGCGCCGCCGCCGCAGGGGAGTCGGTTTGGCATCCTGGACCTAGCGCCCGGAAACAGGCGCTTTATGCATTGCACTGATACGGTGGACTACGTGATCTGTCTCGAAGGTCCGGTCCAACTTGTTCTGGACGACTCCGAAGTGACCCTTCATAGGGGCGACATCGTCGTTCAACGGGGAACTAATCATGCGTGGATGAATTCTGGCAAAATGCATGCGCGA
>JBFWYV010000384.1:0-3857 GCA_050186055.1 Hyphomicrobiaceae bacterium | reverse complement strand
CGGGCTCGACTCACGCGCATTATCCCGTTGCTCGGCTCAAGTCTTTAAGGCTTGGCGTCATCGTTCAGAACGAGCGCATGAGATTTCTTATCGGGAACCGCCGGCAGGACGCCGTTGCGCTTCGCCATCTCCAAGAACTGCCATTGCGAATCGACGACTTTCTGGTTCCAGTCGGCAAAGAATATCCGGTTGCCGGCCAACCACTTCTTGTACACTGCTGCGGCCGCTGGCGTCGTCACGCCTGCCTTCGTGCCGTAGCGCTTGATCGCTGCGTCCAGATTCTCAGGTTTCGCCAGCCACCGAAATGATTCCTGCACTGCCGCAGCGTAGTTCTTTGCCCGGGTAGGGTTCTCTTTGATCCAGTCCTTCCAGGCGATGAGCGGTGCCGACCAAACGATCGGAAAGCCCGTCTTCTTGCGCCAATAGTCGTTGGGCGCAAAAATCGAACGGAATTTGTCAGCCTCCGACGCAGCCCGGACCGTAAAGGAACTGATGTTGAGCATGGCATCGACTTCGCCACGCTCAAGCATCTTGTACAGCGCCGGAGCCGCGAGCTGGACCAGCTTGGTATCCTTTTCGACGTCGAAGCCGGCGGCATCCATGATTGCCGCGCGCACCGCCTTGTAGGCGCCGGCACCCTTGGACCAGACGCCAAAGCGCTTGCCGCGCAGATCGGCTACGGTCTTGATGGGAGAATTTTTCTGTACGTAGATTTCCTGAAAGACGGTCAGCCCACCGCCGATGACTGCAATGTTGTAGCCCTCGTTCATTTTGAGGACGGCATCGATGCCCGAGTAGGTCGTTGCCTTCGCTTCCTTCGAGGGTATCCCCGCTAGATAGCCCGCAAACGGCCGCGCGTCGACAGTGAGGTCGATGCCGTGTTTCTTGAAGATGCCAGCGTCCTTCGCCCCTGTCCAATTCAGCACGAATATGCTGTTGTTGGGGATGACGACCGTCACCTTCTCCAAAGGCTGGGCGGATGCGGGCAACCCAAAGATAGAAGCGAAGGCGGCTACGACAATCACCAATGCCTGCTTCCGCATTCCATCCTCCACTTTGATAATCTGGTTGTTAATGATCCGGTTATCTTAGTCGGCGTCAAAACGCCCGTCTACTCCTAATCTCGATCAACCCGTGTGCGACAATTCGAATGGCGTCGAATACTTAGAAATAACCCCGAATTCCTCGGCATAACGGCCTCCAGAGCAATTTCCACTCATGCCACCGTCGGCGGCGGACAGAGTTGCCCCAAGCTGCAGCAGTATCGGACATCCAGGATTGCGCATTGGACAAGCCGGCAGTCGTTCGATATATTCATTCGGCTATTTCGACAGCGATGATCCCGACCGATGGGAAACCAATGAGCACATCATGACCGATCTCCGGCTCGTCCGACAAGTGACCGGCGCCTGGAACCGGAGTGAGCGGCAAGTCTGTCTGCGCCTGCACACCGACGAGACGAGCCGGACCGATGATTTCTGCATGGTCATCGACGACATTCAGCCGCTCGTCAGTCTGTTGCTGCAGTTGAGCGGCAGGTTCCAGGGGACCGATGTCACGATCCGGCAAGTCGCACCGCTGAAGCCGAATGCTGTCGGGATAGGCGAGACAGAGGATGGCGAGCACGTGCTGCAGATCGAGGTCGGGCCGACGACACTGGCCTTCCAACTGCCGCCTGCAATGAGCCGGAAGCTGGGCTATGCGCTGATTACGGTCGGCGGTTCCACGCCCGGCGGCGTTCCAAACTAACGGTCCGCTTCTGAAGTCCGCCACCTCGATGCTGGAATCCCGAGCGAGCCTCAGAAGTAAAAAAGGACGCGAGGAATCACAGCTTTGCTCGCGAGACTGAGGCCGAGAAATTCGTTCCGAACGGCCGCCCGACATGATGAATGTCTCGGTCGTCAAGCCGGACATCCTAACACAGGTGTGCCCCAGGGGACGGCCAGTGCCCGGTTGTGACCGTGTAGCAGCTTGTAGAATTGGCGATTTTTGCTACTGGCAAGGCTTCAGCCAACAGCCAAACCGCCTCAAAGGCAGCGGCGCTCCGAGGTATTTCACCACGAATGACCATGCGTGATCACTGGCCTGTCATCGTCGTCGGTGCCGGCCCGACCGGATTGACCGTTGCAAACCTGCTGACCCGATACGGCATCGATGTGCTGCTGGTCGAGCGAAATGCCCAGACGGTTCAGGAACCCCGAGCGGTGTCGATTGACGACGAGTCGCTGCGGACCATGCAGTCCGTCGGAATCGTCCACGACCTGCTGCCCGATATCGTGCTTGGATACGGCTCGGAATATTACTCGCCGGCCCGTCGGCGTTTTCTCAAGGTCAAGCCGGCAGCTTCCGAATACGGCTATCCGCGCCGGAATGCATTTCGGCAGCCTGTTCTCGAAGCGACGCTGAAGGCGCACCTTTCTGGTTCGCCGCGAGCGACGATCCTGTTCGAGACTGAGGTGACAGGATTTGAGCAATCAGGGGAACAGGTCTCAGTTTGCTTGAAGTCCCAGGCGAGCGAGAGAAAAGTATCCTGCGACTACATGATCGGATGCGATGGAAGCCGCAGCTTCGTCCGGCACGCGCTCGGCATCACCCTGGAGGGGTCCACTTTCAAAGAGCGATGGCTGATCATCGATCTTGATAACTCAAGCGATACAAGCCGCGATACCAAGGTGTTCTGCGATCCGGCTCGCCCTTGCCTCTCGCTGCCGGGACCGCGAGGAACGCGGCGTTTCGAGTTCATGCTGCATGACGGCGAGGCCGAGGCCTGGGCTCTCTCCCAGGACAATGTAGCCGCCCTTTTATCCGCACATGGCGAGCAATCGGCGGCCGACATTCATCGCAAAGTCGTCTACACTTTTCATGCGCGTCTGGCTGAGCGCTGGAGCGATGGCCGCGTCTTCATCGCGGGTGATGCTGCGCATCTGACGCCGCCATTTGCCGGCCAGGGCATGAACAGTGGCATTCGCGATGCCCATAATCTCGCCTGGAAAGTCGCGGCCGTCGTCAAACGCCAGCTTGGCTCCGGTCTTCTGGATACGTACGAAATGGAGCGCCGCGACCATGCGAGGCAAATGATCGACCTTGCCGTGCGCATGGGGCACATCATGATGCCGCGAACCCGCACGGGCGCATTCGCCCTGCAAAACTTCTTTCGCATTCTCGCGCTGTATCCGCCGGCGCGCAGCTACTTCGCCGAGATGAAGTACAAGCCGAAGCCGCGTTTCAGCAAGGGCTTCCTGATCGAGCCGCCACGCGATCAGGATGGGGCGGGTCTCGTCGGAACGCTGTTTCCGCAGGCGCTGGTCGCGGGCAGGGACGGCTATAAGCTTCTCGACGATGTGCTGGGCGATGGTTTCGCGCTTGTCGCTCCTCCTGGCACGCCTGCGGACCTGCTGCCAGGCGCCGATGCGGCGTCGGCGGACGGTCTGGCAATTCGGCGCGTCGCCGTGCTGGATCGCGAGGATGCCTCGATTCCCGCCGACGGGATTGTCGGCGTGCGCGATGTGCGTGGCGAACTGGCGGGGCGCTTATTGGGGCACTCCGCCGGATTGTACCTCATCCGGCCCGACCGTTACGTCGCTGCATTTTTTGCTGTCAGCGATGTTGCGTCATTGAGCCGGAGGATTGGCCGCCTGTGCGACAGCACCCGGGCGGAAGCACAATTGGACTGCGATGCCGCCGGCTTGACCTTGCGTCCTCAGGTCCCGTGGCGTTTCACCCAGGTGACGTAGCGGTCCATCCAGCCTTGGAGGAATTCGCGGCTGCCGGCGCCGATGTTTCCGTCGGGCTCGAAAAAACCTTCCTTGAACTGAACGAAGGCTTCCGGCTGTCCCATGGTCGGCACGTCGAGATAG
>JBFWYV010000383.1:0-3880 GCA_050186055.1 Hyphomicrobiaceae bacterium | reverse complement strand
CGAGTTCGAGCGTCGAGCTGGTCTTGCGTTGACCGAGCGCCATCAGCATGTCGCCCAGTCCGACGCCAAGCCTTGCCCAGGCGGCAGGGTCCGCCGTGCGCGACACCAGTTCCATGGCGCCGCGGAACGCCGTGGCGGCCGCCTGCAACGACCGCGTATCGCCGCTGATCTCGGCGCGCGCAGCCAGTGCCTCGGCCTGCCGTTGCCGGTAGTCCGCCTCGATCTCCGTGAAGCCGGACGGGAGGCTCGCGGCGGCATCCGCGAACAGCTCCGCCGCCACGTCGAAATCGAATCGCGCGAGCGCCAGCTCCGCGAGGCGAGCCGTGGTCCCGCTCTCCTCCAGCATCTGCGCCTTCAGCGCTTCCATCTCCTCTGCCAGCCGGGCTTCGGTCCGCCGCCGGCTGTCCCGCAGGTTCTGCCGCACCTCTTTGAGCAGGTCCATGGCGCGTTCGAGATCGCCGTCGCCAAGGGCCTTGGCAGCTTCCGCCTTGAGCCGCCGAAGCTCGATGGGATCGTTGCTTTGCGCCGTCAGGTGCGCAAGCGTTGCCGCCAGCCAGCTCGCCAGTTCCTCAAGCCGGGCGAGCCGCTGTTCCGCCGGCATTGCCTGCGCGGCGAGGATCGACTGGAACCTTCGCAGCGCACCTTCCGGGATGCCATGTCGCGCACGGATTTCGGCGACCGCCCCGACCAGCACGCTCTGCACCGCCTGCGTCTCGGGCTGTGTCTCAGGCGCGGCGACCGGCGCAGGCGTGGGCGCGTCGTCAGAGCGCTTCTGCTCTTCGCTTGCGTTCGCAGGCGGAGCTGGCGTGGCATCGGAACTGGCCGGCGCGTCGAGCGGACAGCAGGCAGCCTTGAAGTCGGCGAGCTCGTTCCGCAGGCCCGATAGAAACCGCGGCTGGTCCACGATGTACTGGAACAGAAGCTCGATCAGGAACCGGGCGGCGTCTTCGACAAGTCCGGCTTGTTGCAGCCGTCCGCCCGCCTTCGCCCGCGTGATCCAGGAGTCCGCGATCTGCCGGCTGGCGGTGATGCTTTGTCCGTTCGCCGCTTCGCCGCTCAAAGCGCGCTTTGCGGCTTCCAGCGCCGGTGCAAAATCGGATGCATCGATACGGACTTCATCCAGCAGCGTCGCCAGCGCCGAGGTATGGCTCTCACACATTTGCTGCGGAAAGCCGCGCTGCTCCTGCGCCAGCCAGATCTCTTTCGCGAGGCAGTCGAGAACAGCGCCGTAGTCCTCGCCGCGGCGGCGCTCGCGCAGGAAGCGCGACAGCTCCGCACCGTCGAGTTTGACGCCGGCTGGAAACGCGCTTCCGACCAATCCGGCCGAAAGCAGTACGCCAGCCCCAACAAACCTGTCCAACGCCTCGTAAAGTGACATGGCGCCCGCCGCTACGCCCTTTGCTACCCACACCCATCCCCACCCCTGGTGACGGACTTCATTGCCTAACGCACTGTCGCAATGAAGTCATGTGATGGCGCGCAGGTGGTCTGAATTTCCTGTTGGCAACGGCAGGATTTAGACTTTAGGGATCGATTAACCGATTCGGATCGAGGCTGTGTCCCGAGCGCGACACGAGCCGTCCGAGCTTGAGGATCCTTAGCTGCCATGACTGATCCGGCACCCGCACGCAGTCGTGGAACGGACGCGCCCCGCGCTGCGGATTTGCTCAACCTGTTGATGCGATGGCTGGACCACCTCTCCCTCGAGCGCGGTCACTCTGACCACACGCGCGAAGCTTATGCGCGCGATATCAGGCAGTTTGCAGCCTTCTTCGCGTCCCGGCTGTCCCGTGATCCCGGCATCGCCGACATTGCAGCGATAGACACCAAGTTGATCCGTGCCTTCATGGCAAGCCGGCGCCAGCACGGCGCGTCCAGCCGTTCGCTGGCGCGCACGATGTCGGCGCTGCGCACATTCTTCCGCTGGCTGGAAGCGCAGGAGATCGTAAAGAACCGCGCTGTTCGATCGGTCTCGCTGCCCAAGGTCGCGCACGGCGTTCCCAAGCCGCTCACCGTGGACAAGGCCAAGGCCGTTGTCGACGGCGGAATGGCAGCGGAGCTGGACTGGATCATGGCGCGCGACGTCGCGGTGCTGCTGTTGCTCTACGGGTGCGGTCTGCGCATCTCGGAGGCGCTGTCGATCAGGACGAAAGATGCACCGACGCCGGATCGGGATGTCATGCGGATCGTTGGAAAAGGCGGCAAGGAACGCGCCGTGCCCGTATTGCCGATAACGATCGCAGCCATTGCGCGGTACCGCTCGATGGTGCCGTACACGATGGAGCCGGAGGGCCCCCTGTTTCTCGGCGCCAAGGGCGGCCCGCTTTCGCCGCGCATCATCCAGCTCGCCATCGAGCGGATGCGCGATGAGCTCACGCTTCCTGCGACGGCAACGCCGCACGCGCTGCGCCACTCGTTCGCGACGCATCTGCTGTCGGCCGGGGCCGACCTGAGGCAGATTCAGGAGCTGCTGGGTCACGCATCGCTCTCGACGACCCAGGTCTATACCGAAGTCGATCGTGATCGGCTCTTGCAGGTCTATGACGCAGCACATCCGCGTGCGTAGTGCGCCAATACCTTAGCGCCCGACGCTGACGTATTTCACGCCATGCTGCTTCATCTCGTCGGGCCGATACACGTTGCGCAGATCGATGACGATCGGCGTCTTCAGGCGGCGCTTGATCTCGCCGATTTCGAGCGCCCGCAGCATGTCCCATTCGGTCACCAGCACCATCGCGTCGGCGCCGTCGAGGCAGCTATAGGCGTCCTCGGCATAGTCGACGTCGCTCAAGAGTTCGCGGGAGTTCTGCATTCCCTCCGGATCGTACACGCGGCAGCGTGCGCCGGCATCCTGCAGCGATTGAATGATGGCGAGTGATGGAGCCTCGCGCATATCGTCCGTGTTCGGCTTGAAGGTCAGTCCGAGCACGGCAATCGTCTTGCCTCTCACGCTGCCGTCGCATGCGGCAATCACCTTGCGGCCCATCGCACGTTTGCGCTGATCGTTGACGGCAGCCACCGTCTCCACGATTCGCGTGGGCGCATCGAAGTCCTGCGCCGTCTTGATCAGCGCCATCGTGTCCTTGGGGAAGCACGAGCCGCCATAGCCCGGCCCCGCGTGCAGGAATTTCGAACCGATCCGCCCGTCGAGGCCGATGCCGCGCGCCACATCCTGCACATTGGCGCCGGCCTTCTCGCAGAGGTCCGCCATCTCGTTGATGAACGTGATCTTGACGGCCAGGAATGCATTGGCCGCGTACTTGATGAGCTCGGACGTGCGCCGGTCGGTGAAATGGATCGGCGCCTGGTTGAGCGACAAGGGCCTGTAGATCTGCGACATGACCTGCCGCGCCTTGTCGTTGCTGGTCCCGATGACGACCCGGTCCGGCCTCTTGAAGTCCTCGATCGCGGCACCTTCGCGCAGGAATTCCGGATTGGAGACCACGGCGAAGCGGTCGGCCGGAACGGTGTCCGCGATGATGCTGTGCACGGCATCGCCCGTCCCCACCGGCACCGTAGACTTGATCACGACCACCTTGTAGTCGTCGATCTCCCTGGCGATCTCCCGCGCCGCCGCGTGCACATAGCTCAGGTCCGCATGCCCATCCCCGCGTCGTGAAGGCGTGCCGACGGCGATGAACACCACGCTGGCATCGCGCACGGCCGGCGCCAGCTCCGTCGTGAACGAGAGACGTCCCGCATCCACATTCTTTTTTACGAGTTCGGCCAGACCCGGCTCGTAGATCGGCATGTTGCCGGCTTCGAGCGCGGCGATCTTGCGTGCGTCCTTGTCGACGCAGGTGACGGAAAATCCAAAATCCGAAATGCTCGCTCCGGAGACAAGGCCCACGTACCCGGAGCCGATCATGGCAATCTTCAG
>JBFWYV010000382.1:0-3880 GCA_050186055.1 Hyphomicrobiaceae bacterium | reverse complement strand
CTGACGATGGGCGTACTTGCCGAGCCGGCCGCGGCCCAAAAGGGTAAGGGAAAGAATGAAGCGGCAGCCTCCAAGAGCCAGCCGCAGAGCGCCTGGGTGAAGCTGTGCGAAAAGGCCAAGGTTCCGAAGACCGGGGCTGACGGGCGGCCGGTGATGACACAGGAACGCAAGCCGGTCACCGAGGAGAAGGAGTTGTGCCTGACGCACCACGAGCAGATGACGCCGGCCGGCGTGACGCTGATTTCGGCCGCGATCCAGAAGCTCGAGGGCGTGGAGCGGCACGGCATGATGGTCATGGTGCCGCCTGCCGTCGGGCTCGTTCTGCCGTCGGGCATCCGCGTGACGGTCTACAACAAGGAACAGTGGGATAAGCTCAACAAGAAGGAAAAGCTGGACGAGAAGACGCTCGTGCGCCAGCAGCTCGTCTTCACGATGTGCCACCAGAACGGTTGTACGGCCGAGAACGAAGCGACGCCCGCATTGCTTGACGCCATGAAGAAAGGCGTCGCCATGGTGGCTGAGGCCCGCCATCCGACCGGGCGCGTGGTGGCATTCAGCATCCCCTTGACCGGTTTTGCGGCGACTTATGCCGGCAAGCCCGTCGACAACAAGGTCTATAACGCCGCCAGGAAGAAGGTTTGGGACCAGATCCGAGCCAACCAGATCGCGCAACTCAAGAAGATGTCAGAGGAAATTCAGAAGAAGGACGGTGCATCTGCCGCTGGCGGAAGCGCACCGCCAGCCAAGAAGAAGTAACGGGCTTCGCCGACGACTGAATGACGAATACACAAGCACCCCGCCGGTCAAATGGCGGGGTGTTCGCGTCATGTGGAGACTTCTGAAGGCCTCGATCAGGCGGTCCGGTTGTTCATCGCAGCGGCGCGGCATCCGTCGTCAATGGCGCTGCAGGAACAGCGCGTCGTAGTGACCTTTATTGCGCTTGGTGAACAGCTCCTTCACCTGTGGATGACGGAGCGGCTGGCCGCTGTCGTCAGGCAGAAGGTTCTGCTCCGAGACATAGGCGACGTACTCCGTCTCTGAATTCTCAGCCAACAGATGATAGAACGGCTGGTCCTTGCGCGGCCGCTTTTCGGCCGGGATCGATAGCCACCACTCCTCGGTATTGTCGAATATCGGATCGATATCGAAAATAATGCCCCGAAACTGGTGCACGCGATGCTGCACAACCTGACCTATGGCGAATTTTGCCCTGCGAATCCCACCCATGATTCACCCCCAGGCTAGTGTCTCGATTCAGAAGCCCGCCGCACCTCGATGCCGACGTCCCGAGCGAACTTCAGAACCCACAAGGGACACTAGACACGTAGATTTTGCTCATGAGATTCAGATCGAGAAATTCACGTCGGACCGAGCCGCTTGATATGGCGAACTTCTCGATCGTCACACGCACCCCAATTTGCATGTCCACTGAAGAAAGCTGCCGGTGGATTGTCAATCGGGCTGCGCACGAACGCGCGCACGAGCGTGTCGTTAAAGCCACATGCCGGCATTCTTACCTGCGCTATGGAATAGCCGCAGCTTAGCCTTATTCCACGCGGCTTTTACTCTCCTCGATTATTTCCCTGGAAGCCATATAGTGACGCTCGGTCGCGGTCCTAGGCGGCCACCAGCCCGGCGAGATCCACTCTCATCTTCGCCTGCTTCCAGGTTGCGTCGTCCTGCATCTTGCCGTCGACCATTACCGCCCCCGTGCCTCGCGTCATGCTGCAATGCGGCAACGGTAGGTGCCCGCCAATGCGCGTCAACGTGGAACTGGAACGCCGGGCGACTCGGGCGTCAGCTCCAGCGCCGGTTCGACCACATCCACTGCTCGGGGTGCTCGCGGATCCATTCCTCGAACTGGCGCTGCATCGCGGTCATCATTTCGCGTACGTCGGCGCTTTGGTTCGACGAGCGCGGCACACGCAGCTCTTTCAGCTCGATTTCGAAGCGGCTGTCGTTGCCGAGCCTGACAACACGCGACATCCAGACCCTTGCCCCTGTACGCCGGGCAATCATTGCCGCGATCGCCTGCGTCCGCGCCGGCTTGCCGAAGAAGTCGACCTCGATGCCGGTGCGGTCATACAGATCGCAGACGATGCCAAGCTGGCCGCCACGTCTGACGAAATCGGTGATCAGGCGGGCCGTCCGCTGGTTCTCGCCGTGGTCGCCCTCGACTTTGCCGCGACCGAACAGACCGCCCGGATAAAGGTCGGCCCGCTGTGACCGAAGATAAGCGTCGACGTAGGGATTGTTGACCGACCGGTAGACCGCGCCCGGCCGCTTGCCCGCAGCTTTCAGCGGCCAGATCGCCAGCTCCCAGTTGCCCATGTGCAGCGAAACGCCGACGATCGGACCGATCTTGTGAGCATAGCGGCGAAAGATATGAGCATTGCGCACCTTGACCCTGATGCTGTCGGCCAGCACGCGGTCGAGCTGCATGGTCTCCGCCATCACGCGGCCCAGGTTCTCCCAATGCGCCAATGCAATCCGGCGCCGTTCGTCCGCGGGCATCGCGGGAAAAGCGATCGCGAGATTGTCAAGCGCCCTCTGGTGCCGCTTTCTGCTCACGATCGGTGCCAGCACGCGCCAGGACTTTGCCGACAGCCCGACCGCAAACGAAAGCGGCAATGCGCGCACCATCCCGACGACGGCGCGAAGCAGCAGGTATTCGGCTCTGAACTGCAGATCGCGCAGCGAAGGCATGTGGCTCGCTAGAGAATGACGGAGCGGAGTTTTGTCGGCGAGATCGCAGGACTGGATCGTCACGTCAAGGTGAAGGTGGAGCTGGCAGCCATAACGCCCCCGGCTTGTGGAACGTTCTTGACGGCATTTTATGCGAGACCCAGCGCCGCGCCGCGCATCAGGCGAGGCAGCGGCCCGGGCGGCTGGATCCCTTCGACCATCACCCGCCGCCGGATCGACGGGACAGAGGCAAGAACATGCAGCGAGAGCCCGCGTGCGACCGACAACGGCCAGAAACTCGATGTCAGGCTCGTATTGACGAGATCCACGGCAGAGATGCGGCGCCGGATATCATCGGCGCGAGCACCTGTGTACGCCGCCAGGCAGTCGGGCGAACCGATATCGGCGCCGGCCCTCAGGACGGCACTGACACAGTCGGCAAGCGTCGCCACGTCCCTAAGCCCGAGATTGAGGCCCTGGGCGCCGATCGGTGGAATGACATGCGCGGCTTCGCCGACGAGAGCAACGCGGTTCTGTCCGAGCCCGCCGGCGACGAGGCCTTCGAGCGGAAAGGCCCGCCGTGTCCGCAGGTTCGACAGCGGACCGAGCAGTCCGCCAAGGTGGTGCTCGAGTTCGCCGAGAAAGTCGGATGCGCTGCAGCCTTCCAGGCGGAGCGCCTCGCGCGGCCGCTCGACCCAGACAAGACTGGATGACCGTCCTGCCAGCGGGACGGTCGTGCACGGGCCGGAAGGACGGTGCAACTCGGTCGATATGCCGTGATGTGGCCGCTGATGGTCAAAGGAGGTGGCGATGGCCGATTGATCGTATCGCCAGCGCCTGACGGTGAGTCCCGCGGATTCCCTGCAGAGCGAATGTCGCCCGTCCGCCGCCACCACGAGCAATGCGCTTACATCCTGTCCGCTTTCCAACGTGGCCACGGCGCGGTCCGCATCCAGGCGGAGGCGGATGACCGGGCCGCCCTCCAGCACGCGAACGTCTGATGCCTTGATTGCAGCAAGCAGAGCCTTTCCGAGTTCGAATTGTGTAACGTTGGCGCCGAACGAGGCGAGGCCGAGTTCGCGCGGCTCGAACAGGATCTCCGGCGCCCGGAGCAGTCCGCCCATGGCATCGACGATCCTGATGCCGGCCAATTGCGTACTGGGAAGGCCCTGGGCCGGACCGGCGCCGACAGCGT
>JBFWYV010000381.1:0-3892 GCA_050186055.1 Hyphomicrobiaceae bacterium | reverse complement strand
TGAATTTATTATCGTCGGGGCTGCTCGTCGCCTCCACCGCCGATGGTCGGATTGTGATAGCAGATCCATTTAGGGCGCTCATTATTTCGCAATTCGAGCCGGGGGACAACGTCACATCCGATTTTGTGACACTGAAAGACGGAAACTTCCTAAGTGCTTCCGGTTACGGCAGCGGAGACGTGTTTATTAGGCTTTGGGATGCGCAGAGAATTATTCGGAGCGGGCTTGAGAGATCTGATTATGAAGCGAGCATGTGGGATTTATGGGAGCGGGCGCTTGCGGACGATGTTTCGAGATCAAACAATCAGATAGTCGATAGGGTAAATGATAAGCACGAAGATGAGGTCACTGGGATCGCGACGCTTGGGAGCAAGCACATAGTGAGCAGCTCTTGGGATCACACCGTCAGAGTATTCCGGATTACGGACATGGAAGAGGTCGCTCGCTTTGACGGTGACGTTGGATTTCGCGATGTTCGGGCCGGGCCAGGAGATGATCAGTTCATGGCGCTAGACGCTAGGAATCGCGTACATGCGTTCGTGGTTTCTGGCTTCGCACAACTCGCGGAGTCATCCTCCAAAATCGTCCGATAGCCACAAAATAGCGGAAGCATTGCGTGGCAGGCCGAGCCTGCCGTTCTGGCCCTTCGCATCGCCTCGCTTGTGTCCGGTTCTGGTGAGCAGCGGAAGGCGCCGATCGGCAGCCCATGTCCTGGCGGAACGACGCAACTCCGCTGAACTCCGGATCGACAGGCTGGTCATTGCTTAGTCAGCTGACTGGCCAGATGAGTACCGCGGTGCCGATGACCAGTTCGGAGCCAATCGGTCCGAAGTAGCGGCTGTCGAAACTGTCGGGAGCGGCGCTGAGCAAGAAGAGTTCGCCCACACGCAGCGTGCGGCAACCGTGCCAGTGGGGTAGAGGGCGCGCAAGGTGGTCTGCCGCGAGTGCCAGCGCGGCGAGCTTGCGCCGAACGAAGATGTACGTGCCGAACCGACACACGCGGTCGCCAACAGTCGCAGCAACTGGCTTCAGCAGGATGGCTGACTCTGAGAGATAGCTGCGCCGAGCGGCGAGCTGTGCGGCACTGGATGGCAGTCGAGCAGCAACGATGCTGCCGATAGAGGATGGTGCCGCGGTGATCTGATATAGCCCGAGCGGAACGCTCGGCGATGCGTTCCAAAGCAACATCGGCCGTTTGGCGAAATAGAACGCGGCCAGGAGCGCGAACACGACTGCGGTGGCGATGAGCATCGGCCAACGCACGCGTCTGCGCCGGCGTGAGCACTTCGACCAGGCGTCGAGCTCGGCACGACGATAGAGAACGCGACCATCTGATCGTGCAAACGCCGGTCCGGCGCCTTGTGCGCGCAAGCGATGGAGCGTGTCCGATCTTAGCTTAAGAAGGCTGGCGGCTTCGGACGTCGTCAGTGTGGCCGGGGGCTTTTCGTCCTCATGCATGGGCCTCGCCCTTTTCGCCCGAGGTCTTCATCAGGCGGCGACCCTTGGACCAGGCGTTGAGCTCGGCGCGATGATAGAAAACGCGGTTGCCGTGCTTGCGGTACAGCGGCCCCGTGCCGTCACAGCGCATGTTCTCGAGCGAGTGCGGCTTGAGGCGAAGCAGCGCGGCGGCTTCCGTCGTCGTCAGCAAACTAGAACTGAGCCGTTGGATCATGTGGACCTCCCAGCGAAGAAAGCCCCCTCCCAGGGTGATCTTCGACGAGATAGTCGATAATCGGGTATGTCGAAGTTTTGCGACAACCCGCGACACTCTCAGGCGTCGAGAAGGATTAGATAGCCGCCGTCGCGCAGGCGCTGGCCGACGGCATAGGCGCGGCGCAGATGCTCCTTAAGGGAGTTGCTATCCCTCGTCCATCGCGTTCGACGCAGACGATCAGGATAGAGCACCTTGGCGATGTCCTGATAGCTGGCGCCGAGCGCTTTGCCATCGAGACAGGTGAGGCCGTCGCGACGTAGGATGCGCGTTAGCGAACGATCGACGGTGTGCTCCGGCCGGCGCATAGATGCTCGAAGATGACGACGGACTGCACGACGTCAGCGGGATTCGGCACGCCGTCATACTGCAAGGTCACGTCGACTGGGCTGCGCATAACATGACCACCGCGGCAATGGAGGATGAGCCCATGTCTAGAGTCGCGTAGCACGACGATATGCGTATGTCCCGGTCCGGCGGTGAGGTGCACCGCCACCCTCAGATGACCGAATATCAGATGGGGCGCGGTAGGGTCGGCAGCGAATCGCGTCGCAACATCGATGGTCGGCGCCGCGGAGACGCGGCGCCAAGCGATCGGCGCCTCTAGCGCCGTGAGCGCTGGATCGACGAAAGGAACAGAGCCTCCAGCGCGCGGCGAGGCGTGCACGCTTTCGGATACGTGTGAGATAGAGCCCCGAGCGCAACTGGAACGGAGGAGCAAGACCGGCGCGGCTCAGCTGGAAGTCGCGCTGATAGAGCGGTTGGCGGCGGAGATATTCCCAGGCCAGATCGCTGTGGCAGAGCTCGAGCGCATAGTCGTAGGAGTTGGGCGCAGGCGGCCATCGCGCCGGCCCCACATAGTAACGGGGATGTGACATCCGCCTAGTACGGAGAGCGGTCCTTAACAAACGGTAATTGAGACAAAGGTATATTGACCCGGGACACGCGGATGCGGAGCCGGTTTATGTGAACCGGTGCGGTCGGCACAGCCGAAGCTGAGGGCAATGCCCTTGCTAGTGCAGGGAAGAGTGCCGGTCATCCTCTTGCTGAGCAAAAAACTCCTCGTCGGCCGGCCATTCGGAATCGAAATGCCTGCTATGTGATCCGTGCTCGATCATGAGGCCATTGAAACCGCTGGTCACCGTAAGGAAACATGCGCGAACCTGCTCGGGAAGATCGCTGCGGCTCATACCGAGGGTCACGACCACATGATAGTACGCGCAGGCTTTTGAATCGCACCAGACCGATGCGAGGCGCAACCGGACATCATCCGGCATGGCATCGACAACGGCCTTCATTGTCTCGAACTCGGAAGCAACGGAATAGCGGCTTTGCAGCGTCACGCCGCGATAGTCGAGCGTGTCGTAGGGGGTTTTCGGGCCGGCGTCCTTTCGATCGAGCTCATTCTGCAGCCGGAGGGCAGCAGACAGCTCCGTACTCATTGAGGTGTATTGGATCTCTGGCTCTTTTTGAACGTTCCAGGCGCGTGCTCTGCGAGTGATTTCTGCGCGCAGCTCATCGCTGTGAGGCGCGTTTATCTGTGTCGTCTTGCTATCCAACGTCAGGATGCCAGCCGCGGCTAGGGTCTCAATCGCTTCTGCAAAGCGCGGATGCTTGGCGAGCTTGGGCAGGATGCCATCCGGCGGCCCTTTGAAGATCACTGTAAGGCTTTCTGGGGCGAGCTTGGCCCTTAGACCGGATTGGCCTTCGCCATTGAGCAGCATCGAGGAAATGATCTGCAGTCGAATTCTCTGATCCTTGCCGGAGCCCGGACGTAGCAAGCCGGTGAAAGTCCTGTGCACTACTTCGAGGCTTACGAGATAGGGTAGCGTGTCGCGTACCGGCGTAAGCAAAGATCGGCTGATCATGGTCCCGCAGGTTCGGGCCGGTGAACCCTGCCTCGTCAAAGGAGATAAGGCGTGGCGGCATTGGCTTTTTCTGCCGAGACGGCAAAGCGGTTCGGCTGTTAGACGCATTCATCGAGGCAGGCGTTCTGGAGTTTGAACGTGAGCGGGAGATATGGATCCTCGTCAAGCTGCGGAGCTCAGTCGACTGTGGAAATATCGTCGCAACTTTTATCGCTAGCTGATCGCTCCAACGACCGCCGCCATGAAGTCCCGCCGCTCGTCGGCAGGCCAGGTCAGGCGCAGTGGCGCTGGCAAGCCACTGTCGCCCTTGATG
>JBFWYV010000380.1:0-3980 GCA_050186055.1 Hyphomicrobiaceae bacterium | reverse complement strand
GTCGCAATGCCGGAGCCTCCGATGCCAACGCCCGATTTCAACGTCGTCGAAGCCACCATCGCCGATATTCATGCCGCATACCGCTCCGGGCGTCTCACGGCGCGCCAGCTTGTCCAGGCCTATCTCGTCCGCATCGCCGCCTATGATCAGAACGGCCCCAAGATCAACGCTGTCATCTCCACCAATCCGAAGGCGCTGGAGACGGCCGACCGGCTCGATGCCGCGCAGAAATCGTCAGGGTTCGTCGGACCGTTGCACGGCATTCCGCTGATCATGAAGGATCAGGGCGACGTCCTTGAAATGCCGACGACCATGGGCTCGCTGCTGTTCAAGGACCACATGCCCCGACGCGATTCCTTCGCCGTCGCCAGGCTGAAGCAGGCGGGAGCGATAGTCCTGGCCAAGTCGACCTTGGGCGAAATGGGAGCGGGCGACACGCATGGCTCGCTGTTCGGCTCCACCCGCAATGTCTACGACCTGGAACGCACGGCCGGCGGCTCATCCGGCGGCTCCGGCGCTGCCGTTTCGGCCAACTTCTGCACGGTCGCGATCGGACAGGAAGGGTTTGCTTCCATCCGCCGGCCGTCGATCTGGAACGGCGTGGCGGGTATGCGTCCGACCGCAGGTCTCGTCAGCCGCGGCGGCGTCTACGCAGGCTGGCCGATGGTCAACGGATCGCTGGGGCCGATGGCGCGTACGGTGACCGACCTCGCCAGGGTGCTCGACGCCATGATCGGTTACGACCCGGATGATCCGGTCACCGCGCGTGGCGTCGGCATGGTCGCCCCCGGCTTCGCCCGCCGGCTTCGCGCCGGTGCGCTGGAGGGCGCTCGCATTGGCGTGCTGCGCGAGCCTCTGGGCTTCAACACCGAAAACGGCAGCGACGATTTCAACAAGGTCACGGAAGTTTTCGACCGCGCGGTAGCCGACCTTCACGCCGCCGGCGCCGTCGTTGTCGACCCCATCGAGATCCCGGACTTGCGCGAGTTGCTGGCGACGCGGGCATCGAGCGGCGAGGAAGAGGACGCGGCATTCGCGCTCTATGCCAAGGGCTCGGCTGCATCGCCCTTCAAGTCGCGCCAGGAAGCGATGGCATCGCCGCTGTTCGCCAAGACCATGCGCGGCGTCGGCGAGCGCTGGAAGCGCGGCCAGTCGGCAGAACGGCATCACGCCTATCTCAAGGCGCGCGACGTGCTGATGACGCGTATGCTGAAGGTCATGGCCGATCACCGCCTGGATGCCATCGTGCACAAGGCCGTCGAGCACCAGCCCACGCTGATCCGCGATGGCATCAACCCGCCCTACATCGATCAGAAGGGCGCGCCCCACATCAATACGTTTCTCGTCTACGTGCCGTCGATCGTCGTGCCGGCGGGGTTCACGAGCGACGGCCTGCCCGCAGGCATCACCTTCCTCGGCCGGCCCTATCATGATGGCCAGATGATACGTCTCGCGTATGCCTACGAGCAGGCGACGCGCCATCGCCGTGCGCCTACGACGACACCCTGACGGTCTCACAAAACCGGCTGATCTTATTTGCGGACCCACCAGGTCTCGAAATCGACCCCCGACAGGGGCACCTTCACGGGCATCGCGAGGCGGCTGCTGTAGGCCAGCCACTGGCGCTGCGGGTAGAACAGCGGGATGACGTAGTCGCCGGAAAGAAGCACCCGGTCGAGCGCGCGGACGGCAGAAACGAAGCCGGTGCGCTCCCGCGCCGTCAGCAGGGCGTCGATCATCGCGTCCGCCGCTTTCGACTTCACGCCAGAGTAATTGAGCGTCCCCTGAATATCGGCTGATTTGCTCGACCAGCGGTTGATCTGCTCGTTGCCCGGCGACAGCGACGCACTCCAGGTCCACTGTATCATATCGAAGTCGAATGACTTCACCCGCGACCAGTATTGCGCGCTGTCGACGTGGCGAATCCGCATCTGGATGCCCAGCCGCTTGAGATTTTCGCCGTACGACAGCATCAGCCGCTCCTGCCCGCGCGTCGCTGCCAGGAACTCGAAGGAGAGCGGCCGTCCGTCGTCCGCGCGCCGCAGGCTGCCCGACGTCATGCGGTAGCCGGCTTCGAGCAGGAGGTCGTAGGCCCGCTTCAGTCCGCTCCGATCGCTTCCCGAACCGTCCGTGTGCGGCAATCGCCACTGCCCGGCCAGGATGTCATCCTTGACCGCACCCGGAAACCGCGCCAGCAGCTCGCGTTCGCGCTGATCGGCGGGACGGCCGGTTGACGCCAGCTCGGACCGGGCGAAGAAGCTGTCCGTGCGCCTGTAGAGTCCGTGAAACAGGCTGCGGTTCAGCCACTCGGCATCGAACAGATGGATGAACGCGCGCCGCACCAGCGGATTGTCGAACGGCGCCCGGCGCGTATTGAACGCCAGTGCCGTCATCCCGGCCGGCAGGCCGGTCGGGACCGTGCGCTTGACGATGTGCCCTTCCTTGACGGCCGGGAACGCATATCCTTCCGCCCACCGGCCGGGATCATCCTCGAGCCGGACATCGATGTCTCCGGCCTTGAACGTCTCGAACAGGCCGGTCTGGTCACGGAAGAACTCGTATCGGATCTCGTCGAAATTGAACTGGCCGCGCCGCACCGGGAGCGCGGCGCCCCAATAGTTGGGGTTGCGCTCGTAGATGATCGTCTGGCCGGGCTCCACGCGTCCCACGCGGTACGGTCCGCTCCCCACCGGCGGCGACAGCGTCGTGACCTCGAACGTCTCCTCGGTCAGTCTGTGAGAGGGCAGCACCGGCATCAGGCCGAGGATCAGCGGCAGCTCCCGGTCTCCTTCCGGGCCGAACGTAAAGCGGACGGCGTGCGGTCCGGTGATCTCCACCTTGGCGACCTTGCCGTAGTGAGAGCGATGATAGGGCCAGCCCTTGGTCGCGAGCATCTTGTGGGAGAATACGACGTCTGCGGGCGTAATCGGGTGGCCGTCGGAAAACCGCGCCTCCGGCCGCAGATGGAACGTGATCGTGCTCCGGTCGTCGGGAACCTCGATCGAGCCCGCGATCAGCCCGTACAGCGTGAACGGTTCGTCCGCCGACCGCGCCAGCAGACTCTCGAACACGTATTCGCGCAGGCCCGGCGGCGTCTGGCCCCTGATGATGAACGGATTGAGGCTGTCGAAGCTCCCGACGGCGCCGAAGCGGATGGTGCCGCCTTTGGGCGCGTCCGGATTGACGTAGGGGAAATGCGTAAAGCCTGGGGGCAGCGCGGGCTTCCCATGCATGGCGATGCCGTGCAGCAGCGGGGGACCGGACGACACCGGAGGAGTGCCGCTCTCGGCATCGGCGTTCAATCCGTATGCGGCAAATAGGAGCACCGATGCCAGTCCATATGCCAGTCGGAGACCGGCCCGGCATCGTGGTCGGCGCAAGTCAGAACCGCTAGAGATTGATGAGAGACGTGCCATGCGCCGATCCAATCCGCCGATTGCGGCAATTTCGCCGCCGCCGGATCAAGAATGCAATGGATGCCCTTGCCCGGCAGTGGCTGCGCCGCAACGCGGCATCCGCATCCCGGGCGATCGACAACAGTCGCTGCCGACGGCCACGGGATTGCCTTATTCAAGCCTTTAGTCCGCAGTGCTCGATCGCTGCAAGCGCGCGAGTGCCGCGCAAGTAGGCGTGCGCGGCGACGGGGGGCCAACTGGATTGCGAGCAAGTCTCGAATAGCGAAAGGTCGGGATGGACATGGCGAATTGGCTTTCAGATGCCGCAGGGGAGCGCCGCAGCGTCCGCATTGGAATTGGTTTGGCACTGGCGCTCGGGGCCGGGCTGACGATGGGCGGACTTGCCGAGCCGGCCGCGGCCCAAAAGGGTAAGGGCAAGAATGAAGCGGCAGCCTCCAAGAGCCAGCCGCAGAGCGCCTGGGTGAAGCTGTGCGAAAAGGCCAAGGTTCCGAAGACCGGGGCTGACGGGCGGCCGGTGATGACACAGGACCGCAAGCCGGTCACCGAGGAGAAGGAGTTGTGCCT
>JBFWYV010000379.1:0-4001 GCA_050186055.1 Hyphomicrobiaceae bacterium | reverse complement strand
GAGCTCGGATTCGTTGGCACCGAAGACCTGCGCGCCCAGCATGAACAATACCGGATCGATGCCATAGGCGGCGACGACCTCGAGCGGTTTGCCCATGGCCCACCATGCCTCGCGGTCCAGCAGGCCATGCTTGCCCGGCGAGCAGTAAAACCCGATACGGTCGGGACCTTGCAGCATCTGCCGGTAGCAGCCGACGTTGATGCGCCCGGTCTCGGGATCGCGTGTCAGGACGATGTTGCCGGTGCCGATGTAGCGCCCGCCGTCACCGGGCCAGAACGTCGGCGAAGGAAACTCCGTGAGATCGAACGCGCCGCTGAGCCTGACCACCTCGTTCACGGGAGCTGACGACTTGGGGACGTGCACCGGTTTGGCCGTCCGGCGCATGATCTTGCGCGAGGCCTCGATCATCTGCGCAATGTCGAGCGAGGGGTCGATGCCGACGGCGAGTGCGTAGCGTTCCTTGCTCGCGCCCAGCATATTGGACACCACGCTTGACCCGCCCCGGTCTCCCTTGAGGTTGGAGAACAGCAGCGCAGGCGCATCCTCCCGCCGCGTCGCCATGTACGTGATCGCGGATAATTCCTCATCCGGATCGACCGGACTCGCAATTCGTTTCAACTGGCCGTGGCTTTCCACGAGGGCGAGCCAGTCGCGCAGATTGGTCCAGCCGACGGGCTTCAGCCTGGCACCGCTCGCCGTCCGCGCCGACACGGCGCGTTTCCGTTGCTTGGCGAGTGTGACGCTCTCTTCCATGGCGGTGGTTCTCCCTTTGATCACTCCGACCGCTGAGCCGGCGGCGCGTGTTACGGGTAGCCTAAGCGGCTTTGCGCCGGCATGCCAGCCGCCGCGGTCGATCGGGATGCAGGGCCCGCATCCGGAACCAACGTCAGGCCGCGCACGCCGCGAACGCCGCCTGCAATGCGCCGGCATCGAGATTGCGGCCGATCAGGACAAGGCGGCTCGTTCGCGGCTCGCCCTCGGCCCACGGGTGCTGGAAATCGCCTTCGGCCATCATGTGCACGGCCTGGAATACGAAGCGCCTGTCATCGCCGGCCATGTCGATGATCCCTTTGGCCCGCAGTATATCATGCCCCTGCTCCGTCAGCAGAGTATCGAGCCAGGCGAGCAGATTCGCCTGGTCCACAGGCCGGCGTGAGACGAGAGACGCGCTGGCTATGCCGCTTTCATCGATGTGGTTGTGGCCGCCCGTGTGATGCGCATGATCGTGGCCGCAGTCCGCTCCGTGGCCGCAGCTCTCGTCGTGGACGTGATGACCGGGATCGCCGCTGACCGGCTCCAGCGACGCCATGCGCTCCAGGTCGAAGCTTCCGCGCCCCAGAACCTTGTCCAGCGGGATGTCTGCACGCGTCGCCCGGTGGATCGGCGCCAGCGGATTGAGCACACGCAGCCGGCTTTCGATTCGCGTCAACCGGTCCGCATCGACTGCATCGCATTTGTTGAGAACGATCTGGTCGGCAAAGGCGACCTGCTCCACGGCTTCGCGACTATCGTCAAGCCGCCGGAGTATATGGGCGGCGTCGACCACGGCTGTCACCGAGTCGAGCGAACACTGCTCCTGCAAAGTGGGATCGGCGAAGAATGTCTGAGCCACTGGGGCAGGATCGGCAAGACCGGTCGTCTCCAGTATGACGGCATCGAACGCCGTGCCGTCATCATCCCTGCGGCGGCGGGCGAGGAGACTATGCAGCGTGCGGACGAGATCGCCACGCACGGTGCAGCACACGCAGCCGTTGGACATCTGAAACAGCTCCTCATCGCGCGAGACGATGAGATCGCCGTCGATGCCGACCTCGCCGAACTCATTGACGATGACGGCGTAACGCCGGGCATGGTCCTCGGTGAGGATGCGATTGAGCAAGGTGGTTTTCCCGGCGCCGAGATAGCCGGTCAGGACCGTTACCGGTACGCGCTCGCTCATCGCTGTGCCTGGCCGCCCGCGGCACGCTTGCCCGGCGCAACGCCGCGACCAACGATGCCGGGGCCAGCGATCATGTCTGGTCGCTCAGGTGCGCACCGCGGCGCTGGAACAGAGCATCGTCCTTGTAGCCCATCGTGTCCGGCCGCCCGCGGCCGAGCATCACCTGGAAGTAGACCGGCTCCAGGGAGTTGTTGTCATAGCCGTGGATGACGCCCGCCGGACAGGAAATGCATTCCCAAGGCCCGAGCCTGATGGTGATGCGGCGGCCATCCTCGTCCTCGACGAATACATCGAGGAAACCATGGAGCACGAAGAAGCACTCTTCGACCTCATGGGTATGCGGCGCATTCCCCTGGCCGGGGTTCACGAACATGATGGATAGCGTGAAGTTGCCGGCGGGGATCACCGTCGGATCATCATGCTTGCCCGATCCGCCGGCGCCGATGAAGCGATGCTGCGCGCGCTTCCAGCCCTCGATCTTGGCATCCTCGAAGGCGTTCCAGTCGGGTGTCTTTTCCTTGAAGCGGCCGACGTAGCGCTTCATGATTTCTTCCAACGGCACACCAACCAGATGCGGCGGCCGGGGATGGCGAGCGGCGCTCATATGCGTTCCCCTTGTCTGTCTGCGTGGCCGAGAGCGTAACGGCGAGACGTTGCGCCCGTCAACGTCTCGTCCGGACGCATGCGGCGGATGCAGCCGCCTAGGCTTTCCGTGTCCACGCGCCGCTGTCAGCCTGCTGCCAGTACGTAACCTCGCATCCAGCAGCCTTCAGCGTTTTCCAATGTTCGCGTGCGGCCTCGACGGCCGCCTGATCGTGCCCGTCGAACATGATGACCAGCCGGTCGAGGCCCGAGATGTCGCCCGGCTCGGCGCCATCGACGAGAAAGCGGACGGTGGCGCCGTTCGGATTGTCGCTGCCGGTGGTCAGCCACACCGGCTGGCGCTCGGCGTTGCCGTCCTTGCTGGTGCCGTGCGGCAGAAAGCTCTCGTCGCGCCAGGTCCAGAGTTGCTGGTCGAGGGCATCGAGGCGCTCCTGGCTGCCCGCCTGCACCACGGCACGCCATCCGCGCTCGAGCGTCTTCTCCAGCAGCACCGGCAGCGTGCGCTCGAGCGGCGAACGCTCGAGATGATAGAACAGGGCCTCGGTCGCCATCAGGGCTCCATTGGGAAGCTCACGGCGTCCTAAGTGCTTGCGCACGTCTGTGCTGTCAATTCCCGGCCGCAGCACGGATCAGGCTTAGCGGCGGCGGCGGCTGCCACGATCGACTTCTCCGGAGTCGATCAGCGCCTCGATGCATCTCCAGGAGATCTCCGCCTGCTTCGCCTCCATGCAGCGCCTGAGCTTGGACGTTCCCACGCGGTAGCGCGGACAAAGCCGCTTGTAGTCCGACTTGCAGGCCTTGGCGACGCTGCGGTTTACGGCAGCGGCCGGCGGAGCGATTGCCGCGATTGCAAACACGGCAGCCAACGCTGCGCCAGTCACGTTGAGACAGTTGGCTCTAAAACAGCGGTCGGCCCTCGGCATGCGCCCGTCACTCCATAACTCGTTGTTATTGTTTCTTATTAGCGCGCATTGCGACAAAGTGACCAGATCGCACTTCGGTGTGGTTAACTTTTGGGCAATGTCTCAGCGATCCGCGTACGGGTTGCCGGCCTTGCGGAGATTGAGACGGATCGGCGTCCCCGGCAGATCGAAAGTGGTCCGCAAGCTGTTGATCAGATAGCGTTTATAGGCTTCCGGGACGGCATCGGCACGCTGGCAGAAGCCGATGAACGTCGGCGGCCGCGTCGAAGGCTGGGTCATGAAACGGATCTTGATGCGCCGTCCCCGCGACGCCGGTGGGGCATGGCGCGACAACGCCTCCGCCAGCCAGCGGTTCAGGTCCCCGGTCGGCACGCGGCGGTTCCACACCTCGTATGCCGCGATCACCGCCGCCATCAGCTTGTCGAGCCCGCGATCGGCCAGGGCCGAGATCGGAACCAGTGCGACGCCCTGCACCTGGGACAGCTTTTCCGCCACCGTCTCACGCAGATCCTTCAGCAGCTTCTGTTTTTCAGTAA
>JBFWYV010000378.1:0-4016 GCA_050186055.1 Hyphomicrobiaceae bacterium | reverse complement strand
AATCGGCGGTTCTGTCGATGCGCCAGAAGCGGGCATCGCCAATATCGGCGAGCCGCGGGCTGAATTGGTAGCCCAGCAGCCAGAACAGCCCGAAGACCGTGTCGGCATAGGCCGCGGTGTCGGTCATGATCTCAAAGGGCTCGAGATCGGTCTCCTGCTCGAGCAGCAGGCCGAGGATGAGCAGGCTGTCGCGCAAGGTGCCCGGCACGACGATGGCGTTCAGGCCGGTGAACTGGTCGGAGACGAGATTGTAGTAGGTGATGCCGCGACCGGCGCCGAAGTATTTTGGATTGGGTCCGGCATGGATGGTGCTGCTCGGCGCCACGAAGCGGATGCCGTCGGCCGAGGCGACGTCGCCGCTTCCCCAGACGTGGGCGATCGGCAGGGCGTCCTGTGCCGCCACGATACGGGCATTGGCGGCGGCAATGGTGTCGGGCCGGACGAAGTTCTGACTGACCCAGGACAGCCGGCTGCGGCTGAGGGCCGGCTGGTCGGTGCGGACCATCGGCTCGAAGCCGATGTTGCAGGCCTGCGCGATCAGCGCGCCGCACAGGCTGGTGGCGAACTCCTCGACGCGCGCATGGCGCTCGCTGACATGGGTGAAGGCGTCGGCAAAGCCGGAACGTGCGGCGACCTCCAGCATGACATCCGGCAGGTCGATCTTCGGCATGCGGGCCGCGATGGCGGCTTGCAGGGCGATGAGGCTGGGCGGCCGCTCGATCTTGTCGAGCGGGCTCAGCACCAGCTCGTCCCGGCCGTTGCGACGTTCGATGCGAGCGGCGGGGTTGCCCGGCAGGTTGGCAGCGACCTGGCGCCAGGCGCGATCCAGCCTGCAGGCCAGATCGCCGACCTCTGTGTCGGCATCCGGCGACCGACCGAGCGAACGGCAGATGGTCAGGCGTGCGGCGTTCCATGCTTCGCCGCTCAGCAGGCCACGCCTGGGATCGGCGTAGCGCACACCGGCTGGGATGAACACGTCGCGCCGCTTCAGCCCTGCCCGGAAGCCTTCGAGCGCGGCGAAGACATAGGCCCGATTGTCGGCAACGCGGCCGGCGCCATCGAGGGCATGACGCCTCCAGGCCGAGCCGACACACTCGGTTGGTGCGTCGGCCATGCGGGTCCTGGTCCAGTCTTCTACGCGACGCAGGTAGTTCAGCGCCGCGATCACCGGCTGGCCCGCTGGCGTCGCGTCGAGTGTGATCCGCTGCAGCAGGGCGGAGAACAGCGTGCGCACCCGTCGCCAATGCGGGCGCAGCTCCTGATACCGCCGGTCGTCGGGGGCGCGGACCAGGCTGTCGATGCTGGCCATGGCGGCTTCGATGTCGGCGCGAGAGATCTGCTCGAACAGCGCGTCCCGCCAGGCGGTGAGCGGCAGCGCACCGTCGTCGGCCACGACATGTTGTCCGACGCCACGCAGGACGATCGCCGCGGCGTCGAGATCGCGCAGCGAGCGCAGCCTGGATTTGCGGTGTGCATGCTCTGCAAGGGCGAAGATATCGGTTGCGAGCGCATCGAAGAGCTCGACCGCGTCGTCGAGCGCCATGGCCTCCAGCGTCTGGAACAAGGCAGCGAGGGTTGCCGTGCGCCGTGGCTCGTGCAGCGCCGCCAGATTGGCCGGCTTGGAGGTGCGGGCGCTGCGCGCCAGTCGCCCGAGCGGGGTCGCCGGCAAGTCGGGGGATGGCACCGGGCCCAGGCCGTGGCCGCGGATGGCATCGATGCGCTCCAGATGCCGCAGCAACTCCGTCGGCGACCGGCGCCTCGGCGTCGCGCGAAGATCTTCCAGGGTGGCGAGCGTGGCGCCATCGGACGTGACCAGCGCCGCGAGCTTCTGCCGCTGCTCGTCGGTCAAGGCGCGGGTCAGGCGATGCCAGAGTCGCAGGGTCGCGCGATGGCGCACGCGGCTGATCAGGCGCTCGAGTGTGGTGATACCGGGCAGCAGCACCTTGTGCGCCAGCAGCCAGGTGGTCGCCCGATCGAACAGCAGCCCGGGGCGGTCATCTCCGGTCCAGCACAGAGCATAGAGCCAGCGGGTCAGTCGAAAGCCGGCGGGGGCGTCATCCTCCAGATCGCGGAAGCCGTAGCGTTCGCGGATCATCGCGATATGGCGCCAGCGCTGCCGACCATCGCGATAGGGGTCGAGGCTCGATGTCGGGGCCTCGCCGAGCTGACGAGCCACGGTCATGATCACTGCGGATGGCGCCCGGGTCGGATCGTCGAGGAACGTGCCGAGGAAGCGGGCCGTCCCGAGCTGGACCGCGAACCCGACCCGGTTGTGAGCACCGCGCATCTGCGCCACCAGCTCGCGATCGGTGGCGTCGAGGTGAAAATGGCGGGCGAGCTGCTCTTCGCTCGGGTCGCCGGTGTAGCGACCGTACTGCGCCCGCTGCTCGTCGGACAGAAAGCGGCTCGACATGGCGTGCGGAACTCCGGACTTCTGCAACGGTCCGGGCACGGACCAAAGATCAGGCACTTACATCCTGCAAAAATCCCCTGCGGAATAGCCTATTTATGCAATAAGTTTCGCACGGTCATCGAGGCCCGGGCATGAAGCTCGGCTACGCTCGCGTCTCAACCGACGATCAGCGGCTCGAGATCCAGCGGACGCGGCTGACCGAGGCCGGCTGCGGCCGGCTGTTCGAGGAGAAGATCTCCGGTGCCGCCCGTCAGCGACCCGCGCTGGAGCGGTTGCTGCAGGAGTTGCGGGCCGACGATGTCCTTGTCGTCACCCGGCTCGATCGGCTGGCGCGCTCGACCGCCGAACTGCTGCGGATCGCCGAGATGATTGCAGGGAAAGCCGCCGGGTTACAGTCGCTCGAGGAGCCCTGGGCCGACACGACAACGCCTGCCGGGCGCATGGTCCTGACAGTCTTTGCTGGGGTTGCGGAGTTCGAACGTGCGCTGATCCGGCATCGTACCGACGAAGGCCGGCAAGCCGCCAAGCGGCGTGGCGTGTCGTTCGGGCGGCCCCAGAAGCTACGCCCGGATCAGAAGACCCTGGCCGTGGCACTCGTCCAGGAAGGCAGATCGATCAGCGAGGTCGCCCGAACCTTCAACGTCCACCCGGCCACCATCCATCGTTGCCTCAACGCGCCTCAGGCCCGCGAAGTCGACTTATGACAGTACACCGTCCCGCTCAGACGCACGGGCCACATTCTAGCTTTGCGCCTACACTCACTAGTCGGATAAGGTATATTATGACAAATATTGCCAGCGGACTTGCCGCAGCACCACTCTCAGTGAGCTGCCCCGACCAGCTCCGCCCCTGCCGCGAATCCCGTCGAGGAGCCTCAGCAAACACCGCCCGTCAGATTAAGTCGATACTTCTGCATCTTCTCCAAGCCGATCTCGCCGAATGGCATTAAGCTCCCCGCACCGGGGTACATGCGGTGCCGATCAAAATCCTCCAGAAACACTTGCTTGAGCTCCTGCACAACGATCGATGCCGCGTGGCAGAGGACCACGTTCTCCTATCCACTGGCGGCGCTCATCGCAGCATGATGCGGTTGCCGTCCACGTGCCGGAACGCCTTCGATCGGCACGTGAGCAGGATCACCTGCATCCGGGTGGACGCCTCCTGTAGTATCTCGGTCATAATCTCCAGCCGCGCGTCATCGGAGTAGACAAGTGGATCGTCCAGGATGAGCGAGATGGGTGCGCCGTCCTCGAGCAGCAGGTCTGCGAACGCCAGCCGCGTGAGGATCGCGAGCTGCTCCTGCGTGCCGCAACTGAGGTCGACGCAGGACTCGTCAACACCTGCGCGGAGCACGGATGCGAGTCCCAGCTCCTCATCGAACGACAGATCGCATCCCGGAAGCAGCTGTCGGACGTATCGGACGGCTCGCTTCGTGACGGGTGCCAGGAAGGTTCTAGACGCCTCATTCGCTGCATCCGTCAGCGCGGTCCGGAGAGTCTCCAGCACGTCGGCCTCGCGGCGGAGACGCTCGCAAGCTGCGATTGCGGCGCTCTCCTCTTCGCGAGCTGCCTCGGCCAGCCCAGCGGGTCCCAGTATACCCTCC
>JBFWYV010000377.1:0-4036 GCA_050186055.1 Hyphomicrobiaceae bacterium | reverse complement strand
GTATTTCGGCGGGAATGGCAGCACGACGGGGGCATCCGGGCCGTCGGTCGCCATCGGCTGCATATGCACGGTGCGACCGTCGGGCAAAATGGTCTGCGTCAGCTTGCCGGCAAGCTGCGGCAGTTCGCGCACCTGCCTGATATCGAGGATGCGCGTCGCCGGAATGGTGGCTGCGCGCAGATCGGCAAGCATGTCGTCGACCGAAAAACGGATCGTGAGCGCGGCCATGTCGCGATGGATGGAATCGCGTTCGATGTGGCGGCCCTCGTTGGTCGCACGCACATCGTTGGCGAGACTCCGGAATTTTTCCGATGCGGTCAGTCGGCGCCACTGAACGTCGCTGCCGATCGCCAGATACACGAAGCCGTCCTTCGCCGGATAGACGTTGGTCGGGATGAATTTGCGATGCTCGTTGCCCGCCCGCGTGATCTCATTCGGCTGGCAGCCGAAATCGATGAGCGGCAGCACCGTGATCAGCCAGGATGCCGCAGCCTGCAGCATGGAGATGTTGATCTCCTTGCCGCGCCCGCTCTCGTTGCGTTCGAGCAGGGCAAGCAGGATATTCGCATAGGCCTCGTCGCCGGCTTTCAGGTCGATCACCGGCAATCCCATTACCGTCGGCGTGCCTTGCGGGTCGCCGGTGACTTCCATATAGCCGCACATGGCCTGAATGACGGGATCGTAGCCCGGCGCGTTCGGATATTTCGGTCCCATCGCCGAAATGCCCGCCCAGATCAGGTCCGGCTTCACCGCCGACAAAGTCTCGTAGTCGATCCCGAGCGACTGGTAGCGCGACGGCACCGTGTTGCAGCAAAAGACGTCGACATCCAGCGCCTCGATCAGGCGCCGCAGCACCTTCTGGCCAGATGGGTCCTTCAGGTTCAGCGCGATCGCTTCCTTGCCGACATTCGGCGCGATGAAATAGCTGCGCCGGTCGTCGTCGGCGATCCGCCCGCCGATATAGCGGTTGGGATCGCCCGGCAGACCGCCGCCAGGGGGCGTCGCTTCGATCCGGATCACGCGCCAGCCGAGCTGGGCGAAGCGGAGCGTCGCCGAGGGCAGCGACAGCGCCTGCTCCATGCTGAGGATGGTGCGGCGCTTCATGGCGCACCATCCCAGACCGGCGGCTGCGCCTTTCCTCTCAGCGCACGGTAGACATTTTCCGGCGTGAACGGCAGCGCATAGAGCCGCACGCCCGTGGCGTTGTAGATCGCATTCGCCACTGCGGCGGCGATGCAGATGGCCGGCGCCTCGCCGACGCCCTTGGCGCCCTGCGGTCCCTCGCCGTCCATCGTCTCGATGAAGGAAATGTCCATCGCCGGGATTTCCGGCGCCGTGACCAGCTTGTAGTCGCGGAAATTCGGGTTGCGCACGACTCCGTCTTCCACAATCAGGTTTTCGGTGAGGGCATAGCCCTGCCCCATCACGATGCCGCCTTCGATCTGCCCCTCGATGCCGAGGCGGTTGAGCACGCGCCCGACGTCGTGCGCGCCGGTGACGCTGAGCATCCGCACGATCCCGGTCATGGTATCGACCTCGACCTCGACCACCTGCGTCGCCCAGGCATAAGCGGCGGAAACATCGCCCTTGAACGCGCGATCCTGATGCTTGCTCGGCGGCTCATAGTAATGCGTGGTCACCACGAGCTCGGCCTTGTCCGAGAAATGCAGCGAGCGGATCAGCTTGCCGATCTCGATAAAGCGGTTTGCGCTGCCTAACTCGACGACATAGCCGGCCTGCAGGTCGAGATTCTCCGGCGGTACTTCCAGCTTGGCCGCCGCCGCCGCAAGAATCTTCGCCTTGGCCTTGCGCGCGGCCCCGATCGCCGAATTACCGGCGATGAACGTGGTGCGCGAGGCATGCACGCCCACGTCCCAGGGAGTGATGTCGGTGTCATTGTTGACGACCGTCACCGCCTCGAGCGGCAACGCCAGTTCCTCGCAGACGAGCTGCGCCAGCACCGTCTCCGAGCCCTGCCCGATTTCGGAGGCGCCGGTGATCAGCGTCACGTGCGCGAAGTCGTCGATCTTCAGGATCGTGCCGCAGCCGTCGGACGGATAGATTTTCGCCCCGCCACCGACATGCAGCATCGAGGCCATGCCGACACCGCGCTTGACCGGATCGCCGTCGCTCCATTTCGAACGGTATTCGGCCTGCTTGCGGCGATAATCGCTGCGCTCCGCCGCGGTCGTGAGGCAATCCTTGAATCCGCAGGATTTGAAAGACATGCCCTGCGGCGTCACCTCGCCGCTCTCCTGCGCATTGACGAGCCGGAAGTCCAGCGGATCCATGCCGACCGCCTCGGCCAGCTTGTCCATATGCGCCTCGACGGCGAAGGTGGCCTGCAGGTTGCCGTAGCCGCGGAAGGAGCCGGCGTAAGGGTTGTTCGTATAGACCGCGCGGGTGCGATAGGAGCAGTGCGGCACGCGGTAGAGCGAAGAGAAGGTCTGCATCATCACGAACGGCGTGGTCGCCCCCCATGACGTATAGGCGCCATTGTCGTGCAGCGTATCGACGCTGCGGAAAGTCAGCGTGCCGTCCTTCTTGCAGCCGGAGCGCAGCTTCAGCAGCACCGGCTGGCGCGTCGGCGAGGCCATGAACTCCTCTTCGCGCGTGAAGACGAGCTTCACCGGCCGCCGGGTGGCTTTCGCCAGGAAGATCGCGATCGGCTCGAACGGATAGATGTCGAGCTTGGAGCCGAAGCCGCCGCCGATTGGCGGCTGGATCACGCGGATGCGGCCGGGATCGATGTTCAGCATCTCGGCGAATTCGCGCTTGTGCAGGAACGGCACCTGCGTGTTCGAATAGAGCAGAAGGTTGTCGCGGGCGTCGAAGTCGGCGATCACGCCGGAGACGCCCATGCAGCAATGCGTGACATAGTGCAGCCAGAACACGTCCTCGACGACGGCGTCCGATTCCGCCTCGCCCTGCGCCATGTCGCCCTGCGCATAGTCGAAGGTCATCGCCACGTTGTCGTGCGAGGCCTTGTGCAGAACCTCGCGCCGGCCGTCCGGCGCAATCCAGACCAGCTCCTCGCCGTGCAGCAGCGGCGCGCCCGGCTTCAGCGCCTCTTCCGCGCTGGTGACGATCGGCAGCGGCTCGTATTGCACCTTGATCAGCTTGAGCGCAGCTTCCGCAATCTCGACGCTCTCGGCTGCAACGGCGGCGATCTCGTCGCGCGGACTGCGCACGCGGTCGCGCTTGAGCGGCAGGTGATCCTTGGCGACGCCGATCGCGCGCTGCCAGGGTACGTCTTCGGCGGTGATGACCGCATGCACCCCCGGCAGCGCCTTTGCCGCGCTCGTGTCGATGGAGACGATCCGCGCATGCACCGCACCTGAGCGCAGGATTTTCGCATGCAATTGGCCGGGCAGATTGATGTCGTGGATATAGCGGGTCTTGCCGTTCGCCTTTTCCGGGGCATCCAGCTTGGCGATGCGTTTGCCGATCAGCGTTTCGCGGCGAGAAAGATCAACGGGCTTGTTCATGTCATGCATCCTCGGCCACGGCGAGCGTCTCGCGCACCTCGGCCATCGAATCGATGATCTTGCGGTATCCGGTGCAGCGGCAGAGGTTGCCTTCGATGGCGCGCTCCAGTTCGAGCGCGTCGGCGCCGGACGGCTTGCTCAGCGCGTGACTCGCCTGCATCAGGATGCCGGGCGTGCAGAAGCCGCATTGCACGGCGCCGTGCCTGGTGAAGCTTTCGCGCAAGGCCGATCCGATCGGACTGGTCGCCAGCCCCTCAATCGTCATCAGCTCGCGCCCGTCGCAATCGGCGGCGAACATCAGGCAGGAATTCTGCGTGACGCCGTCCACGCTGATGGTGCAGGCGCCGCACTCGCCCTCGCCGCAGGCGTATTTCGTGCCGGTCAGGCCAAGCCGGTCGCGCAGCATTTCCAGCGTGCTCATTGCGGCCGGCACCGTCACCTGCCGCTCGATGCCGTTGAGCCTGAACTTGATGTCAACTGTCGCGGACATTGGTCAGCATCCTTGTCAGCATGTTCCGGACCATCTCGCGCCGATACCAGTCGGAAGC
>JBFWYV010000376.1:0-4047 GCA_050186055.1 Hyphomicrobiaceae bacterium | reverse complement strand
CCCGAGATCGAGTACGACAAGGTCGACGCCCTGCGCGGCCTGAACATCAGCATCACGACGACGGCGAAGACCGACGACGAGGCGCGTGCGCTCCTCGCGGCGTTCAAGTTCCCGTTCCGCACCTGAAATCCGGGCGCATTTGAGGAAGCAACGAAAGTGGCCAAACTCGCTCTGATCAACCGCGAACTGAAGCGCCAGGCAATGGTGAAGAAGTTCGCCGCCAAGCGCCAGGCGCTCGAGGCGATCATCAACGACCAGTCCCTGTCCGAAGAAGAGCGCTTCCAGGCGCGTCTGAAACTGCAGGCGCTGCCCCGCAACGCCAGTCCGTCGCGTCTTCGCAATCGCTGCGAGATCACGGGTCGTCCGCGTGGCACTTACCGCAAGTTCGGCCTCGCGCGCAACAAGCTGCGCGAGACTGCAATGCGCGGCGAGGTGCCCGGGCTGACGAAGGCAAGCTGGTAATCGGCTGGCCGGCAACGAGCGAGATGGAAAGAGGAACCACATCATGAGCATGAGCGATCCGATCGCCGACATGTTCACGCGCATCCGCAACGCGCAGCGCGTCGAAAAGCAATCGGTGTCCATGCCGACGTCCAAGCTGAAGGTGGCTATCGCCAGGCTTCTGAAGGACGAAGGCTATATCGAGGACTTCAGCGTCAAGGGCGACGGTGCCCTGCGCACGCTGGAAGTCCAGTTGAAGTACTACGCCGGTCGTCCGGTCATCGAGCGGCTCGACCGCGTGTCGCGTCCGGGCCTTCGGGTCTACCGCGGCCGCGACGCGATCCCGCAGGTGATGAACGGCTTGGGCGTGGCGATCGTCACCACGTCGAAGGGCGTCATGACCGACCGTCATGCGCGCGCCACCGGCCTGGGCGGCGAAGTCATCGGCTTCGTGGCCTGATCGGGGAGGAAAGCACATGTCCCGAGTAGGCAAGAGCCCGATTACCGTTCCCGCCGGCGTCGACGTCAACGTCTCGGCCGGCACGATCACCGTCAAGGGGTCGAACGGCACGCTGAGCCAGCAGCTGAACCCGCTGGTCGGCGTCGAGCGCGACGGCGCCCTCCTGCGCATCAAGGCGCTGGACGAGTCCCGCGCGGCGAACGCACTGAGCGGAACCTTCCGCGCGCTGGTGGCCAACATGGTCCAGGGCGTGTCCAAGGGTTTCGAGCGCAAGCTGCAGCTGGTCGGCACCGGCTATCGTGCGCAGGCCCAGGGCGCAAGCCTGAACCTGTCGCTCGGCTTCTCGCATCCGGTGGTCTACAAGCTGCCCGAGGGCGTGAAGGCCGAGACGCCGACGCAGACCGAGATCCTGATCAAGGGCGCGGACAAGCAGCGCGTCGGTCAGGTGGCCGCCGAGATCCGCGCGTTCCGCGAACCCGAGCCCTACAAGGGCAAGGGCGTGCGCTATGCCGACGAGCGCGTGGTGTTGAAGGAAGTCAAGAAGAAGTAAGCGCCCCGCGCTGCTTCTCAGGAATCCACGATGGACAAGAACCAATCTCGCCTGCGCCGCGCCCGTCAGACGCGGCTCAAGATCCGCGAACTGCGGGTCAACCGGCTGACGGTGCATCGCACGAATACGCACATCTACGCCAGCATCACCGATGCGGCCGGCGACAAGGTGCTGGTCTCCGCTTCCACGGTGGAGCAGGAGATCCGCTCGCAGCTGGCCGGGCAGCAGGGCAAGGGCGGCAACGCCTCGGCCGCTGCCATCATCGGCAAGCGGATCGCCGAGAAGGCGCTCGCGGCCGGGATCGACAGCGTTGCGTTCGATCGCTCGGGGTACCGCTATCACGGCCGCGTCAAGGCGCTGGCCGAGGCCGCGCGTGAAGCCGGCCTGAAGTTCTGACAAGGGCTACGACATGGCTAAAGTTCAAGCTAAGGTTGGCGGCGAAGAGCGCGACGACGGTCTGCGCGAGAAGATGATCGCGGTCAACCGGGTCACCAAGGTCGTCAAGGGCGGCCGCATCCTCGGTTTTGCAGCGCTCACCGTCGTGGGCGACGGCGATGGCCGCATCGGGATGGGCAAGGGCAAGTCGCGCGAAGTGCCGGTGGCGGTGCAGAAGGCGATGGACGAGGCCCGGCGCAAGATGGTCAAGATCTCGCTGCGCGGCGGCACGCTGCATCATCAGGTCATCGGACGCCACGGCGCCTCGGTCGTGATGTTGAAGCCCGCTGCGGACGGCACCGGCATCATCGCCGGCGGCCCGATGCGCGCGATCTTCGAAGTGATGGGCGTGAGCAACGTCGTGGCCAAGAGCCACGGGTCCTCGAACCCGTACAACATGGTGCGGGCAACGCTCGACGCGCTTCAGAACCTGAACACGCCGGCCGAGATCGCCGCCAAGCGCGGCAAGTCGATCGAGGAAATCCTCGGTTGAACGGCCGCGAGGCGCCTGCCCCCGGCGGGCGCACGGAGAGAACGATGAGCAACAAGACGATCAAGGTCACGCTGGTTCGCAGCCCCATCGGCACCCGCGGTACGCACAAGGCGACCGTGCTGGGCCTGGGCCTGAAGAAGCTGAACCAGACCCGCGAGCTGGAAGACACGCCGGCGGTGCGCGGAATGATCAACAAGGTGTCGTACCTGGTCCGCGTCGGCTGAGCCGCGCGAATCGGGACACCGGAGGTTCCATGAAACTGAACGAATTGAAGCCCGCCGAGGGCAGCAAGCACGCCGCCAAGCGCGTCGGTCGCGGCATCGGTTCCGGCCTGGGCAAGACGGCCGGCCGTGGCCACAAGGGCCAGAAGTCCCGGTCGGGCGGTTTCCACAAGGTCGGTTTCGAGGGCGGCCAGATGCCGCTCCAGCGCCGGCTGCCCAAGCGCGGCTTCAAGTCGATGACTGCCGCGGACACGGCCGAGGTGCGCCTCTCCGACCTGCAGCGCATCGAGGGCGAGGAAATCGACCTGCTGACCCTGAAGGCCGCCGGCGTGGTGCCGCAGATCGCGCGCGGCGCCAAGGTGTTCCTGTCGGGCGAGCTGTCGCGCAAGGTGTCGCTGAAGGGCGTCGCCGCCACCAAGGGCGCGAAGGCAGCGATCGAAGCCGCGGGCGGCTCGGTCGCCTGAGGACGGTTCCGAAGTGGCCACTTCTCCCGCAGCGCTGGGCAAGGGCGGCAAGTACGGCGACCTGAAGCGTCGCCTGGTGTTCCTGCTGCTCGCCCTGGTGGTGTACCGGCTGGGCGCCCACGTGCCGGTGCCGGGGATCGATCCCGACCAGCTGGCGGAGCTGTTCCGCGGGCAACAGGGCGGCATCCTCGGGATGTTCAACCTGTTCTCGGGCGGCGCCTTGTCGCGCTTCACCGTGTTCGCGCTGGGGATCATGCCGTACATCTCGGCATCGATCATCATGCAGCTGCTCACGGTCGTCGTGCCCTTCCTCGAAGCGAAGAAGAAGGAAGGCGAGGCCGGACGGCGGGAGATCACCAAGTACACGCGCTGGTTCACCGTGGGCCTGGCCACCTTCCAGGCGGTCGGCATCGCGGTGGCGCTGGAATCGCAGCCTGGCCTGGTGCTCGACCCGGGCCTGGCCTTCCGGTTCACCAGCGTGGTCACGCTGGTCACCGGCACGATGTTCCTGATGTGGCTCGGCGAGCAGATCACCGAGCGCGGCCTGGGCAACGGCATCTCGATCATCATCTTCGCGGGCATCGTGGCCGGACTCCCCGGCGCGATCGCGGGGATGGGCGAGCTGGTGCGCACCGGCGCGATGAGCGCCTTCGTGTCGCTGGTCATCATCGCCCTGGTCGTGGTCGTCACCGCCTTCGTGGTGTTCGTCGAGCGCGGGCAGCGCAAGATCACGGTGAACTACGCCAAGCGCCAGGTGGGCAACCGGGTGTACGGCGGGCAGACCTCGCACCTGCCGCTGAAGTTGAACATGTCGGGCGTGATCCCGCCGATCTTCGCCTCGTCGATCATCCTGTTCCCGGCGACGATCGCGCAGTGGTTCACCTCGGGCGACTCGTCGAACCTGGCGGTGCGCTGGGTCAAGGACATCGCGGCAACGCTGTCGCCTGGCCAGCCGGTGTACATCCTGATGTACGCGCTGGCGA
>JBFWYV010000375.1:0-4058 GCA_050186055.1 Hyphomicrobiaceae bacterium | reverse complement strand
AGGACGTGATCCCGGCTCCGACGGACGCTTCTACACCATGCTGGCTTTGCCGATCTCCGACCCGGACGCGGCATTGCGACAGGTCGAGGCATTCGGCGGACGCAAGGGCATAACCGGTTTCATGATCACGGCGGTCAGGACGCTGCCCATTCATCACAACTCGTGCATGAAGGTTTATCGCGCCATCGAGGAGCGGCAGCTCGCATTGTCGTTCCACTCGGGCATCAACATGGGAGATCCGATATTCAAGGGCCTGAACCGGTTTGCCTCGGTCCACGGCCTCGGCTTTCCATTCTACAATATTCTGCACACGACGAATTGGGTCACGAACGGGCTGGGCGAACGCTTCCCGGATCTGCCCGTGATCTGGATCGAAGGCGGGCTGGCCTGGATCCCCTTTCTGATGCAGCGGCTCGACCACGAGTTCTTGCTCAGGCCGTCCGAGTATCCGCTTTTGAAGAAAAAGCCGTCCGACTACATGCGCGACATGTACTACGCCAGCCAGCCGATGGAGATCACCGACGACGAGGCGCTTCAGTGTACGTTCCGTATGATTAACGCGGAGACGCAACTCCTGTACGCCTCCGATTATCCGCACTGGGATTTCGACACGCCGGCCACGATCTGGGACCGCAAATGGCTCTCGGAGAAGGCCAGGCACAACATCCTCGGCGGCACCGCTGCCCGCTTGTTCCGGCTGGAGCCCCGCAACGACGCCCAGAGGAAAAATCTCATTCGCTACGGCAATTTGGCTGCTTGACGCGCCGGCCCCGGCTCAGAATCATCGGGAAAGCTTTCAGGTCGACGCGGATTCGGCAGGCGTCCATCGAGGACCACCTCTTTTCGGTGGCCCGGACCCTGGCGAAACGTGCCGTACGGGCCTATTTATCCAGCCGTACGGCACCAACTGCGTGTCGAGGCTCACTCCAGTGGAGACGACCATGGCAAGCTCAGCCAAGACCCCGATGCAGTACCTCGACCAGGCGGCAAAAAGCCTGCGTGACATGGGGCTCATGCCCGACAAGGTGGAGCCGGCCCCGATCAATGCGCTGCTGGAGAAGATCTCCGATCTCGATGCCGACAAGATCACGCTCATTGCCCGCACCCTGGGACAGGCCGAGGTCTTCAACGAGGTGGTCCGGGAACAGACTGCCAACATGGAGATCGGACAGCGCTATCAGACCATAACGGAAGGCTTCAACTCCATTCGCGACGATGCCAAGCGGCTCGTCGATCAGGTCTCCGACGGCAAGATCGACCTGCTGGAGAGGGGCACCAACATCTGGATGAAGGTCGCGCGCGGCGACATCGCGGACCGCTTCGACAAGATTCGGCGTGTCTATCTGGACGTGACCAAGGAGAGCAAGAACCAGATCGAGCGCGAGGCCACGATTCTCGACGCCTATCGCGATTACCGCGGTGCGCTGAAGCACGCCGAGGTGATGGCGCTTGAGGTCCTGAAGAAGGCCGAAGCCAAGCTGGAAGCCGCCCGCAAGCAGCTTGACGAGGCATCGGCCAAGGTCGCGGGTTTCGCGGGGACCGAGCCCGCCGAGCGCGCCAAGCTCGAGCTCGCCCGCGACGAGGAGCTCCGGAAGACGCAGGAAGAGGAGAAGCGCTACCAGATCGCCAAGGACCTCTCCGACAACCTGACCATCTCCTACAACACGTCCGAAGTGATCATGGCCCGGCTGATGCAGACCACGTCGGCGAAGGAACGGGTCTACGCACAAGCCGTGTCATTCTTCTCCACTAACGACAGTGTGCTGACAGCCCTGAAAGCGTCGTTCACCGGCATGTTCGGCCTTCACGAATCGACCAAGACGCTGGAGGCCATGAAGGAGGGCATGTCGAAAAGCCTCGAGGACCTGGGCAAGATCGGCGACAAGGTGCAGGAAGCAGCGTTGCGCGCCGGCTACGGCCCCACCATCCGCGCCGATGCCGTCAAGCAGCTCGTCGACAGCGTCGTGAACTTCCAGGAACGTTCGACCGAGATCATCGCCGAGATGAGAAAGCTCGCCACCCAGAACTCCGCCGAGATCCGCGAAGCGGTGGAAGAGGGAAAGAAGCGCATCGCCCGCTTGGCCACGGCGGCCCAAGCGCTCCCGGGACCGGGCTGACCGCCGTAAGCGCAACACCTTAAGAGAACCGAACCGATGGCAGACGCACAGCGTGCGCAGGACAAGCCGCACACGCTAGACGAGATGATGATCGCGATGGATGTCGTCGACACCGTCCGTCATCGCGAGGATCTCGTGCGCGCCGAGCTGAACGAGACCGGCCGCGAGGCCGAGCTGATCGAGCGTCTGCGCGAGATCTACCGCCAGCAGGGGATCGAGGTTCCCGACCACGTGCTCGAAGAAGGCGTCAAGGCCCTGAAGGACAGCCGCTTCACCTATACGCCGCCGCCACGCTCCTGGACGCGTACGTTGTTTGAGTGGTGGACCATGCGGACCCGGATCGGCGCCTTCGCCTGCGTGGCGCTCGCAGCTCTCCTGACAACCTGCGGCGTGCATTATCTCACCGTCACCAGACCTGCGAGCCTGGCCGAGAGCCGCGCCCGCATCGAACTCACCGAAACGCTCCCCAGGGAGATTCGCAAGTTCCACGCCGACGTCCTCGGAATCGCAACCGAGGATCGCGCAAAGCAGCAGGCGGACCGGATTCTCGCTGACGCAGAAAGGGCCATCCGGGACAAGAACCGGGACGCGATGATCAGTGCCCGCACGGCACTCGCGGGGCTGCGCGACGAAGTTGCTGCCGAGTACACACTGCGCATCGTTTCGCGATCCGGCGAGCCGTCCGGCGTCTGGCGCCGCCCCCCGAAAGGCTCGGCCGCTCGCAACTACTACCTAATCGTGGAGGCGAGGAAAGCCGACGGCAGCGTGCTGAAACTGCCGATCCGCAACGAAGAGAACGGCGCGACGACCGTCGTCGACAAGTTCGGCGTGCGCGTCCCGCAGGCGACCTACGACGCCGTAGCCGCAGACAAGCGTGACGACGGCATCGTCGAGAACAATCTGTTCGGCACGAAAGAGCGCGGCAAGCTGACGATCGATTACCGCATGCCGTTCAGCGGCGGTATGATTACCAAGTGGTGAGACACCGAGCGAATGTGGACGGGCCGTCAGACACTGGAGCAGATCGAAGGCGCGATCGCCAAGCTGCACAACGACGAGAACGCGCTGGATGCAGCGATGAACTCGGCAACGCAGCAGGCCGAGCAGCTTCGCCAGCAGCGCGCTGCCGCCTTTCGCGAGCTCGCGCGCGTCAAGCTCGACGAAATGGTGGCCGGCCGCCTGGTGCGCAGCCTTGACGCCGCCGAAAGCCACGCCCGGCAGATCCTTGAGAGCCGGCGGCTGAGGCTATCCGCAGTTCATCAGCAGCGGCAGACCGCCGTCAGGGAACTCGAACAGGCGGAGAGCGAACGGCAAAGCGCTGCGGCGGCTTTGGAGGCCGCGTTGAACGATCTGGAGGCTATCCGGGTCAAGGCGGAGGAGAATGCCCGCGCAACGCCGCAATGGGTGGAGGCCCAGAAAGCATTCGAAGCCGCCGATGCCGTTGCGGCCGAGGCCGAGAAAAAGGCCGCCGCATCCGAGGCCGAATTGGGGGCAAAGAAGAAGCCCTACGATAACGATCCCCTGTTCAGCTATCTCTGGAAACGCGGCTTCGGCACGCAGCGCTATACAGCCGGCAACATCGTTCGTCTTGTCGATCGTCAGATGGCGAAATTCATCGGCTTCACGGGCGCCCGCGCCAATTACGCGATGCTTGTCGAAATTCCCCAGCGCCTGAAAGAACATGCCAAGAGCCAGCGGGCCAAAGCCGACGAGCGCAAGGCGGCGACCGCCGCCATCGAGCGCGACGCGATGGTGGCACTGGGCGCGGTGGAGATCGAGCGCACTCTTGCCGAGGCACGCCATCGCGTGGCTGCCGCCGATGAGACGAGCGAGAAAAAGAAAAGTCTTCTGAAAGAAATCGACCAGCGCCGCGACACGCTGGTGGCAGGGACCGGCGACAAGACCTACAACGACGCACTTCAGACGATCGCCGATGCGGAT
>JBFWYV010000374.1:0-4084 GCA_050186055.1 Hyphomicrobiaceae bacterium | reverse complement strand
CGTTGCAGATGCTGATCCTGCCCTTCTACCTGGTCGCGCTGCCCTATCTCTACGGCGTGCCGCGGCTCGGCTCGGTCACCACCATTCTGGCGCTCGCGTTGCCGTTCGTTCTGTCCGTCGGCAGCCTCGGTCTTGTGGTGGCGTCGATCTTCCGCAAGCCCATAACGGTTCAGCTCGTCTTCGCGACGCTGGGGCTGCCGCTATTCTTCCTGGCGGGCTTCTCCTGGCCGGCCGAGGCCATCCCGCAAGCCATCCGCGATGTCGCGCTGCTGATACCGAGCTCATCGGCAATCGACGGACTCGTGCGCGTCGCCCAGCTTGGCGCGCCCCTGTCGGACGTGCGGCAGCAATTCCTCACGCTTTGGGGTCTGACATTCCTTTACGGAATTCTGGCGTTGCTGTTGGAGGCGCGTAAGCGCCGGTCACGGACGCCATCGCCAGCGCAACAAGCTTTGTGAGGTCTTATTGAAAGGACAGCGGATCGGCACGGGATCAAACGTCGGGAGCCGTCATGGGAGTTCATGCCGGCCGGGGTGTGCCAATCCTAATGAGAATCCGAACTGCGTCGAAGCTCGCGGTACAGTGTCGCGCGGCTGATTCCGAGAAGCTTCGCGGCGCGATTCTTGTCGTCACCGGCGACCCGCAGCGCCTTGGCAATCCGTCTTTCGCGCTGGAGGGCGAGATATCGCTCAAGGTCAAGCGATTCCTCAGCGCCGGCGTTCTGCTCGGCGTCCTCCGTTACGCGCACGTCGTCGAAGTCCGCCTCTCCAGAGATGAGGAATCGGAGCAACGCGCTTTCCAACTGCCGGACATTGCCAGGCCAGGAAAAGGCCAGGAATTTTGCCAACACGTCTCCGGGCATCTTCCGGACCGGATGGCCTTCCTGCCGTGTGATGCGAGCGAGCAGGTGTTCGATCAGGAATTCGAGATCGTCCCGCTCCCGTAGCGCGGGCATATGGAGATTGAGGACATTGAGGCGATAGTACAGATCGAGTCGGAAGCGGTTTGCGCGAACCATCCGCTCCAGCGGGCGGTTGGTTGCGCAGACAAAGCGGACGTCGATCGGAATGGGCGATGTGCCGCCGATGCGGACGATCTCCTGATTCTGGATAGCGCGGAGCAGGATGGCCTGCAAGTGGATCGGCATGTCTCCGATTTCATCCAGAAAGAGCGTGCCTGAATTCGCAAGCTCGAACTTGCCCGGCTTGCCGCGCGGGTTGGCGCCGGTAAAGGCGCCGGCCTCGTAGCCGAACAGCTCCGCCTCGATCAGCGTCTCCGGCATCGACGCGCAGTTGATCCAGACGAACGGCCGGCCGGCGCGGTCGGAATGTGCGTGCACGGCGTTCGCGGCGAGCTCCTTGCCCGTGCCGCTCTCGCCCTGGATCAGCACCGGCTGCGACTGCCGGGCCGCCTGGCGGATGCGCTGCCGCAGAGCCTCCATGCGGGGACCGGCGCCCATGATGTCGTCGAGGGTGTGCCGCGCGATCCAGCCGCGCTGCGTGCTCTGGAACGACAGCTCCTGGCGCACGGCGACAGACGCTGCCTTCTTCAGCGCGCTGAGGCTGGAGAACAGCGCCATGCCCACCGCGCCGATGATCTGCGTGTCCTGGTAGATCGGTACCTGCCGCGTAAAGAGCTGCTGTCCGCGCACCTCGAGCGGCGCGCCGTGCACCACCATGTCGCCGCGCGCGACGAGGTGCAGCTTGGTCTTCGGCGACACCACGTCGGTGATGTGGTGCCCGATGAAGTCCTCTGGCTTGCCGCCGAGCAGCTGGCAGTACGGTTCGTTGATCAGGACGACGCGGCCATCGGTGTCGACCGCGACCAGGCGGTCCGAGATGTGATCGAGCAGGCGGCGCAGGAAGATCGTTTCGTTCTGACCGGAGGCGAACCATTCTGGCAGGGCCATAGCATTATCTCATATTCGAGAAATATTCTCATATATGAGAATATTGGCTCGGCGATGATCGGTCAATCCACGCCAGCCGCCGAAATTCTCCTGCGTCCTCAATGTGCTACAGCTTGCGTCGCGGTCGGCTTGTGTTGGCATGACGCCTGCTATTGCGGCCGTGTCGGACCACCGCCGCGTGGTCCATCGCTGTTGAGAGTGGGGGTGGGGGCGCAGATGCGGATTAAGCGCAGACGCAGCATCAACGAGATCGTCGCTGCGCTGCGGCGGATCGATCAAATGGTCGCCGGCGGCCAGCGGCTCACGGACGTGCTCAGGCAGGAGCAGGTCACCGCGATGACATTCTATCGATGGCGCAAAAGGTACGCCGGGCTGAGCGATGACCAAGTCGAGTGGCTTGCAGACATGCAGGCGCAGATCGCAGACCTGCGCAAATTCGTCGCGAACCTGACCGACGAAAATCGCATCTTGAGCGCGGTGTCGCGTGAACTGCTCGCGGATCCGGCGGCACGCCGGGCCCGCGTGGACCATGTTGTGGCAATGCTCGGCGTGTCGGAGCGGCGCGCCTGTCAGGCACTCGGTCAGCACCGCTCGACGCAAAGGAAAGTGATGAAGTCGGCGAAGGTCGCGAATGGCCAGCGGCGCGATGCTGACCGATCTACGAGCATTCGGTTAGGTATCGAATAAGACTGAGAGCGGAAAGGAAATTGCGTTCGGCACCGGTTGCAACACTTGTCGGCGGGTGCATTCGCTCGCCGCACGCGCGAGCTGGACAACACTGCTCTATGAGCGTGCGAAATAGATAGTTATTTCCGTTGGACAGCCAGGTCCTGCGACGTCTGCACATACGACACGCCTCGATCCTTGATTAGGCGCACAGCCTCAAGCTTGAGTTCTCGCGTGAACTTCCGCCTCTCCATGAAGCACCTCCGGTCCCATGAAAACGTCTAACTCGGCGTCTTCGGAGCCGGGTGCAGGCCAACCATCAGCATGGTCAACTCATGGTCGGAACGCGAGCGCGGCGATCCGAGCGAGATGGCCTCAAGGCCTTTGGCCCGGCTCTGGTTTTGCGGTCGTCAAACAGTTCATCGGGCATCGGGCGCTTCCCGCGCGGCGTCGATCATCTCGCCGATCAGCCATTGCAGACTGGCGTCCCTCTCGGCGCGCTGATGCCAGACGGCCTCGAACTGCACCTCGAGCGGCTCGTAGGGCAGATCGAGTATCGCCACCATCCCTTGCTTCGCGGCCAGGCTCGCCAGGCTGAGCGGTAATGTCGCCACCATGTCGGTCGTCTGGAGCATGTGCGGAACCGCGGCATAGTACGGTACGGTGACTGCCATGCGACGACCCAGTTCCTCGCTGTCGTCGCTTTCGTGAATCAGCAATCTTTCAATCCATACGCGCCGCTGCAGCCTGCGTTCGTCCAGAAATCCGTCGGTGGGCGGTTCCTCGCTTCCGGTCATTTCAACGACGACATAGGGAAAGGCCAGCAGGCGTTCCTTGGTGACCTGGCCTTCCGTCAACGGATGCTTGGGCCGCACGATCACCGCCTCCCTGTCCACGCGGATCGTGGCCCGGCGCATGCGGTCTGGAACCTCGCCGAACCAGCCTGTTACCAGATCGATCCGACCGTCGTCGAGATGCCGGACGACGTCGAGGCGGCTGTATGGAAACACGCGCAGTCTGATCTGCGGCGTCGCTTTGGCCATGCGGGCGACAAGCGGGGTGATCACTGTGACGGCGCTATATTCAGTCGCGGCAATGCGGAACGTGCGGACGGCATCGGACGGCACAAAGGGCTTGGCGCCGATTGCGTCGTCGATTTTCGTCAGGCCATCGCGGATGCTGGGCGCGAGTTGGATTGCGCGCACTGTCGGCTCCATGCCGCCTTCGCCGGGGATGAACAGCTCGTCGGCAAGCTCCTGCCGCAACCGCGACAAGGCGTGGCTCACCGCGGACGGCGTAACACCAAGCTCGTGGCTGGCGCTGCTGACACTGCGGTGCAGCATGACCGCCTCGAAGACACGAAACAGGTTCAAGTCGATTCGGTGTTTCGCCACGACATCGTCTCCATGCAGTACGGCGTCCTTGAAGAGCCGTCATTTGAGTAGGTTCGCCCGGCAGCGTCATGGACGCCGGCTTCTTGATGAAGGTGGGACTTCAATGATGCTATCG
>JBFWYV010000373.1:0-4104 GCA_050186055.1 Hyphomicrobiaceae bacterium | reverse complement strand
GCCGCAGATAGGACGCCGGCGTTGGATGGAACTCGCGGAAAAGCTGGCCGGCGCGCAAGTCGAATTGAAGAGAGTTCTCAAATCGTTGTCCGCGGACAACTCGAGCGATCAGCGCTTTCAAGATGCGTTCGATGCGCTGACGCCGTCCTTGCCAATCAAAGAGATGACGAAAACCAAACCTTGGGAGCCCGAAGATGGCTCGGTTAGCGTCACCGTTAGGGCTACCTCGAAGAAGGCAGTTGTGACCTACGAATCGAAGGACGGCCCAAGCTTAGCAACATACATCGCCCACCGACTAGATGACCTCTACGAGGCCTTCCGGAAGTCGGAAAAAACATCAACAGGAGTCTGAAACCGCAAAAGAAAAAGGCCCCCGAACGGCGAACCGCGGAAGCCTCTCTCGTATTCCTAGCAAGATCGAGAATCGCAAATCCGCGAATCACTGTCAAGAGTTTTGGCGTCGTTTCGGCGAGCAGATTTCTTTTGCCTGATTGAAGGTGAAGGAAATGGAGAGGGAAATTGCAACGACTCCCTTCGGGAGTCGGCCGATGTCGCTTGCGCTTATGGCAGCGCAGATCGAAGCCAAAGAGATTCCGGATGGGAAGGCTGCCGACAAATGGCAGGTCTATCGCGATCTCTGCGAAGGCAAGAGCATCATAGGCGTCGGCGATCGCTCGCTGGCCGTCCTCGCTGGCTTGCTGTCGTTTCATCCGGATGATGAGCTGTCCGAAGAGAACGGGCTGATCGTCTTCCCATCCAACAAGCAGTTGTCGCTACGATCGCACGGGATGGCAAACGCGACGCTACGCCGGCACCTAGCGGCGTTGCTCGATTGCGGCATCATCCTGCGCAGGGACAGCCCGAACGGCAAAAGGTATGCCCGAAAGGGGAGGGGAGGGGAGTTGGAGGACGCCTTCGGCTTCTCCTTGGCGCCTTTGCTCGCCCGTGCCGAAGAGTTCCACCAGGCGGCCGAGCGCGTGCGTGCGGACAACCGCGCACTGAAGCTCATGCGCGAGCGCATCACACTGCAGCGCCGCGACATCGCCAAGCTGATCGATGCGGCAATCGAGGAGGGCGCAGCGGGTGCCTGGCAAGCCCTTTGGAGCCGTTTCAGGCTGGTGGTGGATCAACTCCCGCGGAAAGCGAGCATCATCGACCTGGAGCCGTTCGCGGCTGAGCTCGATCAGATCCGTGACGAAGTCGACATCGCATTGAATAAATTCATGAATGTTACGAATCCGAGCGCCAATGAGTCTCAGAATGAGCGGCAGCAATCTGATTCAAAGCCCGAGTCCCATCTTGAATTTGAACCCGCTTTCGAGAAAGCCAGGGGGTCGGCCGAGCCTAGACGAGAACCGCAGGGGCCGCCAAAGGCGTATCACCTTGGGCTTGTGCTGAAAGCCTGCCCCGATATTGCTGATTACGCCGCCGCCGGAATCTCCAACTGGCGCGATTTGATGGCAACCGCCGCCCAGGTGAGGGGCTACCTCGGGGTCTCGCCGTCGGCCTACGAGGATGCATGCCACGTCATGGGGCCGGAAACCGCGGCGATCGTCGTCGCCTGCATTCTGCAGCGCGCTCAGCATATCAACTCGGCCGGTGGGTACCTGCGGGCGTTGACCGAGAAGGCGAGGGCAGGGCAGTTTTCCGTCGGACCAATGCTTATGGCAGCCTTCAAGGCCAATTCGTCGGCGCCGGAACGGAGGGCCGGCTGATGGAGGACGCAATGTGCTCTGCCGACCACGGCCGCCGCTGCCCCCGAGTTCGTGAGCAAATCGTCATTTGACACGGTTGCGTCGCTCGACGGAGATTACCTTACGGAAGGGTGTGGTGCACTCTCGATCCGGGCCAGGACGACATGGGCAAATACAGAGATCATCGCGAACGACGCGGAAAAAGTCGAGGCAATGCCGCGGACGATGGTTTTTTCGAGCAGCCTCCCGAGCCCGGCTACTTTCAGGAGGCGCCAGCCGCTGCTCCAGCTGTTTTCGAGGCCGAAGTACTCTGCTTCAACGCCGACAAGGGTTTTGGTTTCGTGAAACTGCCGGATGGCGCCGAGGCCTATCTGCACATTCGGGTCGTCGAAGCGGCTGGTCGCACAGACCTTCCTGAGGGAACATCGCACGTGCGAACTATCAAAGCCGAATGCGCTATGCTCATCGAAAGGGCAGGGGAGGGATCTCGCCCTCTGCCGTGCGCCAGATCCAGGCGCCGATTTCCGGTCGCGACGAGATCAATTCCTCCAGCGCCTCTTCGTATGCGTCGTCCGCTGAAGGCGGAACCACATAAAGTGCGACCGGTTGCGATTGACGCTGGAGCATTGCAGAGGCCGTAGGTGTTGCTGCTGACAAATTGTAGCGCAACCCTTTGACGCTGCGGTCACGCAGCTTGGCCAGGGTATCCACCAACCTCTTCTCGTGCGCGGAGTCGTACGGCACCCAGTTCTCGGCGACGACCATCAGCGCCATGTCCTCGACGACCGCAAGGCCGGCCGGCGTCAGCCCGAACGTCGCGATCGCCATCAGGTGAGAAGCCTCGTCCGCGTCCCACAGCGCCAGCTCGTTCTCGAAGCGACCCTTCAGACGCGAATACAAGCTTTCGTCCAGCAGCAGCGGAAAGTCCGGCATGTGCTTGACGATCAATCGGTGACCGCTGCGCGTCGGAGCAAAATCCTTGACCTCGCCCACCAGGATCATCAATTTCCGTGGCGCGCCCTTCGGCGGAAGTGCCGGAATAAGCGCAGCAGTACGGCGTTGCACGATCGCGGTCTTGTCGGCCGCCCGGAACGGTTCAGGCACAAAAAGAATTTCACTGAGCGGCCCGCCCTTCACCGTCATCTGGCCGGCAGCCTCGATCAAATGCCAGCGAATATTCCACCAGTGACGCTTGCCAGCCCACCGTGAGGTCCAGGCGTTAAGCTCGGCCTGGTGCCAGAGATAGTGAAGCACGCTACGCAACGAGAGCCTTTTTGCCTCGCCGGCGATGGTGTCGCTGGTGTTGGTCCCAACGGTCGGCGCCACGCGCGTGCCGATTTTCGTCAGACTGAAAGCGACTTTCAGTGCCGACATCCCGCTCTCCGGATCGACCTGGATTGCGCTGCCCATCAACATGCCGAGACCGGACAGTTCGTCGGGCGGCTCGTAGGATGGACACGCCGGATCGTGCCCGCCACCTGACATCGGCATGCGTTTGACAATGTATTGCTCTCCGACCTGGGCGATATACATCGCGAGCCCGGGCTCTTTGCACAGGCAGAGCGGTCGAATGCGCTTACGGTAAGCATCGGCTAACACGGCCTGAAGGTCCGGCGCCGTTTCTTCGATCACTTTCTCAGCAAGTTTGAATCGTCGCATCGCCTCCATCGCTCCGGACGCCGCCGCATCCCCTGTCTTTCATTGATTCACGGTTTCGGCGGCGACGCAACCTTGAACAGTCGAGATGCGAACGCTGCCGCGGCGTCTGAGCGCTTCGCGGGCGAGCTTGCACGGGCAGAGGGAGAGGGGAGGCCGGGACGCGGTGGCGGGCCGAGGCCAGGAGAGAGGCTCCCGGCGCCCGTTGCGGAGAACGATCATGACGCATATGGAAATCCAGGTACCGGCGCGCAGCGTGTCCAACGGCTACAAGGTCGATGTCAGCCGCGGCCAGCGCATCGGTCGCGTGTCGTCGGAATGGTTCAATCGGCCGGACGACGAGCGCTTCCTGTCGCTCACCGACCTCAACAATTCGGTGAAGCGGCGGTCCGAACGCAGCAAGACCCGGATCGTCGAAAGCGAAGCGATCCGGGTCGAAGCATCCCGAGACAATCCGGAACGGCTGACGTTGATGCTGCCCGATGCCCACGCGCCGGTCGCGCCGACGCACTGGAGCTTTGGTCAGCTCGCCAGCCTGGTCGGTGCGCCTGCGACTTATCTGCGTCAGCTGCCAGCCGCGCTCGCCGGCATCAATCTGCAGTATGGCCTTTCCACGCATCGCGCCGAACAGGTCAAGACGCTGGAGGTCGAGAACGGCCGCCTGGAGCTTCGAGCGGTAACAGGCCCGGATTACGGCAGAATATTCGATTCAGAACTGATTGACGCCGTCCAAAAGATCGCCGGCAACGGCACC
>JBFWYV010000372.1:0-4117 GCA_050186055.1 Hyphomicrobiaceae bacterium | reverse complement strand
AGCAGGCGGCTTGTTGCCATCGCGGGCGGGGTCGCAATGCGTGTCGCGCCGAAGGCACCCGGCGTTTTCTCGCCCGCCTCGATGCTGACGTGAGAGCGGGCCACGATCTCTCCGCCGAGCGATACGAGCTGGACCTCTACGGCAGCCGGCTTATCCAATGGCCCCGCCGCGTTGACGATGATGTCATGGGCCTCGTGCGCGGGAAGCAGCCAGATCTCGTTGCCCAGTGCACTGCCCTTCGAAAGACTGAGCGTCTCGGGCACGCCGCGCAAGATGATCAGAAGCTGGTCGCTCTCCTTCGGCATCGGATTGAGCTGCAGCCCCAGCGCAGATCTGCGGCCAGCGCTGACCGTGAGATGAGCGGGCATCGTCAATCGCTGTTCCGCCTTCGCAAGCCGGCCTTTCCCGCGCGTGATATTCGACGACGGAGGCGGGACCGCTTCGGCGGCAACCGGCTGCGATCCGGGCTGAACAGCGGGCTGAGCATTGGCGGACGCAATCGCCGCGCCCTGCGCCACGGCTGACGGACGAGTATTGGGACGAGCCTGCATTACCGGCGAAGACGTTGCCGGCTTGTCCTTGACGGCTGCCTGTGGCGCAACACGGACTGCGGGAGCTTTGTTTGCTACAGCCTTGGCCGGGGTCGCATCCGCCGGACTGCCGGCCTTTGCGGTCTTGCCGGTATCGTGGACCGACGCCACCGGGTTCGCGGGCTTTGCCTCGACGTCCGTCTTGGCGACATCGGCTTTCGTCTCTTTCGGCTTCGGGGTCTCGCCCGCAGGCACGGCAGCGGCAGCACTCCCAGGCCGATCGGGATGCGGCGATACGGTTGCAGCCGGTGACGAAGACGTCTCCGGTCCTACTTTGGCTATTCCGCCGCTGTCGCCGGGCAGAGAACCGATCGGAGAAACCGCGCTTGCTGCACGCTGCGAACGCCTGTCGTCGCGGTCCACCCCGGCGGTTGCGCTCTCGCTCGGCGAACCTTCATCGTTCAAAGGCGCCTTCACACTGGCGGCGCCATCACCTGAGCCGGAAACAGAAGGCGCGGCCGAACCCGCAGCAGCCACCGAATTGACGGCAGACGCTGATGCCACTGCGGCTGCGATCGTTGTGGAGGCTGCTTTCCCTGCCGGCGGGTCTGCCCCGCCGTCGGACGCCTCGGCGATGGTATCCGCCTTGTCGGCGTGCCCCGGTATTGTGCCTTGCGCAGCGCTGCTGCGCACATTCGCATCGACTGTCATCACGCGCGCGTGGTCGACGGCGGCACGAACCGCATGCTTGATCGGATCCATGAATGCGATCAGGCTGACGGCCGTGGCTGCGCCCAGCATGAAAGAGACGAAAGCAACGATCCGCGCCGGACCGCGGCGCTCTTCGCCTGCGGCAACTTCGAGCTGGTGGAAGGTATCCGGACGCATCGCGAGATCGTGCGATTGCAGTTTGATTTCCGGAAAGCTCGGCACATCGAGCTGAGCCAGGGCGCTGCCGCGCTGCAGGGTCGTCAAACCCTTTTCATGCACCGGCTTGATGTCACCGGCCGCAGCAAGCTGTTCCCGGAGCGATGGCCGTGTCGCTTGCGCTCCAATCGGCGCAATGGTCTCGGCTTCTACCTCAACCGGTTCATCCGGCTTCAACGCCGAAGGCGCGTCGGTGTCGCTCGCCACATCGGCAACCGCTGAAAGGACAGCGCTTTCGCCTGCCGTGCGCGACCAGTCGTCGCCACTATCTCTGTTGGTCGCCGACGCATCGGCCGCCGCCACTTCCTCCAGCTTCCGCAGGAGTTCGCGGATGACGTCGAGATTATCGGCAGTCGCTTCGGTGTTCGTGGGATCGCTACTCATACCCAAACGTGCCCTGCAGCCGCTGGTTTGGGCGCCCCCGCCGGCCCCAGATTGCAAATTGGCGCCACTGCATTGCCTGCCGTCGCCCGGCGTTGATAGTCCGCCACGGGCTTGAGCGCAACACGCCCGCACGCATATGCTTGCCACCAAATTCAATCTGGCCGCAGATCACGGCATGAAAGTGGCCGTCATGTCCCTGAAAGTTCTGCCGGTTCGCAGCATTGGTCCGTCCCGGCGAACCTGCTTGATATACCGTCGTAGATCCGGAGCTCGAATCCCGTGACCCGCTCTCAGGAGCAACGCAGCCTGCTCCGGCGCATGCTTGAAGCAGCCATCAAGGCCGCACAGCCGAGCCAATGCATCCCTCCGGCATTGCCGGCCCCTCCGGACCGCGGGAAGATCGTCGTCGTCGGCGCCGGAAAGGCGGCGGCTGCGATGGCGCTCGCCGCCGAGTCACGCTTCGTCGCCGATGGCTTTGCCAATCGCATCCGCGGCGCTGTCGTCACTCGATACGGCGCGCGCCTGCCAACGACGATCATAGACGTCGACGAGGCAGGACATCCGATACCCGACGCCGCAAGCTCGGCTGCCGCAACGCGTGCCTTGCACCTGGCAGCGGATGCCGCCGCCGGCGATCTCGTTCTGTGTCTCCTGTCCGGCGGAGCATCGGCGCTGTGGACCGCACCGGTCGCTGGGCTGGACCTGACGCAGAAGCAGGCCGTCACCCGTCAGCTGCTGCGCTCAGGCGCGCCGATCTCCGAAATCAATTGCGTCAGAAAGCACCTGTCGCGGATCAAAGGCGGTCGGCTCGCAGCCGTCGCATCGCCGGCTCAAGTCCTTACCCTCGCAATCTCCGACGTCCCCGCCGACGATCCGGCCGTCATCGGCTCAGGCCCGACAGTCGCGGACCCGTCGACACTCATGGAGGCCGCCGCCATCCTCAGCCGTCGCAAGATCGACGTCCCCGACGCTGTCACGCGCGCATTGGCGGACCCCGCGAACGAGACGCCCAAGCCCGGCGCGCCTGAACTTATCAACAGCCTGTATCGAGTCGTCGCCACTCCCGGCATGGCGCTGCGTGCGGCCGCCGAAATCGCCCGCCGGTCCGGCTGCCACGTCGAATTGATGGGCGACGCGCTGGAGGGAGAGGCGCGCGAGGTCGCGGCGGATCATGCGCGGACGGCAATCGGCATCTGCCGGCAGGGCCGCCGCACAGTCTTGATTTCAGGCGGCGAGCTGACCGTAACCGTACGCGGCAACGGAACCGGCGGCCCCAATCAGGAATATGCGTTGGCGCTGGCTGATGCGCTCGCCGGCCATCCGGGCATTCATGCGATTGCGGCCGATACGGACGGCATCGACGGCGGCAAGGGACAGCCAGCCGATCCCGCCGGAGCCTTTGTCCATCCCGATACGCTGGAGCGAGCAGGCGCCCATCGCAATCCCGCCATCTTCCTCGCCAACAACGATGCGACCGCATTCTTCGCGGCGATCGACGATCTCGTCTTCACAGGACCGACGCAGACCAACGTCAACGACTTCCGCGCGATCTTGATCGATCCGTGAGAAACGGCGGCTGCGGCAGAGGGGCGCGGTACTCCAGGACACGGGTATCACACGATCTTGTTCAGTACTCATCCATTGGGGGCAATGGAAACATGCTCGGGGGCATTTCGCGGCGTGGCGGGCGCCTGATAGGTCGTGGAATTCTAGCCGGCGCATTGAGTGCGGCCTTCCTGTCGGCCCGCGCCGAGCCGGCTCGTGCCGACCTCAGGCTGTGCAATGCGACATCGAGCCGGATCGGCGTCGCGATCGGCTATCAGGACTCCAAGGGCTGGGCCACCGAAGGCTGGTGGACGATTGCCTCCCAGAGCTGCGAAACGCTGTTGCGCGGCGGCGTACCCAGCCGCTTCATTTATGTTCATGCCATCGACTACGACCGCGGCGGCGAATGGGCCGGCACCAACATCATGTGCACGACCGACAAATCGTTCTGGATTCGCGACATCAAGGATTGCGAGCGGCGCGGTCACAGGCCGACTGGGTTCTTCGAGGTCGACACCGGCACCGCCAAGGATTGGACGATCCGGCTCGCCGACCCGCAGGAAGCATCCAACCAGCAGCGCTGACCACCCTGGCGGCCGTCGCCCGATCCTCCGGCGCCCTGCCAGAAAAGGCGGCTGTGAGGACACTTGCCCGGGCTGCCGCTCCCGTTCACTCTGAACGGGATAGGCAGGACACGACGGCAGGAACACATTCGCCATGGCAGCACGCGG
>JBFWYV010000371.1:0-4125 GCA_050186055.1 Hyphomicrobiaceae bacterium | reverse complement strand
ATAGCGCATGGCGGTCTCCGTGGGCGCGCGTGGTTGATCTCACCCACAACATTGGCCCGCCTGCCGCCGGCGTCAATCGGCTGGCGCGGGATGGCCCTTGGATCGCGCCATCGTGCGTCCTGGATCAGGTTGGAGTTTCAGGTTCCTGGCGGCGGCACGCTGTTCTGGCGCAAGAGCGCGGCGCGCGAGAGCGGTTTCCTGATCGACACCCACAGCAGCAGCAGCATGCCGACGCACGCCGACAGTGCGACCGTGAGGTTTACCGCCCTCGCCATCTCGCCGATGAACAGCGCACCGGCCATGGCGCCGATCTCGAACATGACGCCGTGCAGCGCCATGACCCGTCCGCGATAGGCCGGATGGCTCTCCAATTGCATCATGCTCTGGATGGCGCCGCCGCGCGTGATCATGCCGAATCCGGCGGCGAAGGCGAAGACGACGGCCAACGGCAGCGAGGGACTGAGGGCCAGCCCGAGGAGCGCACCTGCGAAGATCGGCATCGCTCCGAGCGCGATAGCCGCCAGTCTGGTCGTGCGCGTCTGGCTGCTGGCGAGCCAGAGACCGCCGCAGATCGAGCCGAACCCGAAGGCGGAGAAAAGAAAGCCGGCTTCCCTCGGCCCTCCGGCAAACGAATGATGCACGATTGCGGGCACGAATTCGAGGAACGGCCGGGTCAGCCCGATAGAAGCGATGTGGAACACGAACACGAGCAGCAGCAGGCGCACGGCGATGACATGAAAGAAGCCGTCGCGAAGCGCCGCGAGAAAGCTGCCGTGGTGTCCGGAATTGTCGTTGTCCGGCGTCCGGATGCGCGTCAGCAGCGCGACGAAACCCAAAGACAGCATTGCGCTTGCGATATAGGCGGCGGCATTTCCCATCGTGTAGATCAAGCCGGCTGCAACGGCAGGGCCGATGAAGCCGGCGACATTGAACACAACCGTGTTGAGTGAGACGGCGGTTGCAAGGTCCTCTTTCCGCACGAAAGCCGTGATGATGGTTTTGGTTGAGGCGTTCGAGACCGAGTTTATGCCGCCATAGACAACGGTGAGCCCAAGCAACAACTCGATGCTGAGCGCGCCGGCGAGTGAGATTGCGGCGATCGCCAGATTGCAGACGACAGAGCCGAGACACGACGAGATCATGATCGTCCGGCGGTCGTAGCTGTCGGCGACGATGCCGCCGACAAGCTCAGTCACCAGGCCGGGAAGAAGCAGACAGGCGAGCGACGCGGCCAGCATGCGCTCGTCGTGGGTGAGCTGCCAGACAACCATCGGCGTGGTGACCCGGAAGATCCATTTCGAGGTCATCTCCAGGACGCGCGCGGCGATGTAGTTGCGCAACGGCGGCGTCAGGGCGATGCGGGTCACACGCCGCCAGCCCGACTCCACCGCTTCGTCCGCCGCGTGCCAGTAGACGTAGATGATGTGCAAGTCGAACGGATCCCTCGATCGCCTCATCGGCTGCGCCTATGGCAGAGTGTCAGGCCGGCCGCAAGTGCAAGAAACGCTGGGCTGCCCTCCATTGCCGCGGTCCCGTCCGGTTCATGCCTCCGTGCGGCCGGTGTAGCTGCGCCGGGCCATTCCGGGGGGCCCGTGCGTTCGGCGGCGGGACGTGTGCGGGGTCTTTTCCCACAGATAGGGATCGCGCCACAGTTGCATGAGTGCACGCCAGGCGGCAAACGAGATCAGCAGCCAATAGACCGGGATCAGCAGAACGTGCAGCGCCGTGCCGGGCATGCCCCGGCGCAGGGCCGCTATCGCGCACAGGGCCATGCCGCTGAGATAGCCGGCCGCCAGGTTGAACAGGGCCACGGAGACGATCGTCGTCCCGACCCACGACGGCTGGTTGCGGAAGAGGTTGCCGTCGGCAATTGCCAGGGCGACCAGCAGCATGAACAACGGATGCAGCAGCGCCGAGACGACGACGCCGCCAAGATAGGCATGAAATCCGATGAAGCCGACGGTGCCGAGGTCGCGCAGGAGCCGGTGTGGCCGCCGCATGTGGACGAGCCAGGTCTGGATGAAGCCTTTCAGCCAGCGTGTGCGCTGCCGGATCCAGACCGGGATGCGCGTCGGCGCTTCCTCGTAGGTGGTCGAGCTTATGACGTCGACACGCCAGCCCGCACGCGCCAGCCGGATGCCCAGGTCGGCGTCCTCGGTCACGTTGTGGGCGTCCCAGAGCAGCAGCCGCTCCAGGACGTGGCGCGGAAAATGGTTGGACGTTCCTCCCAGCAGCACCGGCAAACGCATGCGGGCCAGCGCGGGCAGCAGCGCATCGAACAATGCGCAATATTCGAGGGTGAACTGACGCGCAATAAGAGCGCTGCCTGCATTATAGATGTTGAGGCGGGCCTGGATGCACGCGAGGTCGCGCGGACCGGCGGCGAATGCCGCGAGCGCACGGCGTAACTGGCCGGGGTCGGGTTCATCCTCGGCGTCATAGACCACCACGAACTCTCCGCGCACGAACTGCATGGCGTAGTTCAGGGCCTTCGGTTTGGTTCGCGGACCCACCTGCGGCACGAGCAGCGCGCGTACGAACGGCGGCAGCTCGAGTTGCCTCAGCGCGGCCTGCGTTGCCGCGTCGGAGGTTTCCAGTATCAGGATCACGTCGAGTTTCGCAGGCGGGTAGTCGAGGCGGGCGATGGCGCCGATCAGGTCGGGCAGAACCTCGGCTTCCTGATAAAGCGGGACCAGGATGGAGTAGACGGGCAGAGCGGTATCCGCGAGCCGCCGCTGGCGCCGTCGGTGCGGTCTGGCGAAAATGCCGGCGAACAACAGGACCAGCACGATGATGCGGAGGCCGACTACTGCAAGGAATGGGAAGGTAACAAGTCCGGCGAGCAGGGGAATCGCAGTCTCGGGGGCGACGATTGCACCGCCGCATGCCAGTCCGATGGCGGCAGGGGCCAGGAGCAGTTGCCAGTTGGCGTGTGCGCTTCGGGCTGACAGGTCTGGCCGGATGCGTTGCAGCCGGTCGGTCGCTTCCGCGGCCCGGGCCCGGCGCGTTTCGTCGGTTTCGAGCCAAGCCATGTCGGCGCCCGCGACCAGCAAGGGAGCGAGGCCGATGGCGGCCGCCATCTGAGCCTGCGCTGCGGTCTCGCCGGGACCGGCGGCTGTCGCATCGATGGCGACGGTGCCGCGGACGACCGTATCGGGCCCGGCCGGCTTGAGCTGTTCCGACAGGGCGTGGACATAGTCGCCTGGCGACAGCCAGCCGCGGGCAAGCATTTCCTGCAGAGGCGTGGAGCCCGACTGCGCCGCGGCCGCCGTTGCCGATTGCAAGGTTTCGGCGTCGATCAGGCGGCCAACCAGAAAGGCATACTCCTGCGCTGCGGAACCGGTGCCGAACGGCACGCTTCCGCGCCCGGGCGTTGCGAACTCCCCGCCGCCGGTCTCCATTGCCCCCACAACACATCGCGCGCACGGAGCGGCTGCGATCGCAATACGAACGTCGCCTGAGACATCCGGTGCACTGTTTCGGTCGGCGCGAGACTAGATTCTGCCGAAGCGACGCGCTAGTCGGATAACGCAGAGGCCGGACGACCGACGCAACGGCGACGGTCCTCTTCGGTGGCAACCGTGCGCTTGGACAGGCGGGACCAGTGGGCGAGCACGTCGACAACAGCACCGCATCGGCAATGGCACGCCGCGCGCCGACGGTGTGCCGGGCTCCATACGTCACGCGGCTGCATGCCTGGGCGTCTCCGATGCTGGCCGCGCTGACGCTGTCGCTCGCGCTGCTGGCAGTCGCTGCTGCGGCCGGAGGTGTCTTTGCCCAGACCCGGGGCGATGAGACGGCGCCGCCCCGGCGAACCGTGTTGCGGTTCCTGACGACCAACGACTTCCCTCCGTTCAACTATCTCGACGAGGAAGGTGTGCTGAACGGGTTCAACGTCGATCTCGCGCGTGCGATCTGCCTGGATCTGAACGTCTCCTGCGATATCTCCTCCCGGCCGTGGGAGGACTTGTTCGCCGCCCTCAACCGCCGGCAGGCGGACGCTGTCATCGCCGGCCATATCGTCACCTCGAGGGCGCTGGCCCAGGTGGAGTTCACCGAACGGTATTTCCACACTCCGGGTCGGTTCGTGGGGCGCCGCGGCGGTCCGAAGCTGGAGATCACGCC
>JBFWYV010000370.1:2197-4141 GCA_050186055.1 Hyphomicrobiaceae bacterium | reverse complement strand
CGGCTATGCCAACCGGACTCTGTGGCCATTATTCCACTACCGGATCGATCTGGCCGAATATGAGCGCGATTTTGCTGGCGGCTACCAGCGGGCGAACGAACGCTTTGCCGATACCGTCCTGCCGCTGATCGAGCAGGACGACATCATTTGGGTTCAGGATTACCATATGTTTCCGCTTGGCGCGGAGCTGCGCAAGCGCGGGATCCGGAACCGGATCGGCTTCTTTCTTCACATCCCATGGCCACCGCGGCGGCTGCTGACGACGCTGCCCGAAGCACGCAAACTGGTGGAGTCGCTGCTCGCTTATGACGTGATCGGATTCCATACCGACGAGTGGCTGCAGTCTTTCAACGACTATGCCCGCGATGATCTGGGCGGGCGGCTGGACAAAACCGGTCTGCTCACGATCGGCGAGCGACAAGTTCGACTCATGGCCTGTCCCGTTGGCATCGATGCGAAGGAGTTTGCAGAACTCGCAGAGAGTGACACAGCGCGCGAGACCTATGAGCGGGTACGCGCCAGTCTGGTTGGCCGCGCCCTGATCGTCGGGGTCGATCGGCTCGATTACTCCAAGGGACTGGAGGAGCGCTTCCTGGGTTATGAACGCTTCCTCGACGAGCATCCGACCGAGCGCAAGGAGGTCGTGCTGCTGCAGATCGCGCCGCCATCCCGTGGTTCGGTTGAAAGCTACCAGCGGATTCGCAACTCACTTGAGGGATTGGCGGGACGGATCAACGGCGCGCACGCGGGGCTGGACTGGGTGCCGATCCGCTATGACAATCAGGGTTATTCGCGGGACGTGCTCGCAGGAGTCTATCGCGCGAGCCGCATTGGATTGGTGACGCCGCTTCGTGACGGGATGAACCTCGTCGCGAAGGAATATGTGGCTGCACAGAATCCCGAGCGCCCCGGCGTGCTCATTCTGTCGCGTTTTGCCGGCGCCGCCGAGCAGATGGACGAGGCTCTCATCGTGAATCCACACAGCGCCGAGGAAATTTCGGACGCGATTTCCAAGGCGCTCGCCATGCCACTCGATGAGCGCAAGGCGCGATGGCAGGCGCTCGCCGAAGGAGTTCGGCGGGAAGATGTGATGTGGTGGCTGCGGCGATTCACCGACGCGCTGGTGCCGTCAGTCTAATGCGGACTGGTCTCCGCTGGACGCAGAGAGGGCAGGGGAATCACGGGGGTCACGCGGCGACCTCATGCAGGCTTCGAGCGCCGCGGAGCGGAGCATGCTCGGTTGCGCCGGGCGGTTTGACGACAGGAGCGTCTCAGTAGCTCTACCTAGTGCAGGCATGAACTCGCGCCCGGTATCGCCGAGCAATGATAACGTCCCAAGATCCTTGGCTTCCGCGCCTGGCGCTTGCACTCGCGATCGGACTGCTGCTGGGCGTCGAGCGCGGTTGGCAGATGCGCACTGAACAGCAAGGTCGGCGCGTTGCCGGGATCCGGACTTTCGCGCTGCTCGGTCTCATCGGCGGCCTGGCCGGTTTCGGCGTGCAATCAGACAGTCAGACCGCGCTCCTCGCGGCAATTCTGGTGGCTGGCGCCCTGGGAGCGCTCCTGCTGGGCTACCGCGTCGACATGCGGCGCGACGGCAATGTCAGCGCGACGTCGACGCTCGCTGGCGTGCTGACGCTTGCCTTGGGCGCAATGGCGACGGCGGGCGAGATGGCGCTTGCGTCGGTCGGTGCTGGCGCAACCGTAATCCTGCTTGCCTCGCGGGAGCCGCTGCACCGCGCCATTCAGGCAACCAGTGCGGGAGACCTCAAGGCGTTACTGCGTCTCGTCCTGGTCGTCTTCATCGTGCTGCCGCTTCTGCCAGATGCAGACATGGGACCTTTCGGGACCCTGAACCCCTTCCGGCTCTGGACGGTAGTCGTGATCACGGGGTCGATCTCTTTCCTGGGCTACTTTCTCGGCCGATGGCTGGGCGAGCGGCGC
>JBFWYV010000370.1:0-2187 GCA_050186055.1 Hyphomicrobiaceae bacterium | reverse complement strand
GCTGGCCGGGGCAGTGGGCGCCGTCGTCTCCTCTACCGCTGTCACGGTCGATGCGGCGCGTCGGGCGCGCGACGGCGTCTCCGGGCTTGCAGCGGCGACAGCTGTCGGGATTGCTTCGTCGATCATGCTCGCCCGCTCCCTTCTTTTGGTCGGGGTGCTCGCGCCGTTCGCCTTCGCTTCCTTCGCTGCGCTCGTGCTGCCGGGGCTGCTGGTCTCAATATTTACATCGGCGCTGTTGCTTTATCTGGGGCGAAACAGCGATGCGGTCCCAGGGGCAAGCAAGGCGCGCCCTCCCGGCCTGGGGCTTGCTTTGCTCTTTGCGGCGACCGTCGCTGTCCTCTCGGTCTGCGCTGCATGGGCCCAATCGCGCTGGGGCGGAGAGAGCGGCGCCATCATGATCGCAATCGGCGGCCTCGCGGATATCGATGCCGCAATTGCGGCCGTGGGAACCCTGCCGGCGGGGACACTTGCGGTTCCAGTTGCGGCGCTTGCGCTCGCCGCGCCGACTCTCTTCAATACGGTGTTCAAGCTGGCCTTGTTCCTGACGATCGCCGGCTGGCGGCGCGCATTGCCCGGAACCGCGACTTTGGGCGGTGTGGCCGTCGGGCTATTGATTCCGATCGCGACCGCTTTGTTGTGAGCACGCCTCCGCAGAGGTGGAAATCCGAGCGATCGGCCGGTTTTGAGTACGGATCATTGCGTATACCGCATGTCGTCTCACCGTCGCACGCTGATTTTCGCTCGCAATCGGCAGTGCCAGGAGTGACGCGATGAAACGCATTCTTGTCGCCACAGACCGCGGTCGACGTTCGGCTAATGCGCTGGAGCGTGCCATTCAGCTGTCAGCGGCGTCCGGCGCTCGCCTCCGCGTTATCCACGCCGCCCCGGAAGCCGATGGCTCGGGTCTCTCGCCCGCGACGCGCGGCAGGATCGTGAGCGAGGCACAGGCTATTGCCGCGAAAATTGCCGCTTGTCCGATCGACATTTCTGCGCGGGTTTCGTCCGCAAAGCCCGCAGATGCGATCCTGGCGGCGGCTGAGCTTATCAATGCAGATCTGATCGTCTTGGGCGCTCATGGCGTGCCTCGCTTCCGCGACGTGCTGTTCGGGACGACGGGCACACATGTCGTGCGGCACGCGGATCAACCGGTCCTGATCGTGCAGAACGACATCTCCGAGCCCTATTCCCGGGCACTGATCGCGGTCGATGACCCGCTCGTCGCCGGTCGGATTCTGGGCGCGGCGCTCGACGTTGCGCCCGCTTCGGAGCTCTTCGCTGTTCACGCATTCTCCCCTTCGCTGCGTCAAACGCTGGCCGGGCAGGCCGTGCTCGACAAGGAAGGGGAGCGGCAGCAGCGCGAGCTCGCAAGTCTGATCGACGGAGCAGCCGCAGCCCGGCAGTCCGGGTCGCGGCTGACAGCCACCACGCACGCGGTCGTCGAGCCGGGTGATGCGCTAGGTCTCATCATGCGGGAAGCCAAAAGACTGTCGCCAAATCTGGTCGTGATCGGAACGCGGCGCGGCGCGGCCCTCCTGGGCAGCCATGCGGTCGACACCATGTTCTGGTGTCCCCATGATGTGCTCGTCGTTCCCGAGCGTCAGAGCGAAATGCTGGCGTCGCCGGCCACCGCGTGATCGCGCCAACGCTCATTATCCACGGCGCCGCCCGGACCGTCACCGGGTCGTGCTTCGAAGTGGCGTTCGGACGCCGCCATGTGCTGGTCGATTGCGGTCTGTTTCAGGGCCCCCGAACGGTCGAGGCGCTAAATCGCGAGCCGTTCGCGTTCGATCCACGAAAAATCGATGCGGTTCTTCTGACCCACGCACATATGGACCACAGCGGCCTGCTTCCGCGGCTCGCCGCCGAGGGCTTCCGAGGCAAGATCTGGTGTACCGCGGCGACGGCCGATCTGCTTTCGATCATGCTGCCAGATGGGGCGCGAATCCAGGAATATGAGGCGGAACGAAGGAACCGAAGAGCCGATCGCGCCGACGAGCCGGCCGTCCGGCCACTCTACATGTCAGTCGATGCGGAGTAGGCGATCGAGCTCACCCGGCCGGGCGACCTCGAGGAACAGTTCGAACCGTCGCCCGGCTTCCAGGCCCGTCTCTGGAACGCTGGCCATATCCTGGGATCAGCCTCAGTCGAGCTCTTTGCGGGAGGCACGCGCATGCTGTTCTCGGGTGA
>JBFWYV010000369.1:0-4156 GCA_050186055.1 Hyphomicrobiaceae bacterium | reverse complement strand
GTCCGAGCATCTCGCTCACAAAGTGTGGGAGTTCTCTGTCGGCAAAACGCTCCAGATCCAGAGCAAGCGCGTGATCCTCGACGTTTCACGCCAGTTGCGGGACTGGGGGATCGAATATCCCGAGACCGGCCCCGACGGTATCGAGATACGCAACGACGGCAGTCTGCTGATCGCGATCTATGGAGCCGGCCGCGTCATCGCGCTCGAGAAAGGCAAACCTCCGCGCGTCCTGCGCGTACCCATGAAATTCGTGACCAACATGGCAGCCACGCCGGAGAAGGTTGCGGTCGTAGGCTCATACGTCAACGATCGTCTGCCGCTGACGGGAGAAGTCCAGATCTGGGACCGCAAAAACTTCGACAAGGCGCTGATGTCCGCCACGCGCTGATATCCTGCGGCAAGACCTTCTCGAGACCATCAGCGACAAAGCCCTTGTTGCACGCTTCACGCAGTTCGGTTCTTCGCGCCCGGCCATCGTCATGAGGTACGCTGCAACTCCTCGATCAGCCAACTCCTGAACAGCTTTGCCTCCGCCCGCCTGAACGTGCCCTCCTCTCCAACCAGCCAGTAGCAGGTCGAGCCGATGCGTGGCGACCCCCCGATCTGGACCAATCGGCCGGCAGCAACATCGCCATCGATGATCGGCTTGCGCCCGAGCGCGATCCCCAAGCCGCCGATGGCGGCGTCGATCGCCAAATGTATCGTATCGAAGCTGAGCAGCGGCGTTGCAGGCTGAGCCAGCCCGTTCCGGCTGAACCACCAGTTCCAATCCTCCGATACGGACGTGACGTGAATGAGCGGACCGGCCGTCAGGATGTCCGTTGCGGAGGCTCCACGCGCACCGGCAAGAAACGCAGGCGAGCACACCGGAACGAATGATTCCCTGACAAGTCTGAGCCAGGTTCCCCCTGGCTGGGTCTGACCGGCCATCCGGATGGCAAGATCAATGCCTGCTGACGGCAGATCGACGTATGTGCGTTCGGTATCCATCATCACGGTGATATCCGGATAACGCTCCGTGAACCGCACCAGCCTTGGAATAAGCCAGCGGCTGCCGAACGTTGGCGCGACGCTGACGGATAGCGTACCTTCTGCCTTCCGGCCGGGAACCGCGTCGGTCGCACGCGCCAGTCCCTCGAACGCCCGCCGGACCGGTTCGAACAATCGCATCCCGTCGTCCGTCAGAGACAGTCCGCGCGGATCCCGCTCGAACAACGTCGCACCCAGCCATGCTTCCAGCGTCTGCACGCCATGGCTGATTGCACTTGGACTCACATGAAGCTCTTCCGCCGCCGCCTTGAAACTGAGATGGCGCGCAGCGGCCTCGAACTCTCTCACGGCAGTCAAAGGCGGCAACCTGAAAGCCAATCCCGTCTCCTCCACACGCTATTTCCTGTGTCACCGGCCCGGATCGGTCATGATCCCGCGGTGCCCTCCCGAGCTGTCGTCCGCCTCGCACGCCAAGCTCCCGATCTCACCCTTGAGCCATGCGCAGAATGCCTGGACCGCCGGCCTTGCGCGGGATTCCGGCGGCATCACCAGCCAATAGCTCAGTGTGCATCGCACCTCGCGCGGATCGAAGCGGACCAGCGCACCGCTTTCCAGCTCCGGGTCCACGAAAGGCCGGCGCGCAATCGCGATGCCAAGACCGGCAATGGCCGCATCGATCGCGATTTGCGATGTATCGACGCTCATCGCGCGACGGCAGTCGATCGGACCGTGTCCGCTGCCAGCGCCCCACGCCTCCCAGTCTTGCACCATCGACGTCGCATGAATGATCGTTGCATCACTGAGCGAAGGGCTGTTGCCCAGCCTGTCCAGCAATCCCGGCGAGCAGACTGGAACAAGGGTCTCCGTCAGCAGCTTCTCGGACAGGACTCCGGCCCAGGTACCGCTGCCGAGCCTGATCGCAAGATGGGCGCCGTCACGAGGAAACTCGACCGGCCGGTGCGCGGTATCGACGGAGATCATGACTTTCGGATGTACCGCCTGAAAACGCTGCAGGCGGCTCAGCAGGAACCGCGAGCCGAACGTCGGCGTAGCGCTGATATGCAGATGATCGGCATCCGTACCATGTTTGATCCGGCCCGGTGCGCTCGCAAGCTGGCTCAGTGCTTCCGTCACGGCCGGCAGGTACTTCTCGCCCGCGGCCGTCATTATGAGTCCCTTGCGGCTGCGATGAAAAAGCGGCGTCCCCAGCCAATCCTCCAGCGTCTGGACGCCATGGCTGACCGCGCTCGGCGTAACGTCGAGCTCCTTCGCCGCAAGCTTGAAACTCAGCCGGCGACCGGCCGCCTCGAAGAGGCGAAGCGTATTGAGGGGCGGCAGACGGTATCTCATGGGTGAAGTTTACAAGCCTCGACGCTCCGGCACCAACGGGATCGCCGCGATCGGGCTGAACGCTGCTCACCCTGAAGAGAGAAATAATCATGATGGACAGCCCCGCGCCATCAGCCACACGATCGACATCGACGTCGATACGGACCCTCGCTATTGCGATCGCGCGCCGCATCCATAACGGCGAACGGCCTCATGCTGCCGATCGCACGCTGAATGTCGCGACGGGTTAACCCGATATCCGCCAGACGTTCGTCGTCGAGCCGCAGCATCTGCCGCGCCACAGCTCTTTCCCGCGCGACACGGACGGCGGAGGATATGACCGCAAGCAGCGCCAGCGCCTGCCTTCCGACGATCATTTCACGGTCTCCAGAACGGCTTTCTCGCTTCGTTCACGACGTCGGCGCGCGTCAACCCGATGTCTTTGATCTCCGCATCGCTCATCTGTGAAAGCTGCCGCCGCTGCAGGGAGCGGTCGATCCACAGTCCGACCTTCCCCCACACCAGGATCGGAAACCTATGCCACCACTCGCCGCATGTTTCCCGAGATCGAAGCGATTCCGGATGACTGCCCGCCTTCGGCCTTTTCGCGGTGCCGCATATCCTGATCATTCACCGATCCCGCCGTTCACTGAAGATCGATCAGCAATGCAGGACTCTCTCGGCACAGCCAAGCGACCATCATTCAATCGTCATGAACTGGAATTCACGCGAATGTTGGCGCTGGCCGATCGTGCTTCAGCGCCGCCGCAGAAACGAGTTGATGCCGTCCCGGATATCTTGTGTCGACGCCATTCGGGCAAATTGCGTAGCTTCAATCGCGAGCCCCTCGTCGATGGACACGTTGAGGCCGCGCGTCACGCTATCGAGACATGCAGTGACCGCAAGAGGAGAGTAGGTGGCGATGCGGCGTGCCGTTTCGAGCGCGGCGTCCCGGAGCCGCCTTTGCGCGACGACAGCGTTGACGAGACCGATCGAGAGCGCGTCTTGAGCACCGATGGGTTCGCCCGTGAGGATCATCTGAAGCGCACGCTTGCGGCCGACCAGACGAGGAAGCCGCTGGGTCCCCCCGAAAGATGGAGGAAAGCCCAATCGGATCTCGGGTTTGCCGAACTGCGCGTTCTCGCTGGCGATCGCGATCGGTGCCGCCTCGACGATCTCGCACCCTCCGCCGAATGCGATGCCGTTGACGGCGGCGATCACAGGCTTTGGAAACGTTTCGATGCGGCTTGTCAGGCGCTGGCCTCTCCTCACGAAGTCTCGCAATGCGACCTCGACTCCAGCCTCCACGCTCGGCGCAAAGCAGCCAATGTCCGCACCCGCACTGAATGCCTTGTCGCCGGCCCCGGTCAGCACGACGGCACGCACCCGCGGATCTCTCTCGATAATGTCCAATGCGGCCGCGAGCGCATCGATAAGGTCATAGTCGAGCGCATTGAGCTTGGCGGGACGATTGAACGTAAGCACAATCGTGCTGTCTGTGCGTTCTGTCAGTAATGCTTGATTTTCCACGATGCGGCCTCCAGTCGAGCATCTACACTGCCGACCAGAGATTCATTTTCGAACGGAAGCAAACGAGACTGCTTCGCCATTGATTGAGGAATGTTCATCCGCGGCCCACGCCGCGTGGGCAGGTGGACAACGGCCTGCCGAGGCGAAGAACCGGCGACAGTATCGCTGACATAATTGATTAAGTGATAGATCGGCCTTCGCGCGATCCCGTCGAACTTCATGCGAAGTACCGAGCCTCGAACCCCAACATAGGGAATCCGACAAGACGACTTCGCATGGCAGGGCTTGGAGAGCAGACGATGTAAAC
>JBFWYV010000368.1:0-4216 GCA_050186055.1 Hyphomicrobiaceae bacterium | reverse complement strand
GTCTCGTGCACCACCATGCCCTGGGTGAATAGCCCTGCAAACGGTTCCTTCACTTTCAGATGCCTGGTTGCCACCATGGCGCGGGCGAAGAAACGCGAATAGAGCAAGTGCAGGATCGCGTGCTCGATGCCGCCGATGTACTGGTCCACCGGCAGCCAGTAGCCAGCCGCCTTGGCATCGACCGGCACCGGCGCATCGGGTGAGCAGAACCGCGCATAATACCAGGAGCTGTCGACGAACGTGTCCATCGTGTCCGTCTCCCGCGTCGCGGCCTTCCCGCACGACGGGCAGTGAGCGTGTTTCCAGGTCGGATGGCGCTGCAGCGGATTGCCGGGCACGTCGAACGACACGTCGTCGGGCAGGGTCACCGGCAGATCCTTCTCCGGCACCGGAACCACGCCGCAGTGTTCGCAATGGATCACCGGGATCGGACATCCCCAGTAGCGCTGCCGGGATATGCCCCAGTCGCGCAGCCGGTACATGACTTTCCGCTTGCCCTTCTTCTGCGCCTCTATCCGGGAAGCGACTTCCGCCTTGGCCGCAGCCACGGTCATGCCGTCGAGGAACCCGGAGTTGGCAATCCGGCCGGGACCGTCATAGGCCTCGCCGGCAAGCTGGAATGTCGCCGGATCTGCACTCTCCGGAATCACGACCGGCGTGATCGGCAGCCCGTATTTGGTGGCGAACTCGAAGTCCCTCTGGTCGTGTGCCGGGCAGCCGAAGATCGCACCCGTGCCGTATCCCATCAGCACGAAGTTGGCGACATACACTTTGAGCTCGCGGCCCGGAATCAGCGGATGCACCGCCGTCAGCCCGGTGTCGAAACCCTTCTTCTCCGCCCGCGCCAAGTCTTCCTCGGACGTGCCCACACGCGCACATTCATCGATGAAAGCCTGAAGTTCCGGGTTCGATTTGGCCAGCTCATGGGACAGCGGATGACCGGGCGAGAGCGCACAAAAGCTGCCGCCGAAAATGGTATCGGCACGCGTGGTGAAGACTTCCAGCTCCAGCCACTTGCGGGCTTTGGGCAGCGGCTTGCCGGCAAGCCGGTAGCTCATCAGCAGCCCTTCCGAACGGCCGATCCACTTCGCCTGCATCAGCCGCACCTTCTCCGGCCAGCGCTCCAGCGTGTCGAGCGCCTCGAGAAGATCGTCTGCATACTTGGTGATGCGGAAATACCAGACCGGCATTTCGCGGGTTTCCACCGGCACGCCGGATCGCCATCCGCGGCCGTCGATCACCTGCTCATTGGCGAGCACGGTCTGATCGACCGGGTCCCAGTTGACCTTGCCGGTGCCGCGATAGGCTAGCCCCTTCGCCAGCATGTCGAGGAACAGCTTCTGCTGCTGGTGGTAATACAGGGCATCACAGGTCGCCAGCTCGCGCGACCAGTCAAGCGACAGACCCATCGATTTGAGCTGCGCCCGCATGGCAGCGATGTTCTGATAGGTCCAGGCCGCCGGATGCGTCTTGCGCTCCATGGCAGCGTTCTCGGCCGGCATGCCGAATGCATCCCAGCCCATGGGATGCAGGACGTTGAAGCCTCTGGCGCGCTTGTAACGGGCGAAGACATCGCCCATCGTGTAGTTGCGCACGTGCCCCATATGGATGCGCCCGGACGGGTACGGGAACATCTCCAGGACATAGCACTTGGGCCGCTTGTCCTTGTTGGGCGCCTTGAACAGCTCTGCCGCGTCCCACACCTTCTGCCAGTGTTTCTCGGAGACGGGCGCGTTGTATCGTTCACGTTCTGTTGCCATGGTGGCTCATCTTCGTCTGCGATGTCAGCGGATGCGGCGGTAATGAGCCCCAAAGGTCGGGAGCGGTCAAGGCAGGTTCAGCAGCGGCGCCCCGCATCGATCAGCCCATGGCGCTCAATATGTTCACGGGCGCTTGGTTTGTGAACATACACGATGTGACTCGTCGATGGCATGAACATGTTCCAACCAATATGTTCACAAAATCCGTATTAATAGACATTTTCAATGCCATAATGTTCACCGCGTGAACCCATTCGACATCATATGTTCAAAAAATACCGCATCATGAACATAAAACTCCCGATCTGTCTATCAACCGAACACGTCAGCCGCTATATGTTCTTCAAACTACCGATTCTGAACATGAGTGACACCGGCCATGACCAAGCCAGTCGTTGACCGCCCCTACAACGATCTGCCGCTCCTTCCCCCGAAGTTGGACGTCGAGACGAAGGCTGTCCTCAAGCAATGCGTGAAAAGCCGCGCCGCACTGGCCGAGCTGCGACTTGCCGGTCACCTGATCCCCGATCCGTCCGTGCTGATCAACACGATCCCGCTGCTCGAGGCGAGAGACAGCTCCGAGATCGAAAACATCGTCACCACCAACGACGCTCTCTTCCGCGAAGCCAGCCAGGCCGACGACAGCGGCGATCCGGCGACCAAGGAAGCACTGCGCTACCGGTCTGCGCTGAATTCGGGTTTCCATGCCCTGAAATCGCGCCCGCTGACGGCACGCACGGCAATCGAAATCTGCAGCATCATCAAGGGCGTGGACATCGACATCCGCAGGACGCCCGGCACCCAGCTCAAGAACTCCTTCACCGGCGAGGTCATCTACACGCCGCCCGAAGGCGCCGACCTGCTACGCGACTTCCTCACCAACTGGGAGCGCTATCTTCACGCTGACGAGGACATCGACCCGCTGATCCGCATGGCTGTCCTCCACTACCAGTTCGAGGCGATCCACCCGTTTCCGGACGGCAACGGCCGGACCGGCCGGATCCTCAACATCCTCGCCCTCGTGCAGACCGGACTGCTGGATATGCCGACGCTCTATCTCAGCCGGCAGATCCTGCGCACCAGAGCCGATTACTATCGCCTGCTGCAGGCCGTCACCTTGGAAGGCGATTGGGAAAGCTGGATCGTCTACATGCTGAAGGCCGTCGAGATGACGGCGACCTGGACCAACCTGCGCATTCGCGCCATACGCGCCTTGATGGAGGACACCGCCCAGCATGTACGTACGCAAGCGCCGGGCATCTACTCCTATGATCTCGTCCAGACCATCTTCGCCCAGCCCTACGCTCGCATCGCCCATCTGACCGAACGGGGTATAGCAAAGCGCGTGTCCGCTTCCCGCTACCTCAAGCAACTTGTTGAGATCGGCGTCCTGGAGGAGGAAAAGGTCGGTCGCGACAAGCTGTTCATCCATCGCAAGTACATGAGCCTTCTCGCCGGTGACGAGCACACCTTTACGCCATACCCGACTGGATCAGTATCATGACCACCCCGCACCCGGCTCTCGCCGACGTCCTGTCCCGGATCGCAACCGCAGCCCGCGAGGTCGGCCGCGACCCCGCCTCGGTACACCTGCTCGCCGTCACTAAGACCTTCGGCCAAGACGACATCTTGCCTGTGCTCGAGGCAGGTCACCGCCTGTTCAGCGAAAATCGCGTGCAGGAAGCCAAAGCCAAGTGGCCCCCCCTGCGCGAACGCTACCCGGGCATCGAACTGCATCTGATCGGGCCATTGCAGTCGAACAAGGCAAGGGAAGCCGTCGCCCTGTTCGATGCCATCCACACCGTCGACCGTCCGAAGATCGCGCGCGTGCTCGCCGAGGAAATGAAAAAGCAGGCCAGGCCGCTCAAGCTGTTCGTCGAGGTCAACACCGGCGAAGAAGCACAGAAAGCCGGAGTGATGCCAGCCGATGCGGCAGCGTTCGTCGCCATGTGCCGCAACGCGTTGAAGCTGGATATCGCAGGGCTGATGTGCATTCCCCCGGTTGACGAGGAGCCGGCCGTCCACTTCGCGTTTCTCGCCAAACTGGCGAAGGAGCTGAATATCCCCGAGCTCAGCATGGGCATGAGCGCGGACTTCGAGACCGCAGTTCAGCTCGGCGCGACGTATGTTCGCGTCGGCAGTGCCATCTTCGGCGCGAGGAACTAAATCCACTCATGCGGATTCTCTCAAAGTCGCGCCTTAGATCAACGCTTCGTTAAATGTTAAAGTGAGCGCCAGGTGATTCGGCGTTCTCTTGTGCGCGTGCCTTTTAAAGGGTGTCCGCTCATGCCCCAAGACGCCGCCCCCGTATCGGCCGAGCTGTTGCGCGAAGCAGAGTCGGCAGGAAACGACGCTGCCGCTGAAGCACGCGCCGAGGTCTTGTCGCGAGCTGGCGCCGGAAAGTCGGCCAATGCACCGCAACGCGCGCCTGCCAGGAAATCCTCCGGTGGCTGGGT
>JBFWYV010000367.1:0-4238 GCA_050186055.1 Hyphomicrobiaceae bacterium | reverse complement strand
AATAGGGAAACGATCAGCCCGGCCCTCTCTCGAGCCTGTCCTCGCCGTCGGTCGTGATCAGCGCCACGTCGATACCGTCCATCGACGTCCCGCTCATCAGTCCGATTGCATGCATCAGCTTGCCCATCGCGGCCTTCCCGTGCATGAACAGATCGTGGGCGCGCCGCCCCTTGCCTGCAAAGAGCCTACACCATGACGACGACGAATTCTGACTTTCTTAACATTCTGAGCGAGCGCGGTTTCGTCCACCAGTGCTCGGACTTGGCCGGCCTGGATGCACTCGCCTCCGAGCAAAAGATCGTCGCCTACGTCGGCTACGATTGCACGGCGCCCTCATTGCATATCGGATCGTTGATCTCGATCATGATGCTCTATTGGCTGCAGGCGACCGGCAACACGCCGATCGTCCTGATGGGCGGCGGCACGACGCGCGTCGGCGATCCCTCGGGCAAGGACGAATCACGTGCCATCCGCTCGGTCGAGGAGATCGAAGCCAACAAGACCGGCATGCAGCAGGTCTTCGCCAAGCTCATCCGGTTCGGCCAAGGCCGGTCCGACGCCATGATGGTCGACAATGCCGAATGGCTGGCACCTCTGAACTACATCGAGTTCCTGCGTGACGTCGGCCGGCACTTCTCTGTGAATCGAATGCTGACGATGGATTCGGCGCGCCTCCGGCTGGAGCGCGAGCAGGAATTGTCGTTCATCGAGTTCAACTACATGCTGCTGCAGGCCTACGACTACGTCGAACTCGCGAGGCGCTACGGCTGCAACCTGCAGATGGGCGGCTCCGATCAATGGGGCAACATCGTCACCGGCATCGACCTTGGCCGCCGCATGGGCACGCACCAGCTCTACGCTCTGACCTGCCCCCTGCTGACGACTGCCTCCGGCGCCAAGATGGGCAAGACCGCCGCCGGCGCCGTGTGGCTCAACGCCGACATGCTGTCCACCTACGACTACTGGCAATACTGGCGCAACACGGAGGATGCGGACGTTGGCCGCTTTTTGAGGTTGTTCACCACGCTTCCTCTGCCGGAGGTCGCGAAGCTGGAAGCCCTCGCCGGCGCGGAAATCAATGATGCCAAGAAGGTGCTGGCGACGGAGGCAACCGCGCTGATCCATGGCCGCGAAGCTGCGGATCAGGCCGCCGAAACCGCGCGTCTGACATTTGAGCAGGGCGCGCTTGCCCATGATCTGCCGACGGTAACCGTGCCGCGATCCGAGCTGGAAGCCGGACTTGGCGTGCTGGCGGCCTTCGTCAAGGCTGGCCTCGCCAAATCCAACGGCGAGGCACGGCGGCAGGTTCAGGGCGGCGGCCTCAAGGTCAATGACGAGACGGTAAAGGACGAGAAGTCACAATTGACGCCTGCAAGCCTCACCGGCGAAGGCGTCGTCAAGCTGTCGCTCGGCAAGAAGCGCCACGTCCTGCTCCGCGCCGAATAACGGCTCGAGCGTCAGTCTCAGGCAGCGCTCGCGGCATCGCTTCCAATCGCTGCGCTGCCGACCGTTGCACAGGATCGGCGAAGCCCCACGCCCGAAAGCCCGCTGAACTTGATCCCGCTTCATTGTCCCGGCAAAATGTCACCCGGACACAAAGAGCGGAGGAGCCCCATGGCGATCACGGCCACACCCTTGTCCCGCTACGTCGGAGCTGAAGTGAAGGGGGTGGATCTCACGCAGCCGCTCGACAAACCGACCCGCGCCGCCATCTACGACCTTTGGCTCAAGCACCTCGTACTGTTGTTTCGCGGCCAGGAGCTCAGCCAGGAGCAGCTCCTCGCTGCCACCGAAGGCTTCGGCCCGATGGCGAAGTCGAATCGCAAAACGGAATACCGCCCGCCTGGATATGCGCAATTGATCGACGGGATCATGCTGATCTCGAATATCCGGGAGAACGGCGTCGCCATCGGCAATCTGCCCGACGGCGAAATCTGGTTTCATCACGACATGCTGCACGTCGACATCCCGCACAAGGGCACCTGCCTCTATGCCGTCGAGGTCCCCTCGAAAGGCGGCAACACGCGCTTTGCCAACTGCTACGCCGCCTATGATGCGATGCCGCCGCCGCTACGCGAGAAGCTCGAGGGCAGACGCGCATTTCACGCCTACAGACTGGGAGAAGCCAAGCGAGGCGACGGCACCGGCGTGGATCAGGTCAACACCGCTACGCATCCGGTATTCCGTACGCATGAGGAAACCGGACGCAAGGCGGTCTACGTCAACCGGCTGATGACGGAATCGATCCTCGGCATGGACGCGGACGAGAGCCGGGAGACCCTCGAAACCGTCTTTGCCCATTCCGAGAACCCGGAATGGACCTACGAGCACGTCTGGCAACCGCACGACCTTCTGGTTTGGGACAACCGCTGCTCGATGCACGCCCGTACCGACTTCTCCGAAGGCGAGCGGCGCCTGATGCTGCGCACGACCATTGCCGGCAACGTCAGGCCGACATAATCCCGCCCGGCGCCGGGGCACTCCCGCGCTCAGCGGGCCTCGGCCAGCTTCGCCAGGATGCGGGCCCAGCTCCGCGCACCTTTCTTGAAGCTGGATACGTTGTACTTCTCATTTGGCGAATGGATACGGTCGTCCTCCAGGCCGAAACCGACCAGCAGGCTTTCCATTCCGAGCGCGTCCTTGAATGAGGAGACGATCGGGATCGACGCGCCGCAGCCCATCAGAACCGTCGGTTTTCCCCATTCGTCCGCCAGCGCATCCGCCGCCGCCCTGACGTAAGGCCTCGTCGTATCGAACGCGATCGCATCGCTGCCTTGCCCTTCCACGAAACGTACCTTGCAGTCGGACGGCACCCGCTCCTTCACGAACGCCTTGACGGCCGACATCACCTTTTTCCAGCTCTGCCCCGGCACCAGCCGGCACGTGATCTTCACCGACGCGATCGACGGGATGACGGTCTTCGTACCGGCCCCTTGATAACCGCCGGTAATGCCGTTGAATTCCAGTGTCGGACGCGCCCACAGCTGTTCGAGGGCACTGCAGCCGGCTTCACCCGCGGGGACGCTGAGGCCCACTTCACCGAGAAATTTCCTGGGATCGAAGCCAAGACCCTGCCACTGCTTGATCTGCGCGGCCGTCGGCTTCTTCACGCCGTCATAGAAGCCGGGCACACGAACCTTGCCCCTGGCATCGTGCATGTCCGCCACGATGTGGCTCAGCGCCCGGATCGGATTCATTGCCGGCCCGCCGTACATCCCGGAGTGCAGATCCCGCGACGGCCCCTCGATCATCACCTCGATGCCGACCAGCCCCCGCAGCATCGTCGTAATCGCCGGCGTATCCTTGTCCCACTGACCGGTATCGCAGACCAGTGCCAGATCGCACCTGAGCTCCTTCCCGGCCTCCTTGAGAAATCCCGGCAGGCTGGGGGACCCGCATTCCTCTTCACCTTCGATCAGCACCGTGACGGCAATCGGCAGCTCGCCTGCGACTTCCTTCCACGCCCGCGCCGCCTCCAGGAACGTCATCAACTGCCCCTTGTTGTCCTCGGCCCCGCGCGCGACGATGACCTTGCCGTTCGACTTGTCATTCGCAATCCGCGGCTCGAACGGCCCGCTCTTCCAAAGATCGAGCGGATCGGGCGGCTGCACATCATAGTGGCCGTAGAACAGGACATGCGGCATGTCCTTCGGCACACGGGCCCGGTCATGCCCGACCACCATCGGATGCCCGGTCGTCGGCCGCACCGCCGCTTCTATGCCGATGTCGTTGAGCACGCGGGCGCACCAGTCGGCCGCAGACCGGCAACTGGACTTGTAGGCCGGATCGGTCGACACGCTGTCGATCCGCAACAGTTCGAACAACCGTTCGAGCCCGGCATTATGATTGCGGTCCACGGTTTTCAGCACGTTCGTGAGGTGAGCATTTGCAGTCATGACAACCTTCGAGCAGCTTCGGTCCCAACGCGGTATTCATGACCGATAGTGTTTGCACCAGTAGGACGTGTCAAACTCGCTCGCTGCCGGGAGCAGGGTCATCCCCAAGGCGTTGGCGCCCGCTCGCCACAGTTTGGCCAAGCCGTTCCGCAGGATCGCGCCGGCTACGGACGGCGGCATGGTCCAAATCCTCGGACGGGGACAAAATTCTCTCTAGTGTGATGATCGAGAAATTCGCCATATCAAGCAGCGAGGTCGTGAGCGAATTTCTCGATCTGAATCACACTAGCAAGTCTATGATTCTAGTGTCCCTTTTGATTCTGAAGTTCGCTTGGGACGCAA
>JBFWYV010000366.1:0-4254 GCA_050186055.1 Hyphomicrobiaceae bacterium | reverse complement strand
AATTCGTGTCGGGCCACCAGGAAAGAAACCGGATCATCACCTTCGAGGGTTCGTTTCACGGACGCACCCTGGCGACGCTCGATGCCGCGGGCAACGCCAAATACCTGGAGGGGTTCGGCCCCGACATGCCCGGGTTCGATATTGTTCCGGTCGGCGACCGGTCGGCGGTCGAGGCCAGGATCGGGCCGGAGACCGCGGCCATCATGATCGAGCCAGTGCAGGGCGAGGGCGGCGTGCGCGTGGTTCCGGCCGACGAACTCAGGTGGCTGCGCGAGGTCTGCGACAAGCATGGACTGCTGCTGGTTCTGGATGAGGTCCAGACCGGAATGGGGCGCACCGGCAAGCTGTTTGCGCACGAATGGGCCGGCATAACCCCTGACGTCATGGCAACCGCCAAGGGAATCGGCGGCGGCTTTCCGCTGGGCGCGATACTGGCGACGGAGGAAGCCGCCAAGGGCATGACGGCGGGCACCCACGGCTCGACGTTCGGCGGCAATCCGCTCGGGGCGGCGGTCGGCAATGCCGTGCTCGACGTGCTGCTCGAACCTGGATTTCTCGACGGCATCGCTGCCAAGGCATCGCGCCTGCGCCAGGAACTGGCCCGCGTGAAGGACGAGTCGGACGGCATGGTGCTGGAGGTCCGAGGCATGGGCCTGCTGACCGGTATTCGCTTGAAGCCGCCGGCTGGCGACGTCGTGAAAGCGGCCCTGGCCGAGAAGCTCCTTACCGTGGGCGCCGGCGACAATGTCGTGCGCCTGCTGCCGCCCCTCACCGTGACCGACGCCGAGATCTCCGAGGCGGCGGCCCGCTTATCGAAGGCCCTCCGCAATGTCGCAAAGGCGTCAACTTAAGTCTGTTGCGGACGGCGGTGCTTCAGGCGCTGCCGCCCCGCCTCGCCATTTGCTCGATCTCGACCGCCTGGATGGCGCAACGGTGCGTCGCCTCGTCGACGACGCGCATGCGATGAAACGCAGCGGCAAGCGGGTGCCGTCGTCGATGCGTCCGGCCGGCATCGAGGACGCCGTGCTGGTCATGATCTTCGAGAAGCCGTCGACTCGTACGCGGGTGTCTTTCGACATTGCCATGCGTCAGCTTGGCGGCCAAGCCATGGCGCTCTCGCAGACTGAGCTCCAACTCGGGCGCGGAGAGTCGGTTGCCGACACGGCGCACGTTCTGTCGCGCTATGCCGACGCGATCATGCTGCGAGCCAACAGCCATGCGACGCTGACCGAGCTTGCCGAGAACGCGACCATTCCCGTCATCAACGGCCTGACGGACCACAGCCATCCATGCCAGGTGCTGGCCGATGTCCAGACCGTCGAGGAAAGCGCCGGGCCGATCGCGGCGCAGACGGTGGCCTGGGTCGGCGACGGGAACAATGTGGCCGTATCCTGGATCCACGCCGCGGTGCGGCTCGGGTTCGCGCTGCGGCTCGCGTGCCCGCAAGAGCTTGGGCCGGACGAAGGCGTGCTGGCGTGGGCGCGCAGGCAGGGTGGCAACGTCACCCTCATGCGCGACGCTGCCGAGGCTGTCGCCGGTGCGCAATGCGTCGTCACCGATACATGGGTCTCCATGGGGCAGACGGATGCCGACCGCCGCAAAAACCTGCTGGCGCCCTACCGGGTGGATGCGGGCCTGATGGCGCGAGCGGCGAAAGACGCCATATTCCTGCATTGCCTGCCCGCGTACCGCGGAAACGAAGTGACTGCCGAGGTCCTGGACGGACCGCAATCGCGCGTGCTGGACGAAGCGGAGAACCGGCTTCACGCTCAGAAAGCCGTTCTGGCGTGGTGTCTTGGCGGTTGAGCGCGAGGAGTGACCGACATGAACGCGCCGGCCAATGACCATACGGGTGCCGGCACGATGCCTGGCGACGACCAGGTGCTGGCGTTCCGGACATTGAAGTCACGCACCCAGGGACGTGTCGTTCGTCTGGGCGCGACGGCGGATGCGATCCTCTCAGCGCACGATTATCCCGAGCCGGTCACCCGCGTTCTCGGCGAGGCGCTGGCATTGACGGCACTGCTGGGGGCGCTGGTGCGAACCGACGGGCGACTGATCCTGCAAACGAAGACGGATGGTCCGTTGCACCAACTCGTCGTGCATTTCACGAGTCCGGGCGACATGCGTGCGCTGGCGCGTTTCGACAAGGACCGGCTCGAAACTCTCATCGCCGAGGGACGGTTGGGCCAGGGGCATCTGCTCGGCACCGGACATCTGGCGATGACGATCGATCCGGGCGGATCGGAGCCGCGAACACAGGGCATCGTCACGCTGGCCAACCATGATCTGGCACAGGCCGCGCACACGTACTTTCGCCAGTCCGAGCAGATCCCGACGTTCGTTCGCCTCGCGGTGGCGCGGCATCAGGTGCGGAGCGGCAATGGCGCGGCTCCGGCGTGGCGCTGGCGGGCGGGCGGACTCATTCTGCAGCGGTTGCCGGACGATGTCGGCGATGGCGAGAGCGAGTCCGGCCCGGTGGCCGAAGCCGAGCGCGACGACGATCATCTGGTGGGCGATCTGGAGGAGGACTGGCAGCGGGCGCGCATGCTGGCGTCCACCGTCGAGGATCACGAGCTGCTCGATCCCACACTGCCGGCGGAGCGGCTCCTCCTTCGTCTGTTTGCGGAGGAAGGAGTGAGGGCAGCCGCTCCGCTGCCGGTGCGCGCGCACTGCGGATGTACGAGGGAGCGTGTGGAGAATCTGCTGAAGGGGTTTGGCGCCGAAGAGCTGGCTGACATGCGCGAGGAGAGCGGCAGCGTCACCGTGACGTGCGACTATTGCAAGGCCAAGTACCGCTTTGCCGCAGACGAGGTGGAGCAGTTCTAGCGGACGGAGTGTTCGAGCAGATGACGACTCTCACCGGGCTCACGGCATGCGAAGCGGCGAAGAAAATCCGCAACGGTGAGATCACCTCGGTGCAACTGGTCAAAGCCTGTCTCGAGCGTATTGCGTCGCGCGAGCCCGTTATCGGCGCATGGGCTTATATCAATCCCGAGCGGGCCCTGGAGCAGGCGCGGGCTGCCGATGCCTGGATGGAGAAAGGCGACGGCGTCGGACCTCTGCATGGCGTGCCGGTGGGTATCAAGGACGTCATCGATACCGCGGATATGCGGACAGAAAATGGATCGGCGATTTTCGCCGGCCGGCAACCGGCGGACGACGCGGCGTGCGTGACGGGCTTGCGGCAGGCGGGCGCCGTCATCCTCGGAAAGACGGTGACGACGGAGCTTGCCTCGCTGACACCGAGCGCGACGCGCAATTCGGTGAACCCGGAACATTCTCCCGGCGGATCTTCGGCGGGATCGGCTGCCGCCGTTGCCGACGGCATGGCGCCGCTGGCCCTGGGCACGCAAACGGCCGGCTCGGTCATCCGGCCTGCATCCTTTTGCGGTGTGTATGCGATGAAGCCGACGTTGGGGCTGATCTCGCGCACCGGCGTGTTGCTGCAGTCGCATACGCTCGACACGGTGGGCGTCTTTGGCCGGTGTGTCGAAGACCTGGGTCTGATCGTCGACAGTCTTTCCGCGCAGGACCTGCGGGATTCGGCCAGCTATCCGCGGAGCCAAGGCAGCCTGTCGGCTGTGCTCAAGCAGCCGCCGCCGCAGCCACCGAAGCTGGCGTTCTGCAAGACGCCGGCTTGGCCGACGGCCGATGCGGCAACGGCCGAAGCCTACCTGGCATTGGTGCGGTCACTCGGCGAGAGATGCCAGGAGATCGTGTTGCCGGCCGCGTTCGACGGGATCGTCGAAGCGCAGCGGGCGGTCCAGTTTGCGGAAAATTCGGCCTACTACGGGCCGCTTCTCGATCGTGGGCGAGAGGCCATGAGCGCCGGCATGATCCGCCGCCTGGAGCAGGGCGCGACTATCCCAGTTCGTGATTATCTGCAGGCGATCATCGACCGAGAATTGCGGTACGCCGAGCTGGAAAAGATTCTCGCGGGCTTCGACGCAATCATCTGTCCGGCGGCGCCCGGTCCCGCCCCGCGCGGTTTTGAGACGACGGGAGACCCGGTCTTCAACGGGCTATGGACTTATCTCGGCGTGCCGTGCGTGACGCTGCCGCTGCTCGACGTCGGCGGGCTGCCGCTTGGCGTCCAGCTCGTAGGCGCGCGCCGCGACGACGGACGGCTGCTGAGGACGGCGCGCTGGCTGAACGAAAGACGGCGGCCACAGACTGGCGGCTGACGGTCCGGCATTGCCAAGCGGCGAGTTTCCCCGTTTGATCCGGTGATCCAAGAGCGGGCGCTGCGCA
>JBFWYV010000365.1:0-4262 GCA_050186055.1 Hyphomicrobiaceae bacterium | reverse complement strand
TGTGGAAGGACCTGAGTAATGCGACATCAGGATTTGTGGACTGATGCGGTTGTGGTGTCGGTTACGGATGTAGCGTCGTCCGTTCGGGAAATCCGGTTCCGGCCCGATGTTATGTTGCCTTCCTACGCACCGGGCAGCCATCTTGACGTCACGGTCTTGGTCGGCGCGCGAACGGATCACCGCTCGTATTCTCTCGTTGGGGCACCCGAGGGCGATACGCTCAAGATTGCCGTGAAGGCGCAGCCGAACTCCCGTGGCGGCTCACGTTACATGTGGTCGCTCGCGGCGGGTTCCCGCATCAGGGTATCCGCCCCGGTCTGCGCCTTCGAACTGCTGCCCGGAAGCCCAGACTATCTGCTTTTGGCAGGCGGAATCGGGATTACGCCGCTGGTTGGAATGGCTGAAGCACTGGTTCGTCAGGGGTCGAACTTCAGGCTTCTCTATGCCGCGCAGTCGGAGGCCGATATCGCTTACCGCGATTTGCTTGTGTCCGAACTTGGAAAGCGAGTTGAGTTTTTTCCATCGGATCGCTCGCGGATGGATTTGAAACCAGAAATCGGCAAGCTGCATCGCCAAGGCGAACTCTATGTCTGTGGCCCAATGCGTATGCTCGATGCCGCACGCCGTCTGTGGGAAGAGGCGGGGCGTACGCCCAGCAAGCTTCGATATGAAACGTTTGGCTCCAGTGGCCATTTCGCAAGCCATCCCTTTGTCGTCAATATCCCGCGGCTTGGTGTGACAGTGAACGTTCCCGAATCGCAGTCGATCCTCGACGCATTGACGGAAGCAGGCGTGAGTGTCCTGTCCGACTGTGAGCGGGGCGAGTGCGGTGTGTGTGTGCTGGATGTGATCGAGACGCAGGGGACAATCGATCATCGCGATGTATTCTTCAGTGCGCAGCAGCAAGCGCTGAACAACAAGATATGCGCCTGCGTGTCGCGTGTCGCCGGGCGGTCGATCACGGTCGAGCCGCCATTCCGCGAGGATTGCAGCCCCGGGCCTGACATTTATGCGTCGGCGGAATAATCAGACGTCGGGCTTCGTAATTTTCTTCATGGAGCTGCGGACCTGCGCGATGAAGGCCTCGCTGAGCTTGGTCATGGCGCCGGGAGCGCGGTGCAGACAATAGATCGGGAGGCGCGGACCTCGTCCGCTGACGGGCAGCAGCACGAGTTCACCGCGGGCAACGTCCTCTTCCACGGCGAGCCTGAATGTGCAGGCGAGCCCCACATTCCGCATGACGGCATGCTTGACCGCGATACTGTCCTGCAGATGCAGAATGAATCTGCATCCTTGCAGGCCGGTATCCGACATCTCCTCGAGAATGAGCCTGAAGAACTCGGACTCCGACAAACCGCCGACAAACGGGTAGGAAACGAGTTCCGCCGCATCGATCGATTTTCGTTTTGCCAGCGGATGGTCCGGCGCAGCAATAAAAGCAAGATCCAGTGAACCGATGAGCTGGGCTGCTGTGTCCTCCGGCTTCTTGCGGGCAAACAAGAGCGCCGCATCCGCTTCTCCGGAGCGGAAGAGGGCGCGCACGACCTCCTGCGTTTCGCTGTGCACGGAGGCATTCGTACCCGAATGCCTGGAGAGAAAATCGGCCAGGACCGCCGGGAGCAGGTTGTTGGCGATCACCCGCTGCGCCGCGATCATCAGGCGCTGCTCGCTCGCCGCCTGGGTGCGTCTCAGCGTGGCATTGATCTCCCGGGACTTGGCAATCATTTCGCAGGCGTATCGATAAAGCTCGTCGCCGGCCGGCGTCGGACGAAGGTGACGGCGACCGCGCTGGCGTTCGAACAGCGGGGCGCCGATCTGGTTTTCCAGGGCCTTGATGTGCGCGGTAACCGACGGCTGCGCGATCGCGAGAAATTCGGCGGCGGCATTGACGCCCTGGTGCTCGACCACGGCCTTAAAGACATCGAGCCGCCGTACACTGGCTGCCAGCATCATATCCTCCCACGCGATCCTACCTATAGCCTTTTTACTTTTGGTTCCCTATCCTGTTAGCCCATTGCTCCGCGCAGCTCAATGCGGCGAATGTCCCCGAAATTACTGGGGTTCACGCATTTGCTCCTGCTCGCGGTCGATATCGGAGGCACCTTCACCGATCTGGTCGGCTATGACCCGGTTTCGCGGACTATGGTCCAGTCCAAAAGTCTCACCACGCCTGACGATCTGGCGCAGGGTGTCCTGGACTGCGTCCATAAGAGCGGCACCTCGCTGGACCAAGTCGAGCGTCTCGTTCACGGGTCGACAATCGCAATCAATACCCTGATCGAACGGTAGGGCGCGCGCGCTGCCCTGCTCGTGACCAGGGGAACCCGCGACGCCTACGCTATCGGGCGCGGCAATCGTCCGGACGCCTACAATCTGCGGTTTGTAAGGCCGCGGCCACTGGTGCCGCGCTACGATATCTTCGAGATTGACGAGCGGATGCTCGCCGACAGCTCGGTGCTGCGCGCACTTGACGAGGCGCAGGTCGAGCGCGTTGCGCTCGAAATTCGGGACCGCGGTTTCGACGCAGTAGCCGTCTGTTTCCTGCATTCCTATTCGAACGTCGCGCATGAACAGGCGGCTGGTCGCATTCTCGCGCGGTTTCTTCCTGATGTTTATATCTCTCTGTCCCATGAGATCATGCGGGAGTACCGCGAGTACGAGCGCATATCGACGACCGTGGTCAACTCGTATGTCGGTCCCAAGGTGAGCGGATACGTCCGTAACCTGGACGCCAATCTGCGTTCGAAAGGCTTCCAGGGCGAACTGTCGATCATGCAATCGAACGGCGGCATCATGGCCCCGACGGTCGCGGCGCGACGGCCGGTCATGATGATGGAATCGGGACCAGTCGGTGGCATTATCGCCGGCGCCGAAGTCGGCAAGAAGCTCGGCTACAGCAACATCATCTCTTTCGACATGGGCGGGACGACCGCGAAGGCGAGCCTCGTGCGCGACTCGTCGCCGACCATGGCGGAAGGCTATTACGTCAACGGGTACGACAGCGGCGATCCGGTGATGATCCCGGTCGTCGACGTCGTCGAGGTCGGTACGGGAGGCGGAAGCATCGCATGGCTCGACAATGTCGGTGCGCTCAAGGTCGGACCGCATAGCGCCGGTGCCAAGCCCGGCCCGATATCGTATCGGCGGGGCGGCGAACGGCCGACCATTACCGATGCCAATGTCGTCCTCGGACGGCTCAGCCCCGACGAATTCCTAGGCGGCGAGATGCCGCTCGATGCCGTCGCGGCCGAGGTAGGAATCCTTGCCCAGATTGGGGTGCCGCTCGGTCTCGATGCGCGCGCCGCAGCGCGCGCGATCGTGGACATCGCCGTCGCCAAAATGTCGCTTGCAGTCCGAGAAATCTCCGTGCAGCAAGGCCACGATCCGCGGGATTTCGCCCTGGTTGCATCGGGCGGCGCCGGACCGCTTCACGCGGTCGCCGTCGCACGCGACTTGCGGATTCCTGTCGTCATCGTTCCCTGCCTGCCGTCCCACTTCTCGGCGCTCGGAATGCTTCTGGCGGACGAGCGCCATGACCTCGTGCGGACCTATCTCGCGCCGTTGGACAGCTGCGACTTTCACGAGATTGGCGGTGTCGTTGACTCTCTGGAAAAGGAGGCGCGTGCAATCACCCGCTCACCGGATGCGGAGCAGATCGTGTCGTTCGATCTGCGTTATGTCGGGCAGGAATTCAGCCTGACAATCCCGGTCTCTCGCGACCAGATCGCGCGCGCAGACCGTGCCGGCATTCGCAGGGCATTCGACGAAACGCACGAACAACGTTACGCGCATCACGCGACCGATGAGCCGGTCGAGATCATCAGCATCCGGCTTGTTGCGCGCGCGGAGGGAACCAAGCCGGCGATGCCGCGACCGGATGCGGCTTCGGCCAAACCGCGGACGCGGCTGATCAGCATGGGCCCTGGCGATGCCGTCGAGACACGGGTCTATCGGCGCGAAGAACTGCGGGTGGGCGCGACGATCGACGGACCTGCCCTGATACAGGAATATGGCACGACGACCGTCATCTACGACGGCGACCGGCTGGTCGTGAGCCCGACCGGCGAAATGATCGTGACATTGGGATATTGAGCCATGGTCAAGAAGCTCGATCCGGTCACGCTCGAGATCATCCGCAATACGCTTCCCGCGATCGCCAACGAGATGGCGGCCGATCTGCAGCGTACGTCCTACAACATGATGATCTACGAGGTGTGCGATTTCTGTACGGCCTTGCTGGATGCGAAGGGCCAGCTGCTGGC
>JBFWYV010000364.1:0-4270 GCA_050186055.1 Hyphomicrobiaceae bacterium | reverse complement strand
ATCCTACCGCGTCCGAGCACGATTCGCGCGCCTCTTTCGAACCCGCAGCCGACGTGCGCGCATCACCGTCCCGGCCACGATGGATCAGCGCAGCTTGAGCGTGGTCAGCGCCAGCAGGGCGAGGACCACTGAAACGATCCAGAACCGCACGACCACCGTCGCCTCCTGCCACCCCTTCTGCTCGAAGTGATGGTGCAGCGGCGCCATTCGGAACACGCGCTTTCCCGTCAGCTTGTAGGACGTGACCTGAATGATGACCGACAGGGCTTCCAGCACGAACAGCCCGCCGGCAATCGCCAGTTGGATCTCGCTCTTCGTCGCAACCGCGATTGCGCCAAGGGCGCCGCCAAGCGCCAGCGAACCGGTGTCGCCCATGAAGATCATGGCAGGCGGCGCATTGAACCAGAGGAAGCCGAGGCCGGCGCCGATCAGCGCACCGCAGATGATGGTGAGCTCGCCTGTCCCCGGCACATAGTGGAGCTTGAGGTACTGAGTGAAGTCCACGCGCCCGGTGATATAGGCGAGGATGCCGAACGTTGCCGCCACGATCATCACCGGCACGATCGCAAGTCCATCGAGGCCGTCGGTCAGATTGACGGCGTTGCCGGCGCCCGCGATCACCAGCATCCCGAAGAAAATGAAGAACGGTCCGAGATCGATCGCCACCGTCTTCACGAACGGCACCGCCACGATATCCCTCAGCGGCGCAGGTGCCAGTTGCATGAACACGAACGTTGCAAGCGCCGCCACCAGCAGTTCGCACAACAATCTGGTTTTCCCGGAGAACCCATCCACTGACCGCTTCGTCACCTTGAGGAAGTCGTCATAGAAGCCGATCGCGCCGTAGGTCAGCATCACGCCCAGCACCAGCCAGACGTAGGCGTTGCGCCAGTTGGCCCACATCAGCGTCGCCAGCAGCACCGCCGACAGGATCATCAGTCCGCCCATCGTCGGTGTGCCGCGCTTGGAAAGGTGACTCTGCGGACCGTCCGTACGGATCGGCTGGCCTTTGCCCTGTCGCACCCGCAGCACGTCGATCATCATCGGGCCGAACAGGAACACGAACATCAGTGCCGTCACGGTCGCGCCGACAGCCCGGAAGCTGATATATCGGAACACGTTAAGTGCCCCGATCTCATTGCTGAAATGGACGAGCTCATAGAGCATCGATGTTCCCTCTTCTGGCCCCCTGAGGCACGGCCCACGCCGCTACGATGCTCATGCCGATGCGCCACGAATATGGCTGCGCAATGCCGTAACGAGCGGCCCCATCCGGCTGCCGAGGGAGCCCTTGACCATAACCATGTCGCCGTCGCCTATCGTGTCCAGCAGCGGCCTTTCCAGACCATCCGGGGACTGAGCCCACGCGCCGCGCCGCCCCAGCCCCAGCCGATCGAACATCGCTTTCATGTGCGGTCCGGAGGCAAACACGATATCCGCGCCGGCCGCCTCGACGGCCTCGGCGAGTTCGGCATGCAGCTCCTGCGAACGCTCCCCCAATTCCAGCATATCGCCCATGACCACCACGCGCCGCCGCCAGTCCGCTCGCGGCACGAGCGCCAGGGACGCCAGCGCCGCGCGCATCGAGGCCGGGTTCGCATTGTAGCTCTCATCGACCAGCAGCACGCGTCCGCGCGGCCCCTCGTGCTGCTCCCGCGCGCCGCGGCCGGCCGGTGCACGGAAGTCCGCAAGTGCCGACATCGCGTAGATTGTGCTCTCGAAGTCGATTTCGAGCGCCTCGATCGCTGCCAGGACCGCCAGCGAGTTCATGGCCAGATGTCGCCCGGGCGCACCGATCGAATAGATCACGCGGCCGCCGAAACAGTCGGCCTGGATCTTGGTACCGTCGCTTCCGAGTTCGATGCTCCCCGGCCTCACATCGGCCTGGGCGCTTGTGCCGAAGCTCGCGACATAGGCGCCCGCGGCAAGCGCTTTTGCTTTGAGACGATCGAAATGCGGGTTGTCGCGGTTGAGGACGGCGACCCCGTTGGGCTCCAGCCCAAGGAAGATCTCCGCCTTCGCGTCCGCGATCTCCTCCACCGAAGCGAAGTAGCCGAGATGCACCGGCTCGACTGTCGTGATGACGGCAACATGCGGCCGCACGAGTCTCGTCAGCGGCGTGATCTCGCCGGCATGGTTCATCCCGATCTCGAACACGCCGAAGTCTGTAGCCGCCGGCATCCGCGCCAGCGTCAGCGGTACACCCCAATGGTTGTTGAAGGACTTTTCCGGCGCGTGCGTCGCGCCGAGCTTCGTCAGGCAGCCGCGCAGCATTTCCTTGCTGCCGGTCTTGCCGGCAGACCCGGTCACTGCAACCACGCGCGCCTCCGGCGACAGGCGGGCGCGAGCGGCCTTGCCGATCGCCTCCAGGCCCTTCAGGGTCTCTTTCACCCGCACCAGGGCGCCGGCGCCGGACTGGCGCGTATACCCCTCCGCCACCACAGCCGCGACGGCACCCGCCGCGAATGCCGACGGCACGAATTCGTGCCCGTCACGCTGGTCCGTGAGCGCAACGAACACGTCACCCGGCACAATCTGCCGGCTGTCGATCGCAAACCCGGTGATCGGCCCTGACGGCGCACCGTCGGCGACGCCCTCCGCGGCTGCCGCCAGTTCATCCCATGTCCACAGCGGCGCCGTCATCGATCACCCTCCGGCAGTGCCGCGCGTATTTCCTCCTGATCCGAAAACGGCAGCACGCGATCCCCCACGATCTGCCCCGTCTCGTGGCCCTTGCCGGCAACAAGGACGACATCGCCCCTCCGCATCATCCCGATCGCTGTCCCTATCGCCTCGCGCCGGTCTCCGATCTCGCGCACCTCGGCTTTGCCGCCCTGCGCCCCGCCCATGATCTCGGACCGGATCGCGGCAGGCTCCTCCGTCCTCGGATTATCGTCGGTGACGATCGCAATATCCGCCTTCTCGGCCGCGATGCCGCCCATGATCGCACGCTTGCCCTTGTCGCGATCTCCGCCGCAGCCGAACACACAAATCACCCTGCCGCTTGCGAACTGCCGCACGGCGTCCAGCGCCGCCGTCAGCGCTTCCGGCTTGTGGGCGTAATCCACCACAGCCAGCCCGCCGCGCGCTTCGCCCACGATCTCCAGCCGGCCCGGCACGCCTTTGACCGCAGAAACGCCCGCGAACACCGCATCCGCGGCCTCGCCAACCGCGATTGCCAGGCCGGCAGCGGTCAGCGCGTTCTCGACCTGATACGCCCCGATCAGCGGCAGCCGCACATCGAAGCGCCTGCCCACCGCTTCCAGATCGAGCCGCTGCGCAAATCCATCCTGAGCCGCCCGCAGCAGGCGAATTCCAGTGCCCCCCGTGCCGACCGTCACCACCTGATGGCCGCACCGCTGCGCCGTCGCGATCACGTCGGCCGCACGCGCGCCGTCGGCATTGACGACAACCGGCCGTCCTCGCTCCAGCAGGGTATCGAACAAGCGCAGCTTGGCGGCGAGATAGTCCTCGACTGTCGGATGGTAGTCGAGGTGATCCCGCCCCAGATTGGTGAAGGCGGCAGCAGCCAGCCTCACGCCGTCGAGCCGGCGTTGATCGAGGCCATGCGACGACGCTTCGAAGGCCACGTGCGTGATGCCCTCATCTGCCAGGTCCGCCAGCATCGCCGCCAGGCTGACCGGATCAGGCGTCGTCAGCGCTCCATGGACGGCGCCTGACGGCTTGACCACGCCGAGCGTACCGAGCGACGCCGCCAGCCGCCCGCACGCCGCCAGGATCTGCCGTGCGAACTCGACCACCGACGTCTTGCCGCTCGTACCCGTGACGGCAACGGCAACCTCCGGCTGACGGCCGTAGAATCGGGCAGCCATCAGCGCAAGCGCACGCCGGGGATCCTCAGCCCGCAGCACGGGGACCGACAACGCAGGCACCTGTGCATCCCGCGCCGTCAGCACAGCCACGGCACCCGCCGCTTCCGCATCCCGCGCGAATGCCGCACCGTCGATGCGCGTTCCGGGCATCGCCGCAAATACGCTGCCTGCCCCGACCTTGCGGCTGTCGGCCGTGATCCCGGACACGACGACGCCGCCGGTATCGACGGTCGCGTCGATCTCCGGTCCGAGCAATGCGCTCAGCGGCTTTTTTGTCGGCTGCGACGCCATGATGACAGGGCCTTGAAACCATCTGCCCGCGCATGGCGCGGGAAATTCGACCGTGCTTAGGGTGCGTCGCGATTGTCGTCAAACAGCGGCGTCGCTCGCTCCATCCGGCGCAGTGCCGAAGGATGGACCAGAACTTGTCAGGCAGA
>JBFWYV010000363.1:0-4327 GCA_050186055.1 Hyphomicrobiaceae bacterium | reverse complement strand
GCACGCGGTAGGTACCGATGACCCGGGGCCCGCGCAGCCGCGGCCACGGCTGAGACGAATCGCCGACAGGGGCCGTATCGAACACCAGCAGGTGATCGCAGACGCCGTCGTAGCGGTCCTCGTCGCGCCGCCGCATCGCCATCGTCATCGATGGCTTCGCCGACATTTCGCCGTAGAAGACGTCGTAGCGGAGTCTCTGTGCGAGCTTGATGTCGACACGGTTGCGCGCGAGCCGCACCTCGAGATCACCGATACGGCCGTAGGTCTTGGCCGGGCGGCGCTGCGGAATTCCGATTGGCCAACCAGGGAAACTGAGCAGGCGCCCGTCAACCCGACGCGCGCCCGGTGCATCCCGCCGCTTCCAGCGGTTCATGAGGCTGCGCGCATCCATGCGCATGTGTCTCTCCCGACGGGCATAATGCCACGATGCCATCCGATCGCCCCGCGACCGGTCATCTGCGCGGCGATACCCAAAAAAGCCCTCCCCGCATGATACTTCGACGCCCTCGAACGCGCCACGGCTGCATCGGCGCGTGTGCCACATGCCCGCCACCGGTGGCTGTCAGACAAGGCACGCGTGACTCATAACCTCAGGACGTGACAATTGCACGCGCCCGTTATGCACGATCCATTCGGCATCGCATATGACGCCTGGGGTGCCGGACAGGCGGCAGTCAACGGCCGTTGGCCACAGCCACCGGCCGAAACCGGATTGTCGGCCGGTCTTGATCGGCGCACCGGATGGGGCCGTCGCCGCCCCGACTCGACAGGGCCGGATCGACTTGCCATAGTCCGCGCGCGGTGGACCTGGGTCCGGCCTGTCCGGGGGAGCTATGTCCCGGAGGCTATGGTGAGACCGTTCGTCTGCCGGGCAGGATGACTCGGTCAACAAGGGGTACTGGAAGAAGCGATGGCTGAGCGGCGCTCCAGCTACGAATACGAGGATCTCCTCGCTTGCGGCCGCGGGGAACTGTTTGGTCCCGGCAACGCACAGCTCCCTTTGCCGCCCATGCTGATGTTCGAGCGGATCTCGGAGATCAGCGAGGGTGGCGGTGTGCATGGAAAAGGGACGGTCCGTGCCGAACTCGCGGTGGCCGGCAATCCAATTTGCGACTGGTTCTTCTCCTGCCATTTCAAGAACGATCCGGTGATGCCCGGTTGTCTCGGACTTGATGCGCTATGGCAGCTCACCGGGTTCTTCATGGGCTGGCTCGGCGCCCCCGGGCGCGGCCGGGCTCTCGGCGTCGGCGAGGTGAAGTTCACGGGCATGGTGCTGCCAACAATCAGGAATATCGAGTACGTGGTCGACCTGAAGCGGGTCATATTGCGAAAGTTGAAGCTCGGTATCGCTGACGGCGTCATGAAAGCGGACGGCGAGGTCATCTATACTGCGACCGATCTCCGAGTCGGTCTGTTCGACACGGCAGAACCGACTGCGGCCGGTGGGGCTTGAGCGGCAAGCACCCACGCAACCCCACTTCACGCCGCGCGCAACTGCCATTACCATGCGACATGGAAGCCCGTTGGCGGGACGGGAAGGGAACCAGGATATGAGACGCGTCGTCGTCACCGGCATGGGGATCGTCTCCAGCATCGGCAACAGTGCGCAGGAAGTGCTTGCGTCGCTGCGCGAGGCGCGTTCCGGCATCGTCACAGCGGAGAAATACGCCGAGCTCGGCTTCCGCTGCCAGGTGCACGGGGCCCCGCACATCGACTGGGAAGCCCAGGTGCCGCGCAAGCCGAAGCGATTCATGGAGGCGGGGGTCGGCTGGAACTGGATTGCCATGGATCAGGCGATCCGCGATTCGGGACTGCAGCAATCCGAGGTCTCCAACGAGCGCAGCGGGATCATCATGGGGTCGGGCGGCCCTTCGACGAGAGCGATCGTCTGGTCGGCCGATACGGCTCGGGCGTCCGGACCGAAGAAGGTCGGGCCGTTCGAGGTGCCCAAGGGTATGTGCTCGGGACCATCCGGCGTGCTTGCGACGAGCTTCCAGATCAAAGGGACGAACTACTCGATCTCCTCGGCCTGCTCGACCTCGGCCCACTGCATCGGCAATGCGACCGAACTGATCGCATGGGGCAAGCAGGACGTGATGTTTGCAGGCGGATGCGAGGAGCTCGACTGGACCCTCTCCGTCCTGTTCGACGGCATGGGCGCGATGTCGACGCATTTCAACGAGACGCCCGCCAGAGCCAGCCGGGCCTTCGACAAGCAGCGAGACGGGTTCGTCATCGCGGGCGGCGCGGGGGTCGTGGTGCTGGAGGAGCTGGAGCATGCCAAGGCCCGCGGGGCACGCATTTATGGCGAAATTGTCGGCTACGGCGCGACCTCGGACGGCTTCGACATGGTTGCTCCATCCGGCGAAGGCGCGGCGCGGTGCATGCGCCTGGCGATAAAAGGGCTCGACGGGAAGGGGACGGGCAAGATCGATTATATCAACCCGCACGCCACCTCCACGCCGGTCGGGGACCAGAAGGAAGCGGAGGCGATCCGCGAGGTGTTCGGCAAGGAGATCCCTGCGATCTCGGGCACCAAGTCGCTGACCGGCCACTCGCTGGGCGCGATCGGCGTGCAGGAGACGATTTTCTCGCTGTTGATGATGAACAACGGATTCATCTGCGAGAGCGCCAACATCGACGAGCTCGATCCCGTGTTCGAGGATATACCGATCGTGCGCGAGCGGCGGGACAACGTGGCACTTAACTGTGTCATGTCGAACAGCTTTGGCTTCGGCGGCACGAATGCCACTCTCGTGCTCCGCCGATATGATAGTTAACGGACTGGCGGCGCGGCGCGGCGAGTGGCCCCCGTGTTGTGGCACGGAGCCTGCTGCGCATGCGATTGCTTCGCAATGGATCTGGCTGGTTCGAAGCCGGTGACTGCCATCGGCATGGGACGTCAGGAGTCGAAATGAGCGCGTTCGAGATAGCGAAACCGGGACCGATCATGGCCGGCAAGCGCGGCCTTGTGATGGGGGTGGCGAATGAACGCTCGATCGCCTGGGGCATTGCACGCACACTCGCCGGCCAGGGCGCCGAGATCGCGTTCACGTATCAGGGCGACGCGTTCGGCCGCCGGGCCATCCCGCTCGCCCAGTCGGTCGGCGCACCCATCATCACATCGTGCGACGTGACCGATATCGCATCCGTGGATGCCGCCTTCGAGCAGATCCGGAAAACCTGGGGCAGCCTCGATTTCGTGGTCCACGCGCTGGCGTTCTCCGACCGTCGGGAGCTGTCCGGCCGCTATGCCGACACATCGCGCGAGAACTTCGTGAATACGATGGTGATCTCGTGCTTCTCGTTCACGGAGATCGCAAAGCGCGCGGCAGCGCTGATGCCCAATGGCGGGTCTCTGCTGACCCTGACTTACGGCGGGGCCACACGGTGGGTGCCGTCCTACAACGTGATGGGCGTCGCCAAGGCTGCGCTCGAAGCATCGGTGAGATACCTGGCCGCGGATCTCGGCCCCGCCGGCATCCGCGTGAACGCTCTTTCTGCGGGGCCCATGCGCACGCTCGCAGGCGCCGGCATTTCCGATGCCCGGGCCATCTTCAACTACCAGAAAGACCACGCCCCCTTGAGGCGGACTCCCACCCTCGACGAGGTCGGCGGGTCAGCGCTCTATCTGGTGTCTGACCTTTCGGGCGCCGTGACCGGCGAGGTTCACTTCGTCGATTGCGGTTTCAGCACGGTCTCGATGCCGAGCCTGGATGCGCTCAAGGAGCTCGAGGCAGATGCCGAAGCGGCGGGACGTCCGCCTTCCGAGGCTGCCGAATAACGGGCAAGGCGCGCCACGGCACGTCCGGCTCATTCATTCGGCATTCACGCCTGGAACCGTAGCTTCCCCGCGTAGTTATCACTCTGCAAAGAGGATGAGGGGAGTTCCCAACCATGAAATTGAAGACGTTCACGCTTGCCGCGTGCGGCGTTGCAGCCAGCGCTCTGTTGTCGGCTGCCGTCGCGCTGCCGCTGACGCCGTCACAACCGGCGACGGCACCCGGAGCTGAATCTCTGGTGCAGCAGGTGCACGGTTGCCATCGCGACGTGCGCCGCGGGCCGGCCGGTTGGCACTATCACACACGTAGCTGCCGCCGCATCGGCGTCGCCGCGCCGCGCCGCTACCGGCCGTATTGCCGGACGGACTGCCGGTACATCGGCCCGATCAAGACGTGCAAGCGGGTCTGCCGCTAAGCCGGCCTTCGACCCAGCCCGGCCTGCGGCTGCGCAGGCTGGGCTAAATGTTTAGTCCGGCGCCGGACGAATCAACCGGTTGCGCCGAGTGCAGCGGCGATCTCGTCGAGAGCCGCAGGATCCAGATCGG
>JBFWYV010000362.1:0-4347 GCA_050186055.1 Hyphomicrobiaceae bacterium | reverse complement strand
ACAACCTGATCGCACCGACCCCGCAGGACAAATAAGGGACAGCCGAGATCAAGATCCCGGAGATGAACGTCAGCGGCTTCCTGGTCGAGGCAGCGAAGGTCGAGCCCACCGATATCGTGGCAAGCACCGGCATCGGTTTTGGAGCAAGAGTCGCGGCGGAATGAGAGGGCTCCGCAGCAGGCGGACGATCGAAGGCGCCAGGACAAGGGGCGACAAGGAAATGGGCAATATCGCTTTTCTCGTCGACGTCGACAAATGCACCGGCTGCAAGCTGTGCGTCGTGTCGTGCAAGGACGAGCACGTCGGCAACAGCTATGAGCCCTGGTCGGCTCCGCAGCCGATGACGGGGCACTTCTGGGTCGATGTCGTCGGCCTCGAGCGGGGAACGCTGCCGCGCGTGAAAATGTCGTACATGCCGACGTTCTGCCAGCACTGCGCCGATGCGCCATGCATCAAGGCGTGTACCGACGGCTCGATCAAGACGCGCGATGACGGCATCGTCTGGATCGATCCGAAGCTATGCTCGGGCTGCGGCGACTGCGAATCCGCATGTCCTTATGGCGTCATCTATCTGAACACCGAGGCGAACCTCGCGCAGAAGTGTACGGGCTGCGCGCATCGTGTCGATGAAGGGCTGCTGCCGCGATGCGCGGAGGCCTGCCCGCACGATGCCATCGTATTCGGAGAGGAAGGCCAAGGCGTGTTCGCCGAAGCGGGACTGGAGGTTCTGCACCCTGAATTCAAGGCCCAGCCGCGCGTGTCGTGGAAAGGTCTGCCGCACCCGTGGATTGCGGGCATGGTGATCGATGCGGACAAGGACGAGGTCGTTACCGGCGCGTCGGTCTGCGCCGTCGATCTCACCGACAACACGACGGTGACGGTCGCGACAGACGCGTTCGGCGATTTCTGGATTCGCGGACTCGAGGAAGGCCGGACGTACCGGGTCGAGATCGCCATGGCCGGCTACAAGAGCGCAACCGTAGTCGTCACCATGGACGGCGACGAGGATATGGGAACCGTGGCGCTCGCGAAAGCATAGACCATTCGCGAGCTTCCGCCGCCTATACCGGTTGCGGCAACGGCGGCAGCGTGACCTGGGTCAGCACCGCGAACTGCAGCGCGTTGTAAAAGGCGTGAAGCGCGATCGTGAGCCAAAGCGATCCGAACCGCCACATCAGCCAGCAGAAATAGAGGCCGATGATGTAGACCTCGATCATGCCGACAGCGCTGTAGCCCCAGTGCATGACGGTCCAGGCCAGGGTGCTGAGAAGAGCCGCACCCCAGAATTGCAGCTTCGACTTGGTCAGAGCCGGCAATAGGAACCCACGGAAAAGCAGCTCCTCCGATAACGGAGCGCCGACCGCAACCACGATCGCTGCGACCCAGGCCGCATCCGATTTCGCGAGATCCGCGAAGGGCCGAAGGTCAGCCGTGAAGTGATCGGGCCACAACAGAAAGATTGCGGCATTATAGGGCAGCAGGATCAGGGCCATGCCGCCCAGCCCGATGACGAACATGCGGGCGGTCAGTGGCCGATCGAGCGAGAGGACATGCCATCGGCTGCCCTTGAACCAGCCCGCCAGCCATAGCGCAAGCACGACCATGATCGTTTCGGCAATCAGCATGCCGATCATCGTATTGACCAGCGTGATCCGGCTGGCGCCGAAGTCATCCCCGGCAGTTCGGGTCAGGGCGAAGTAGAGCACGGCCATGGCGGTTGCGGCGAGCATCGAAACGAGGACGATCAGGGCAGTGGCGACGGCGGCGGCCGGAGCCGACCATGGCGTACGCAGACCGAGCGGTCCGGCACCCGGCGTCGAAGGGGCTGCATCAGCATTCATTCGATTGGAACTCCGGTTGCTGCGCTTATGCGCCTTCGTGGAACTCGACGGGCTCGCCGCCTGCCGGGCCGATGATCTCGCCGCTCCACATGACGCGACGACCGCGCACGATGGTGCCCTCGACCGCGCCCGTCACCCCGAGTCCATCATACGGCGTCCATCCGCAGCGGCTGGCGATGATGTCATTGGTGATGGTCCATCGGCGGTTGCGATCGACGACCGAGAAGTCGGCATCGTAGCCGACAGCAATGCGTCCCTTGCCGCGAATGCCGAACAGGCGCTGCGGGCCGTGGCTGGTGAGATCGACCAGCCGCGCCAGCGTCAATCGTCCGGCGGCCACATGATCGAGCATCACGGGCAGGAGAGTCTGCACGCCCGTCATGCCGGAGTGCGAGCCCGGGTAAGGGTGGTCCTTCTCCTCACGGGTGTGAGGGGCATGATCGGAGCCCAGCACGTCGACAATGCCCTGGTTGAGCGCATCCCATAGTGCCTGCCGGTGCCGCTCGTCGCGTACGGGAGGATTCATCTGCGCGTAGGTGCCGAGCCGCCGGTAGCAGTCCGGCGCCGCCATGGTGAGGTGATGCGGCGTCACTTCGACGCTGGCGAAACGCTTGTTGCCGGCGAGGAACGCCATCTCCTCGGCGCTCGTGACGTGAAGCACATGCACGCGCTTGCGGTGCTTCTCCGCCAGACGGACCAGACGCCCGGTTGCAATCAGCGCGGTCTCGACGTCGCGCCAGACCGGATGCGAGGAGGGATCGCCGGGGATACGCTGCTCCAGCCTCGCCTGGAGACGCTCCTCATCCTCGGCGTGAAAGGCCGCACGGCGGCCGATGCGCGCGATGATCCGGTCGAGCGACGGCTCATCCTCGACCAGCAGGTTGCCGGTCGAGGACCCGATGAAGACCTTGATGCCGGCAGAGCCCGGCAGACGTTCCAAGGCCGGAATATCCTCGATGTTCTGGCGCGTGCCGCCGACATAGAAGGCGAAGTCGCAATGCATGCGGTGACGAGCGGCCGCGACCTTGGCTGCAAGCGTGTCCGCAGACGTGGTCAGCGGGCTGGTATTGGGCATCTCGAAGACTGCCGTGACGCCGCCCAGGACGGCTGCACGGCTACCTGTCTCGAGATCCTCCTTGTGGGTCAGTCCCGGCTCGCGGAAGTGCACCTGGCTGTCGATGACGCCCGGGAGTATGGTCAAGCCCGTGCAGTCGATCGTCGATCGGGTCCGGTCACGGGAAATTGTGCCCAACGCCGCGATGCGTCCGGCCCTGACGCCGATGTCGCGGATGCCCTCGCCGTCATGATTGACGACAGTGCCTCCATAGAGCACGAGATCGAAGAGTTCAGGCACCGCTCACTCCAATCCAATAGATCCGTTACCTAGCGAGTTGCTCCGGCGGTCCGGCATACGTAGATTACGGCCTGCACACAATCGAGGCGTGGCGATATTACGTTTTCTCCCATGAGCGATGCCAAACTAGCGCTGCTTGACGATAGGAGCGTCATCTCCGTCACGGGCGAAGACGCGCGCAAGTTGCTGCAGGACCTGGTCACCAACTCGATCGACGGCCTGGCGCGGCCCACAGCGGGCATTGCGCCGCAGGCGGTGCATGCGGGGCTGCTGTCGCCGCAAGGCAAGTTGCTGTTCGAGTTCTTCATTGCTGCAACGCCCGATGGACTTCTGCTCGACGTCGCGGCCGCACAAGCTGCAGCACTGGTCCAGCGTCTTACGCTGTACCGGCTGCGCGCCAAGGCCGAGATCAAAGACGAAAGCGGCGCGTTCGCGGTTGTGGCCGTCTGGGACGGCGATCCGCCGCCGTCAGACCCCCCTGCACATTTTCGTGATCCGCGCCACGCTTCGATCGGAGCGCGATGGATTGTCGCCAAAGCTGATGTCGACGCACAGGCGCGGTCTGCCGCAGCCTTCAAGGCCTATCATGCGCATCGGATCGGGTTGGGAATTCCGGAGGGCGGCAAGGACTACGATTTCGGCGACACGTTTGCGCATGAAGCCAACTTCGACCTGAACCACGGCGTCTCCTTCACTAAGGGCTGTTTCGTCGGCCAGGAGATCGTTGCGCGCATGGAGCATCGAGGCACGGCGCGCAAGCGGGTGGCGCGCGTCACCGCCGACAGCGACCTGCCAGCCGACCGTCCCGATGTGAAGGCCGGCGAAGTCACGATCGGGCGCATGGGCTCGGTGGATGGCTGCCACGGGCTGGCGCTGGTGCGTCTGGACCGCGTGGTGGAAGCTGCGGACAAAGGCCGGCCGATCACGGCCGCGGGCCTCGATCTGCGCGTCGATCCGGAGATGCTCGACCGCTGGCGAAAGATCTCCGCGAGGCGATCCACATGAATGCGAAATCTGCTGCGGCGGACGTCGTGCGCTGCCCGTGGTGGGGCATCGAAGACGCCGAATACATCCGCTATCACGACGAGGAATGGGGCGTGCCGGTCACCGATGACCGGCGCCTGCTGGAGAAGCTGGTGCTGGAAGGCTTCC
>JBFWYV010000361.1:0-4348 GCA_050186055.1 Hyphomicrobiaceae bacterium | reverse complement strand
ACATCGCGCATGCGTTCATGGCGGTCCGCGTGATATTCGATCTCCCCCGCAAATGGGCCGCGCTCGATCGCCTCGAAGGAAAGGTGTCCGCCCGGCTGCATCTCGACCTGCATCAGCGATGGCAGGACCTGCTTATCGAACAGACCCGAGAGCTCCTCTCGCGGCAGAAGGCGCGATCGATCAGCAGTCTCATCCCTCGCTACAGCAGGGCTGCATCGATGCTGGAAGCGGAGGCCGAGCAGGTGCTCGGCCAGCGGGGGCGGCAGCGGTGGTCGGAGGAATTCGAACGGCTCGTGTCGTCCGGCGTCGATGAAGATGCGGCGCGCCGGGTTGCTTCGCTGCCGGTGCTGTCGCGGGCGATGGCATTTGCCGACAACGCAGAGGAGACGGGCAGTACGCTGATATCAGCCGCCGCAGCGGCGTTTGCTGCAGGCGAATATCTCAGGGTCGACGAATTGAGGCAGCGGGCTTCGCTGCTGATGCCTAAAGACGACTATGACCGGCAAGCCATCGAGGCTGCGCTAACAGATATCGAGAAGGAGGCCCAGGTCCTTGGCGTCAGTGTTCTGGCGGAGCTTGCAAACGAGGACGTACTCCCCGCATGGGTTGGCAAGCATGCTCCTGGGCTGGCGGAGGCAAAGGCCGTCATCGACCGCGTTCTTGGCCAAGGGGATCTGACAGTCGCGCGTCTGACGATTGCTGCCCGCGCGACAAGGGGGGCTGTCAAGGCAGTGGATTGAGCCTAATGTGCGCCGGCCCGGAGCAGGGGACGGGTTGTGTGTTCTTCGATGGGGGACTTCATGACGGGTGCCGCCGTGGGTTCGGGCACGGGATCGGTGACTGTGCGGGCGCCGGCGACAGCGCTTGCGGGGTGGGTACTTGTCGATTGGGCGGTACAGCCTTTCCATACGCTGATCGTCACGTTTCTGTTCGCTCCCTACTTCACGACGGCGGTCGTTGGCGATGCGGCGCGGGGCCAGGCGCTGTGGGGGTACGCGGCTGCCGTGGCGGGTGTGCTGATCGCGACCGGCGGACCCGTGCTCGGAGCGATGGCCGACCGGGGCCGGCGCAAGCCGTGGGTTGCCGCCAGCGTCGCGATCATGGCTGTGGCTGCGGCATCGCTCTGGTACGCGCGGCCGGGTGTCGGCGGCCTTGCCATCTTCCTCGTGCTGGTCGCTTTCGTGATCGCGACGGCAATGGCCGAGTTCACGACGGTATTCACGAATTCGCTGATGCCGAAACTGGTGCCGCCCAACGAGCTCGGACGGCTGTCCGGAACGAGCTGGGCGGTGGCTTTCGCCGGCGGCCTGCTGAGCCTCATCATCATGGCGGGGTTCATCGTGTCCGATCCGGCGACCGGCAAGACGTTGATGGGGCTCCAGCCGCTCGTTGAACTCGATGCCGGTGCGCGGGAAGGGGACCGCATGGCGGGGCCGTTCGCCGCGATCTGGCTGCTGATCTTTATCGTGCCGTTTTTTCTTTTCGTCCCCGATGCACGCGCAGCGCGCGGCATCGATGTCGCCACGAAGCGAGTATCACCGTTTGCCGATTTGTGGGTGACGCTGAAGGCTCTGCCATCGATGCCGAGCATGCTCTTTTTTCTGATTGCACGCGCTCTCTACACGGATGGCTTGTCGGCGATCTTCGTGTTCGGCGGAATCTACGGCACCGCAGTTTTCGGGTGGGAGCTGGGCGAGCGGGGCTTGTTCGGCATCGTCCTGATCGTCGCAGGCGTCATCGGAGCAAGTATCGGGGGCATCCTCGATGATAAGCTGGGATCAAAGCGGGTGATCATCGGGGCGCTGGTGCTGCTGATCGCTGGCGCCGTCGGCATCCTCTCCGTCACATCCTCGCATGTGCTGTTCTCCGTACCGGTGGCGCCCAAGGTGGCCGGCGCAGGCACGTTTGCAAGCGCAGGGGAGCAAGTGTTTCTCGCTTTCGCCTGTCTCGTCGCGGTTGCGGCAGCGCCGAACCAGTCGGCGAGCCGTTCGCTACTTGCGCGCCTGGCTCCGCCGGATCAGATGGCACGGTTTTTCGGGTTGTTTGCATTCTCGGGCAAAGTCACGGCCTTTCTGGCGCCATTGGCGATCGCCTTGGTGACGCAGATCTCCGGCAGCCAGAGGCTTGGAATGGCAACCATCCTGTTGTTCCTGATTGCCGGGATCGTATTGCTGTGGCCGGTGTCGGACCGGCGCGAGGGCAATTTATCGCAAACTATGCGGTGAAGGTTTCGTCGGCTTTCTGTCTGCCCGCGAGCGCGGGGCAGGGCGGGATCGCTCCCTCCAGCGACCACAGCGTCCTGAGGGCCGTCATGATCAGATCGTAGCGGCGGGCAATCGCGACAGCATCCCAACGCTCTTCGGCGCGCAGGACGTCGGTCAGGTACAATGGCGAGGCGGCCCCGTCGGGGAAGAGAATACCCTTCTTTGACAAGAACTCGCGCTGACTGGCCTTCTTGTTCTGCGCTTCAGTGATCAGCACCAGATTGCCGATGCACTGGGAGGCGCGCAGGCGCGCGGTACTTCTGGGGAAATAGCGGGTCCATTCACCGTCCGCGACCTGGCCTTTGGGAACGACGTGCTCGACCGTGAACCGATCCTGAGCGGGACGGCTCGGATCGATCAACGGCGCATAGTAGGCGGGCTGTCTGCCGGAAATCGCCATGTCGGCGCGGAACAGGAACAACCTGGCGGTGGGCGGATCGGTGGCGTGCAGGCGGGTCGCGATGTTCCGCAGGATCTGCCTCTGGTCCGATGCGCCGAAGGTAAGAATGCGCGATGGATCGGGGAACGGTTCATCGGAGAGCAGGCGTTTCAAGACCGGCGTGTAGTGGCGTCTGCGCGCATCGCGACCGCACCCGAGCGCCATCAGTCCGTGTGCGTATCGGTCGAGCGTGCGCAGGAATGCAGTCAGCGTTGGGACGTCGGCGCCAATGCGGTCGAGCGCGACCATGGCGAGCGGCACCCAATCATCGTCACCGTGCTGCTCCAGCCATCGCAGAACCTGCAGGTAGTCTGCTGCTTGTTGCGGCACAGGTGAAGCGATATCGGCGCCTTTGACCTGCAGATAGGCCTCAGCCATCGGCGCAAACACCTCGGTGACAAACTTGCGCGGGCCGCCACGTTCCTGCACCGTGCGCTTGAGCCCTTGGATAATGCCCATGCGGGGCCAGCCGTCGATGTTGGCCAGGTGCGAGAAGAACGTCTTGTTCTTGGAGCGGGCCCGATCCTGTTCGCTGTTGTACTTGTCCATCTGGTCGACGATGGCCGAGTAGCGTTCCCGCTGGTCCGGATCGAGGGGGCCAAGGATCTCGCCGCGGAAGATGTCCTCCACCGACAAGCGCTTGCCGCGGTCGTTGATGGTGAGAAAGATCTGATAGGCATAGTCGAAGTCATTCGAGGTGACGACGAGGACGCGAAGCTGCCGGCGGGCGAACTGCAGAAAGCGCGCACGTTCGGTTGCATCGTCGAATTGATCTTTGATCCGGAGCCTCAGCGTGCGACGCACGTCCTCGACGTTCTGGCGAGCAATGGAGATGGCCAACTCGGTCGCCGGCCGGGCGCGCTGGCTGACGCCGGGATTCAGGATCGCCGTGCTGAAGAACTCGTGATCGGCGGCGCGGAGCGCAAGGTGCGGGTGCCGGCGGCCGACATCGGTGCATGCGATCAACTCGTCGATCTCTGCGGCACTATCATCGTGTTCGATGTCGCGCAGCACGGCGAACATGATGGTCAAGGTAATGAGGCGCTGCTGGCCGTCGACGACATCGACGAGCCGGCTGGCGTCCGATGCCCGACCAACCGCGACGAACAGCATGGTCCCCAGGAAGTACGGGATGCCGCTGCCGGTCCGCTCGGCATCGTCCAGCGCCGTCGAAATATCGTCGATGAGTTGGTTGGCTTCGATTCTTGTCCATGAGAAGTCGCGCTGGTAGGCAGGGATCGAGAAACGGTACTGCCCCGACAGCAGCTCCTCTATCGACAGGTCGTTCGACGTCAGGCGGGGGGTGACGGCGGTCATCAGTCGCTCAACTCAACGGTCAGTAACGGAGAGAAAAGTTTCACCACCGCAGAGAACGCATCGGATCGAATTGAATTGCCGGGTGGCGGCGGAGGTGAACCAGCGACATGCGATGAGCGCTCAGTCGCTGTGAGATCAAACGGGCCGGGCGGCGATCTTCATGGGCGGCAGGTTGAATGTGCGGGCCGTGAAGAGCCGCTCTACCGTCAATATACCGAAGTGCGGGATCGGACCGAACACCGTCCTCCGGTCGCCAACACGTTGCCATGCTATTGTACGTAGGTTGCCATTATCAATTGCCCCTGTGACCACGCCATAACCATCCCTT
>JBFWYV010000360.1:0-4398 GCA_050186055.1 Hyphomicrobiaceae bacterium | reverse complement strand
CTACGATCTCAGCAAAAGCCCGATCGTCTGCCCCAAATGCGGCACCGTTTTCGAGGTGGTTGCGCCCCCGGTCCGGGCACGCGCGGAGGCGGCTCCCCGCACAGCGGCCAAGCCGGCTCCTGTCGTCATGGCCCCGGAAACGGCCGACGCGGAATTCATCTCGCTGGAGGACGCGGATGCCGAAACGGCAGGCGCGAAGGTGGCGGATGGCGCGGAAGGCGAGGATGAGGACGTGGAGGTCGGGGAGACCCTCGACGCCTTCATCGAGGAGGGCGAGGAGGGAGATGCCGACGTGACCGACATCATCGGCGACGGCATCGAGAAGGAAGAGGAGACTTGAGGCTTCGTTGAATTTGTGATTTCAGGGCAACAGGTTTGCCGCGACGCGGACCTGCTGCCAGGAAGGCCGCGACGATCCCTGCTGTCGCGGTCAAGGCAATCGGGGCCATAGCTCAGCTGGGAGAGCGCCTGCATGGCATGCAGGAGGTCGGCGGTTCGATCCCGCCTGGCTCCACCAGCCTCCCCCGGCCCTCACTGGCGGTTCTTGAAGGTTCGGATGTCCTGACCCATATAGGGATCATTCCCGGGCGGGTTCGTCCGGGAAAAAGGGGTGCCGCAAGGGCCCGTCAAAGTCGCTTCGAAGAGGGCTTTGAGATGTCTCGAGTTCCGTCGCTTTCCAGTCCGTTTTTGCTCGGATTTGATGAGATCGAGCGTGTGCTCGATCGTGTGGCGAAAGCCGCCGATGGTTACCCGCCGTACAACATCGAGCGCCTCCCGAAGGATGATGGCAATCCCGAGCGGCTCCGCATCACGCTTGCGGTGGCGGGCTTTACGCTCGATCAGCTCGAGGTGACCGTCGAGGAGAACCAACTCGTAATCCGCGGCCGTCAAAGCGAGGACAAGGGCCGTCAATATCTGCATCGCGGCATCGCCTCCCGACAGTTCCAGCGCACATTCGTGCTGGCTGACGGAATGGAGGTGCGCCGCGCGGATCTGAAAAACGGCTTGCTGGCGATCGATCTTGTCCGCCCGCAACCGGAGCGCCTGGTGCGGTCTATCGCAATCAAGGACCATGAGTGAGGAACGAAGTCCCCGTTCCGCACTTGACAGACAAGAGAGGAGTCGAGGCATGAGCAACGACCCGATGACACCGCAAGCTTTTGCCGTCCTGGGCGGGGGTAAAATTGCGTATGTGAAGCCGATCCGGTCCGAGCAGGTGCATGATCTCTATCCGGAAGCGCCCGAATTGCAGCCCGGATTGCAACTGTTCGCCTTGCACGCTGCGGACGGCACGCCGATCATGGTGACCGACAGCCGCGAAGCGGCGATCGCCAATGCGTGGAGTCACGAACTCGAAACCGTGAGCGTCCACTGACATGGCGGGTGTCGTGCCCGGCTCTGGCCGGGCACGGACGAGCAGCATTTTCCAAAACCTAACCTTGAGTCAAATCTGCCGTCAGCACGGCATAAAGCGCTTCCGCATCGCGTGATTCACGCAGCGGGCGCGCCACGTCCGGATCGCGCAAAAGACGCGCGACCCGCGCCAGCGCCTTGAGATGATCGGCACCGGCGCCCTCCGGCGCGAGCAGAAGAAAAATCAAATCGACCGGCTGGCCATCCAGCGCCTCGAAATCGATTGGACGATCGAGACGCGCAAAAACGCCGAACAGCTTGTCGAGATTGGCAAGCTTGCCGTGCGGAATGGCGATGCCTTGTCCGATCCCCGTCGAACCCAGCCGCTCCCGCTGCAGCAGCGTCTCGAAGATGGTCCGCTCGTTCAGTCCGCTGACCTGGGCGGCGCGGGCTGAGATTTCCTGAATCGCTTGCTTTTTCCCATTGGCCTTCAGCGCCGGAATAACGGCGTTCGGCGCGACAAGATCGGTGAGCGGCATGGAACCGGTCCGGAACGTCTGGGAATAGGTGGTGGAAGGGGGCGGGTATACGGAGGGTGCCCCGCGCCGTCAATGGGTGCCGGAACGTCCGGCGGCGAATCAAGGCGTCGCCACGCGCTTTTCGCGCCGACGCTGCACGGATGACGGGATTCGCATGGCTTCGCGGTATTTGGCGACGGTCCGCCGTGCGATGTCGATGCCGGTCTCGCGCAGCTTCTCCACAATCGTATCGTCCGACAGCACGGCGTCCGCGTCCTCGGAATCGACCATTTGCCGGATGCGGTGACGCACGGCTTCGGCCGAATGCGCTTGCCCGCCATCGGCTGCCGCGATGGCCGAGGTAAAAAAATACTTGAGTTCGAAAATTCCTCTGTTGGTGGCCATGTATTTGTTGGTCGTGACGCGAGAGACGGTGGATTCGTGCATCTTGATCGCATCTGCGATCATCTTGAGATTGAGCGGACGCAGATGCTGAACGCCATGAGTGAAGAATGCGTCCTGCTGCTTCACGATCTCTGCTGAAACCTTGAGGATCGTCCGCGCGCGTTGATCCAGCGCGCGAATGAGCCAAGTGGCCGTTTGCAGGCAGTTCGCCAGGTAATTCTTCTCGGCGATATTGGCGGCGCTTTTCGAGACGCGAGCGTGATAGTTCTGGTTCAACAAGACCTTCGGCAGAGTGTCCGTATTCAATTCCACTAGCCATCCACCGTCCGGCCCTTGCCGCACGAATACGTCGGGCAGGACCGGCTGCACCTCGGCGGAGCCGAATGCGAGGCCCGGCTTGGGGTTGAGGGCGCGGAGTTCGCCGATCATGTCGGCCAGATCCTCCTCATCGACGTTGCAGGTGCGCCGCAGCGCCGCGAAATCGCGCTTTGCGAGCAGATCGAGATGACCGACCAGAGCCGCCATAGCCGGATCGAAACGATCACGCTGTCTCAACTGGATCGCAAGGCATTCGCTGAGATTGCGCGCGCCGATGCCGGGCGGATCGAAGGTCTGGATGATCGCAAGCGTCGCCTCGACGTCGTCGCGCGTCACGCCAAGCTTCTCACAGATTGCAGCGAGATCATCCTTCAGATAGCCGGCTTCGTCGATCAGATCGATCAGATATTGACCGATGAGCCGGCGCACGGGGTCTGCGATGGCGAGAACAAGCTGGGACGCAAGATGATCGACAAGCGTGACTTCCGCCGCGACGAAAGCTTCAAGATTGTAGTCGGACGCTGCGCTGCCGCCGCTACTCGCCCATTCCGGCGATCCGCCGATGTCCGGCTCCCGTGATTTCGCCAGGGGTTCGTCGTCATCGGCGTAGACATTGTCGACGGCATTGCCGAGCCGGTCTTCGACCCCGTCCGGGCTCGACACTGCCTCGTCGGCAAAGCGATCCGTCGCGGCAAGTTCCTCGGAGGGCTCTGCGCGGTTTTCCCGCGTCTCGCCCTCGGGAGCAGAGCTTTCATCGCCGCTCGAACGCTCCAGCAACGGATTACGTTCGAGTTCCTCCTCGACATAGGCCGTCAATTCCAGGTTCGAGAGCTGCAGCAGCTTGATGGCTTGCATCAGCTGCGGCGTCATCACGAGCGCCTGGCTTTGCCGGAATTCGAGTCGAGTCGTCAGGGCCATGAAAGGCTTTTAGCCTTCCGGCATGATTTGTGCATGTTAAAAAATGAGGCCAGTTATGCCCGCAGTTAACCGGCCATTAACCGGAACGGAACGGCCAGGGCCGAATCCTAAAGCCGGAATTCGTCCCCCAGATAGAGCCGACGGACATCCGGATTGTTCACGATGTCGTCTGGCCGTCCCTCCATTAGGACCTCTCCGGAATAAATGATGTAGGTCCGGTCGGTGAGCCCGAGCGTCTCGCGCACGTTGTGATCGGTGATGAGCACGCCGATGCCCCGATAGGTCAGGTGCCGGACCAGAGCCTGGATATCGCCCACCGCGATCGGGTCGATGCCCGCGAACGGCTCGTCCAGCAGCATGTAGCTCGGCCGGCTCGCCAGCGCGCGGGCGATCTCCACGCGCCGTCGCTCGCCGCCCGATAGCGCAATGGAAGGTGTCTTGCGCAGCCGCGTGATGTTGAATTCTTCCAGCAGCGCGTTGAGGTCGTATTCGCGGCGCTTCTTGTCCGGTTCGACCACTTCGAGCACCGAGCGGATGTTGTCCTCGACATTCAGGCCGCGGAAAATCGAAGCTTCCTGCGGCAGATAGCCGATCCCCAGCCGCGCACGCTGATACATCGGCAAGGCCGTCACGTCGTAGCCGTCGAGCTCAATGCGGCCGCGCTCGGCCTTGATCAGCCCGGTGATCATGTAGAAAACCGTCGTCTTGCCCGCTCCGTTGGGACCCAGCAGCCCCACGGCTTCACCCCGGCGGACATAGAGGCTCGTGCCCCGCACCACCTTTCTCGATCCGAACGTCTTTTCGAGACTGTGAGCCGCGAGATAGCCCGCCTTGGCGGGTCGGTGCACGGGAGCTGGCGCGGCAATTCGCGGACGGGGAGGTCCGG
>JBFWYV010000359.1:0-4404 GCA_050186055.1 Hyphomicrobiaceae bacterium | reverse complement strand
GCGGTCGCCACACCCTGTGGCGGCCTGGCGTGGGCGCTCGGCTATGCCGACGGCGAAGGTGCGCCGTGGCCTGCGATCATTGCCGCCACCCGGCGGATCGCCCGGGTTCTCAGCGTGCCGCTGAGCGCAGATATCGAAACAGGCTTCGGCAGCACGCCCGCAGACGTGGCACGGAATGTCCGCGAGATCATCGAGAGCGGCGTTGCGGGAATAAACATCGAGGACAGCGACCTCAACGGCAAGGGGACGCTAAGATCGCTCGAGGATGCCGTCGAGCGCGTGCGCGCCGCGCGCAGCGCTGCGGAGCAATCGGGCGTGCCTATCGTCATCAACGCCAGGACGGACGTGTTCCATGTGAACAGCGTAGAGCCGGGCAAGCGGCCGGCGGAGGCGCTTCGCCGCGCCAACGCCTATGTCGAAGCCGGTGCAGACTGTATTTTTCTGTTCGGTCATCCCGAACTGGAAACGGTCGCCGAACTGGCAAAGTCGATCAAGGCGCCGGTCAACATCGTCGGGCGCGCCGGCATGCCCGGCATGGACCAGCTCGCCAGCCACGGCGTGTCGCGCGTCAGTACGGCGTCCGGCCTGTCGATGGCAGCATTTTCAGCCGTGCGCCGACTGGCGGTGGAATTGCATGATACGAGGCAGTTCGACGCCTTGACGTCGGACATCAAGCGCCCCGAGCTGCAAGGCTGGTTTGCGGCAACCGACTGAGATCGCAACGCCCGATCGCCGCGCCGACGCACACGCAATGCACGGTGCGACGGCAGGGCGGTGGATGGGAAGCTTCGATACTTCGCCTGCGATCCTCAGAACCTTCCGTGGCTGAACGCCTGCCGCTCCCAGCAAGGCTCGTCGGGGCTGCCGACATAGCCGGCCCAGCATCCTCCGTCATCGCCATCGATAAACAGCGAAGCCTCGCCGCCATTCGAGGGCAGGCTTCCGGACTGAACCTTCACCTTGAACTGGAGGTTATTGCCGCTCAGCCTGGGCTCCTTGAGCTCGACGACGGCGAGGCCAGGCTTACCGTTTGCTGTGAACACGGACAAGGTTGCGTTGGGCGGGTCCTTCTTGAAGCTGTTCTTTCCCTGGTCCCAACGCGCGAGAAAGGTCTTTGTGAGCATGTGGCCGGCCATTCGTTTCGGCCTGTCAGCAAAGAAAATTGTTGCCGGCGCTACGTTTTTCAGCGTGAGCACGCCGTTATCGAGCGTTGCAGACTCCGCGCTTTGGACGAACAGGAATTGGGTTCGTTTCTCCTGCGCAGCCAGTCCCGACACAAGCAAGGCTGAACTCAGCAAAGCAACAAGGATCGTGATGCACCTAAACATTGTCCGTTCTCCATTGCGCCCCGGCCAGCATTCGATTTCAGAGTCGTGTCCCGGTCGGCGATGCGGGCTTCAAGGTGAGATAATCGACGCGAGCCATCAGAAATCCGCCGACTGACGAAACCACCTGTCTCCACATGCACCTTGCAATCTCAATTCATTGAGCGCGGCCGCAGTGAGTAGGATCACCGAAGCCTGCGTGCGCCTCCACGCCATTGCGCCACTCCGGGCTGACCTCACGCTGCAGAACACATCAGACGAAGAGGCTTAGAGCTAAATAATCATTATACTTCCTTACGGTGATCTGTGTTGACGGAAGTCAATCCCAAGTTAAACGGAGGCGCAATCGTGATCGTCGCTACTGCCGGAGCCGCTGTCAGCGCTCGTGACCAATGAAGCCATGGTTCTGGCGTATGCAGAATGGATGCGGGAGAACGGCTTTCCCGGGCGTGCCGACAGGCCGACGGCTTGACGCTGGTCAGGGTCCCAAGCGCTTCCACTGATCAGTGACACTACACTTGAATTTATACTCGAATTTGATTCCACATGCAGACTGGGCCGTACAAATCTTTACAATTCTCCGGTGGCCGCCGCGGACTTATTCGGCGAATGTACTGAAGTATTCGAATGAGACTATCGATGGGTCGGCGCCGAAGGTCGCATAAGTGCAGCATTGGCACCTTTGGGCCGCTGCTCATCGAGCCGGTTCAGTGCACGTTTCGAAGAGCACCGATGTCGGGGATCGAACGAAAGGATCTCACATCAAATCGCTGTGATCGAAAGACGGGAGAACTTGGTTATGCGTTCACTTTCGAAGGTTCCATCGGCGTCGAGATATGCCGGCAGTGTCGAAGCACTTCGTATCGAACTCGCCATTCGCCCAGAACAAGAAGCTGCATGGAAGACGTTCGCGGCGCAGCTCAAGATCTGCCGGAAACCAGCGGTATCGCAATTCACCAGCACTCTGTTTGGCAGGCCCGGATTGAGGTCCGATCTTGACAACGAGTTTGCCATCCTGAGCGCACGGCTTGAAGCCATCGCAGCGCTCCAGCCCGCGCTGGCCGATTTCTATGCTGTACTCTCTCAACGTCAGCGCATGCGCGCAGATCGATTGCTGTGCGCTCACTGCGGGGTGATTGCCTCAGATCGTCTGCCGGCTCGTGTCCATGCGCATCATGTCGCCACGGCGCCCATGAAGTCGACATCCATGAAATCCGAGAGAAGCGGCACCATCAGATCTCTAGCCGCATGAGCTCATTTGATTTCGAGCGGGTAGGCCATCCCCCCAGGCTGTCGCTCGACCGAGAGCCCGCCGCCCCCCAGCGGGCTCTCCCCTTTTTGGGGCTCGGCGCGGCCCGCTCATCAAGCGTGCGGCGAGCTTGGCTCGAGGGCTTCGAGCCGCAAGTCAGCCAATAACGCCACGGCGCCGCAAAGCCACTGTGTCGCAAAGATGAAAGGCTGCCTCCCGAGCGGGGCCGGCTGGGTTCATGCCCCACCATCCGCTCAGGAAGCAGCCTCCTGTTTGCTACGAACTCCCAGGCCCTGCCCTAGACCGACGGAATCACGCCCTTCAGTTCAGGGAAGAACTCTCCAAGCAGAGTCGGTGGCCAGGGTATGGTGAGCATCTGATCAAACAGCAACCACACGAAGAGCATAAGGAACACGGCTTGCGGCAGCACAAGCTTCCATGGCTCGCGTCCCTCGAACCGCATGAAGGCGATCACGAACACCGGAATCGTAGGAATGAGCCCGATGGTCGCCATCGAGAGAACGAAGGCAATCATCCAGCCGAAGAACAGCGTGGCTCGGATGAGAATCGTCTTCGTGTCGAGATGGCCGATGTCGGATTCCAAATCCATATGGACAGTCGTATCTGCTGCGCGCTTGCCAGCGGCGATCGAGGCAGCCTCTGTCTTTCGCGAGAATATGTTGTGAAACAAAGATAGCGCTGCAACCACGATAGCCACCGTGCCGACGATACTCGGCACGATCGCTGCCTTGAAGTTCCACGTCGAAGCATCCCACAGCATGACGCTGACAGCGCCGATGAACACGACATGGAACAGGTCGCCCCACTGCACCTCCGGCGGGCCGTAGAGCCCGGATATGCCCCGGCGACGGAGATTCTGGTACGCCGGCTGGATCAGGGCAGAGATGGCCATGGCGAATAGAATCAACACCGCCCACCGGACGTTCGCCCACGACGTCGGGATAAGCCAGTCAAGTCCGAATCGTTCGATGGAAATGAACAGATACCGCTCAAGAATATCGCCCAGAACGAAACCGAGAATGAACGGCGGACGCGGCCATTTCAGTTGCTTCATCGTCCATCCGAGAACCCCGAAGAGCAGGAGAGAATACAAATCTCCCCAATTCCGGGACGCCTCGAACGCGCCGACGTAAATGATGGCGAGAACAGTCGGCAGAATCAGCGTGTAGCGCAGCGTCGCAAGTTTGGCGAACTGTTGAGAGAAAATATAGCAGAGACCAGCACCCAGGATGTTCGCCATCGCGATGCTCCACACCATAGAATAGGTTATGGTTAGGTTCTTGGTCAGCATATCGGGTCCAGGTACGAGCCCGTGAATCAGAAAGGCGCCGAGCAGGATCGCCATGCCTGCGCTGCCGGGCACACCGAACGCCACCGTGGGAACCAGAGCGCCGCCTTCCTTTGCATTGTTGGAGGCCTCTGCCGCGATGACACCGCGTACGTCGCCCTTTCCGAAAGTTTCCCTGGCGCCCTTCTCGGTCTTCATCGCATGGCCGTAAGCGAGCCAATCGATGATCGATGCACCGATACCCGGCACGGCGCCGAAAAGTGCTCCTATGGCTCCGCAACGTATGACGAGCCACCAGTTGTCAAAGCAGTCCTTGGCCCCACGCCACATGCCACCTTTGATGCTGTGCTTTACGTCGCCCGAGATGGCTGTTCGCGCGATCATCAGATCGGCGAGTTCCGGTAGAGCGAATATTCCAAGCACCAACGGAAGAAGATGCACGCCCTCCCACAGGTAAAGAGTATCAAGCGTCCATCGCAGTGTGCCGGTTTGCGGATCGGAACCGACCATGGCGATCATGA
>JBFWYV010000358.1:0-4416 GCA_050186055.1 Hyphomicrobiaceae bacterium | reverse complement strand
GGAAGCGGAAGCGGTTTTGGGACCTCAACGACCTGAACGGGCGCGGGTGCCTCGGCGGCCTGCGCAGCAGGCACAAAGTCATCATAGCTGATGTCAGGGGGGATCAGTTTCTGTGCGCAGCCGCCGAGCGCGGTTGCGCCGATCAACGCAGCGGGAATCGTGATGGCGAGCATCCGCGGCTTCATTGGGAAAGCTCCTTCGACCAGTTGATGGCGTTGACGTAGATGCCGAGCGGGTTCTGCTTCAGGCGGTCGGCGTCGGCCGGTTGCTGCAGGGCTATGGTAAGGATCGCAGTCCAGCGCTCGATGCCGGCAAGCTGGCCATTTTCGTAAGCGCGCTCGAACCAGGCGACGCGGAACGAATCCGGCGAGGCCCGGATGACGCTTGAGACCTCGACGGCGATCTGGCGCTTTCCGACCTTCGCGAAGGGATCGTTGACGCGCGCATAGTCGTTGAGCGCGGACGCGCCGCGATCAGTCGTGAACTCATAGGCCCGCAGCCAGTTCTGGCGCACGATCACGGCATCTACGGGAATCGCGCGCACTTGCTCGATGAAGCGCGCCAGGTGCCACGCGATCTGTGGATCGCTTGGTTTATAATCGGCGACGGCGGGACCGACGGCTTGCGCTTCGCCGAGCTTGTCGATCTGCACCACCCACGGCACCACCGAGCCGCGTGCGGTCTGCCAGACCAGGGCGAATGCAAGGCCAGCCGACAGGAACAGCGAGCCGAACGCCATCAGCCGCCAGTTCTTCGCCTGCACGCGGGCAGATCCGATGCGCTCGTCCCAGACCTGGGCGGCGCGCTGGTAAGGCGTTTCGAGTTCAGGCGTTGCGCCGTAGCGCATGGACGGTCTGCGGAAGACAGTCATCAGCGTTCATCCTGTCGAAGCGAGATGGAGGTGCCGCCACCGTGGCTGTCGCCGGACCGCACGGCATGAGCGGTCGCCGTTGCGCCGTGGCTCATCGTCTGGCGGCGCTTCATGCGTTGCGCCCAGGCTGGGGGCGATGATGCGGGTTGAGCCGCAGCTCCACCCAACGTGCCGATTGTCGAAGACCCGCCGCGCGCCGCGGCGGCGGTCGCGCTCATCGCCGCCGCTCCTCCCCTCACGGCCATGCCAGCTGCCGCACCGCTCGCAACGACAGCGCCACCCGCTGCAACGGCAGTACCGACCGCCGAGCCCGCGCCAAGCTGAGGACCACCCGAGATCAGGCCGTTGGCGATGCCGGGACCGAAGATGCCGAGGCCGAGGAGCGATAGAGCGGCAAGCACGATCGCCATCACGTCTTCGACTGTCGGCTGGTTGCCACCGAAGCCCGCCGTGAATTCGGAGAACAAGGTCGAACCAATGCCGATGACGACGGCCAGCACCAGCACCTTGACGCCGGAAGATACAACATTGCCCAGCACACGTTCCGCAAGAAAGGCGGTCTGGCCGAAGAGTCCGAACGGGATCAACACAAATCCCGCCAAAGTGGTCAGCTTGAATTCGATCAGCGTGACAAAGAGCTGGATCGCGAGGATGAAGAAGGCGAGCAGCACGATCGCCCAGGCGAACAACAGCACCACGATCTGCACAAAGTTCTCGAAGAAGGCGATGTAACCCATCAAGCTGGAGATCGATTCCAGGATCGGGCGCCCGGCATCGAGCCCAACCTGCGCGACGCGACCGGGGCGCAGGAGATCGGCTGCGGTAAAACTCGTGCCCGTTGCCTTCAGGCCGAGACCGGCGAAGCTCTCGAACACGATCCGCGCGAGCGCGTTCCAATTGCTGATGATGAAGGCGAACACGCCGACAAAGAGTGTCTTCTTGACGAGGCGTGCGATGATGTCCTCATCCGCGCCCCACGACCAGAACAGCGCCGCCAGCGTGATGTCGATGACGATTAATGTCGTGGCGATGAAGGCCACTTCGCCGCCGAGCAATCCGAACCCGGAATCGATATAGCGGGTGAAGACCTCAAGGAAGCGGTCGATGACGCCGGTGCCACCCATCAGTGCGCCTCCTCGGATAATACGGGAGTAACCGACGTCGGAACCCTGTCTTGAGCCTTCGGTGGCGTGCCCGTCGGTTGTGCAACGGGAGCGGTCGGCGCGAAGAAGCGGCGACGGTTCTCGGCCCAGATGCCCCGGCAGGTGTCGTTAGTTGCAAGCTCTTCAGGCGTCACTTTGCGGCAGCGCGTGAGTTCCGCCGCAAGCGGATCATTTTGGATGGTTGCCGGGACAACTGACCGGCTAACATCGCGGGAACGGCTTGCTTCACCGATGGCGATGACCGCGATCGCCACCGCCACAGCGATTGCGACAAAGCGCAGGAACGAGCCGACGCCGCTCCCATCATCGCTTTTTTCCTCGTGCTTGAACGGCAGCCAGGCTTTGATCATTGGAACATCCGGACATTCGTCGGCCGATAGCCCGTGCCGGACGTCAGGAAGCGGCGGAGCTGCTCGCGGGCCTGCTCCTGTGCCGCTGTCCGCTGGGCGGCCTCGAGGTTTTGCGCGCGGCCTTGCGCGGCAAAGGCCGCGGTGAGATCGGCAATCTGCTGGGTTTGCAACGCGATGAGCTGGTTGCCAGCTTGTGTCGCCTGCAGCGCCCCGGTCGCGGTCTGGCTTGCCGTGACGAGGGAGGACATCTCGACGCGGTTGGTGTCGAGATTGGCAACAACGCCCGCCTGAACCTTCATGGCGTCCTGAAGACCGGCCACCGAGTTGCGCCAGCGCTCTCGTGCGCCGTCGATCAGTCCCTGGTCGCTGGCTGTCGTTGACGCCGCGCCATAGGTCGTGGAAAAGGCATGGTCGATCTGGCCGACGTCATAGGCGATACGCTGCGCCTCCCCCAGAAGCTGCTGTGTGCGCTGGATCGACTGCTGAATCTGACTGAGCGAGGATTGCGGCAGGCTTGCAAGGTTGCGGGCCTGATTGATCAGCATCTGCGCTTGATTCTGCAGCCCGGTGATCTGGTTGTTGATCTGCTGCAGCGCCCGCGCTGCCTGAAGTACGTTCTGGACATAGTTGCTTGGGTCGTACACGACGAGTTGTGCCGATGCCGGCGGGATCGACAATGCTGCAACGAAGGATCCCGCAAGAAGAGCAGCACGGACGCGCGAATGCCTGGTATTCATGATGCCTCCAGATTGGTCAGGTCGGGGATGAGGTCCGCGGCCCACGACAAATCGCGCGCCGCGAGCCAGGATTGGACGAAACGGTCCGCGCCATGCTCCGCGATGACGCGGTCGATGGCCGCGTGGTCGGCCTTCGAGGAGGCAGCGCAGAAGGCGAGCGCAATCGGGCCGAGTCCGAGCTCGAACAGACGGTTGCCGCGGCGGGACTGGCAGTAATAGTCGCGCTTGGGCGTGGCGCGGGCGATGATCTCAATCTGCGTGTTGTTCAGACCGAAACGCCGGTAGATCGCGGTGATTTGTGGTTCGATTGCGCGTTCGTTGGGAAGGAAGATACGGGTCGGACAGCTTTCGACGATGGCCGGCGCAATCGGGCTGCCGTCGATGTCGGAGAGCGACTGCGTGGCGAAGACGACCGAGGCGTTTTTCTTGCGCAAGGTCTTAAGCCATTCGCGCAACTGGGCGGCAAAGCCGCCGTCATCGAGGGCAAGCCAGCCCTCATCGATGATCAGCAGCGTCGGCCGGCCATCGAGCCGGCTTTCGATGCGGTGGAAGAGGTAGGCCAGCACGGCGCCGGCGGCGCCCGTTCCGATCAACCCCTCGGTTTCGAACGCGTGAACCGGGGCCTCACCCAGCCTCTCCTGTTCGGCATCAAGCAAACGCCCGTAGGCGCCACCAATACAATAGGGCTGCAAGGCCTGCTTCAGCTTTGCCGACTGAAGCAGTACCGCGAGGCCCGTCAGTGTGCGCTCTGCGACCGGAGCACTCGCAAGCGAGGTCAGTGCCGCCCACAGATGCTCCTTCAGCTCGGGCGTCAGGACGATGCCCTCGCGACTCAGAATGTCGACAACCCAGTCGGCCGCCCAGGCCCGCTCCGGCGTGTGGTGAATGCCGGCGAGCGGCTGGAGCGAGACCGAGACATCGGAGCCTTCCGACAGGCCGCCGCCCAGATCGTGCCAGTCGCCGTTCATGGCCAGGGCCGAAGCCCGGATGGACCCCCCGAAATCGAAGGCAAAGACCTGCGATTGCGGATAACGCCGGAATTGCAGCGCCATCAGCGCCAGCAGCACGGACTTGCCGGCGCCGGTCGGGCCGACCACCAGCGTATGCCCCACATCGCCAACGTGGAGTGCGAACCGGAACGGGGTCGCGCCCTCCGTCCGGCCAAAGAAAAGCGGCGGCGCCGCGAAGTGCTCGTCGCGTTCCGGCCCGGCCCAGACCGCCGAAAGCGGGATCATGTGGGCGAGATTCAGCGTCGAGACCGGCGGCTGTCTGACATTGGCATAGACATGACCCGG
>JBFWYV010000357.1:0-4423 GCA_050186055.1 Hyphomicrobiaceae bacterium | reverse complement strand
TTTCCGCACGCGTCGCAAAGCAGGGGTACGTGACCCCCATCCGCGTCAGCCCGGCAACGCTGCCGCATAGTCGGCGAAATGCCTGGACTGATGCAGCACCGGCTCCTCCCAGCTCAGGCCGAGCCATCTCAGGTCCTCCAGCGCAGCGGCGATGTGCTCCGGCCGGCAGCGAACCACGTCGATGTCCTCGATGCGCACCAGGAAGCGGCCCCCCAGGGCCTGGGCCATGTCGAAACCGATCAGTGCCGACAGGGCATGGCCAAGGTGCAATTCGCCGTTCGGACTTGGTGCAAATCGCAGCGTCGGCGTCATGGTGTTCCGTTTGGCTTAGACGACAGTCGACGTGATCAATGTGGTCTCAAACCCCGGCAGCTTCCAAGCCTTTCAAATGAAGTCCACGTTCCCGACGAATTCTGCGAACTCGCCGAGAAGAACTTATAGCGATGCAGAGCAAGCATTCAGCCCCGGAGCTGTCCATGGAGCGTTCTTATCGCTTGGCCTCGGCGGTGCCTCGACGGTCTTGCGTATCTGACCAGCCGGTAACGATGTCGAGAAGACGGCCGACATCGTCGGGCAGAGCATCGCCGCGCCACGCGATGTATTGATCCGGCCGGATCAGCGACAGCTTGCGCTCATAAATGCGCTCGAGCTCCGGAATGTGGACATCGAGCACATTGAAGGGGATCGTCCTCTGCGATGCGGCCTGCTCAAGAGCGCTGACATCGATACGACGATCGAAGCGCAACAGGGTGAACCCCTTGCCGAAGCAGTCGAACAGCGAGCTGCCCATCTCTCGAACATCGTCGAGCCAGGCGTGGGGAGCACGCCCGCCAGGGAGCCCACTGGGATGATACTCGTCGTACATGTCCGGGAAGACGTCCTCGGGTGCGGGGCCGTCCGGAACGATCACCGGAGACGCGTCGTAACGCGCGCCGAGTTGCACACCCACGCCGTCCTGATGCTCGGGCCTGACGAAGTGGTTTTTGCGCACGTAGGAGATTTCGGATGCAGCCGTGCGAGCAGCCTCGCCCGCCGGTTCCTCGGATTCTACATCGGACGGGACAACGGCATCATGCTGCATCATTGAGTATTTGCGCGACGCACCGGTGTTGCGGTGGCCGATCGGCTTCCTTTCGGCCTCGTAGGAGTCGATCAATCTTGGCCCGCCCCAACCCTCGATGAGGGCCCATAGCTTCCAGGCGAGATTGGCGCTGTCGTCGAGGCCCGTGTTCATGCCGAAGCCACCGGTCGGCGTGAACAGGTGCGCCGCGTCACCGGCGATGAAGATCCGGCCTGCGCGATAGCGCTCGGCGACCAGAGCCTGTCCTGCGCTCCAGGGATAGTGGCCGATCACCTCGACAGGGATATTCTCGCCGATTGACTTCTGCACCCAGCAGGCGACCTCGTCGCGGTCGACATCCTTGCGCCCGTCCCTTGGTTTCAGGAGCATCATGAACTCGTCCCTGCCGTTGAGCGCGATGATGACGCCACGCGTATCGGGGTCGGGGTTCACGGCCCAATACATCCACGCGCGCCGATGGCCGACGAACCGCGGGTAGAGGTCGGGAATGCGCATGTGGATCGAGAAGAACTGGCCCGCCCAATACGCAACCTTCTGCTGAATATCGCCGTCGAATCCGATGCCGAGCGTCTTGCGGACCAGGCTGCGGCCTCCGTCGCTCGCGACCGCATACGACGCAGTCCATGTGCCCTGCTCCGCACCGTCCAGCTTCTCGGCGTGAATGCGGACCCGATCCTCATCCTGCGTGAACCATTGAACATGCCAACCGAACCGCACATCGATGTTCGGCGAGCGGCGCGCCCGTTCGAGCAGGTAGCGCTCAACGTACATCTGATTTACGTGGTACATGGGCTCCGGCATCTGATCCGCGACCGGCATGTCCCGCCGCATCCGGATGCGCTCGATCCGGTTAGGCATCGCAAAGCGGTAGATCTCGTGCTTGCTCAGCCGGGTGAAATAAGCCTGATCGAAGGGATGATCGTCGGGGAGCCCGAGCTTCCGGATCTCATCTGAGAAGCCGAGCTGGCGATAGTGCTCCATCGTGCGCGCATTCTGGCCGTTGCCCTTCGGATGCCAGCGCGTCTCGGTGTCCGTGTTGAAGACTGTGCATTTGACGCCATAATAATCGAGATAGAGAGCCAGAACCAATCCGACCGGTCCGCCTCCCACAACGGCAATCGGCGTGGAATGATCAGTGTTGGACATATGTCCGCTCCCCCTTGGACGCCTTCGCCCTGGCGTCTCGACGCCGAACGGTCTCGTAGTACTGGAACCGGGTGTTGCGCATGCTGCATCATCCCGGCAAGACTACAGCATCGCGCAACTCTATCGGCGACGGATCGTCAGCGGAAGTACATCCTCAAAGCTGAAATCGCAGCGGCCTGCACCTCGCCAATGATGTCTATTATTGCGCCAGCGTCGCCGGTTCCCGCGACACTCTCGCCCGCGTCGTCCACCTCGAAGCCGGAGCCAACCGTTTATGGCACTGGGGGTTTGGGCTCGGTATCAGCGGCGTCATGTCATTCGGTCTCGCCTCAGCTCGCCCACTTTGATGTCGCTCAAGGCGGCAATGCCACCTGTCTGATCTGGTTCTGTTTCAATCGGCGGGAGTGGCTAGGAGGAGAGGTGAAATGGCGTATGGACCACCGCACAAGGTGATGCTGGCGACCGATCTGACGCCTTCAGGAGACCGGGCCTTCGATCGGGCCGCGCAGCTCTCCGAGGAATGGAACGCCGATCTCATCGTCTGTCATGTCATCGAGTCGAGCGCGGTACGGCCCTGGGGCATGGACCGCCGCGTCCGCAATGCCGAGACCGAACTCGATCGGCTCGTGCGCACATCGCCGCTGACACGCAGGATTGCACGCCATATCGTCGTCGGCGACCCAGCAGAGCGCGCGCTCGAGCACGCCGGCGCAATTGGTGCCGATTTCATCGTGACCGGGCCGGCGCACGGCAAGATCATCGGCGAGAAGCTGCTCGGCAGCACCGCAGCGCGCATCGTGCGGCGATCGCCGCAGCCGGTGCTCGCCGTCCGTCACAGGCCCGAGGGCGGATATCGGACGATCGTCTCGGCGGTCGATTTCTCGGATCCCTCGAAAGCCGCGCTATTGTGCGGGCGCGGGCTGTTTCCTGCTGCGAAGCTTACGGCGCTGCACGCCTACAAGGTCGAGCCGAACTGGGCCGGTCCGAATGCCGACAAGTCGATCGACGTCGTGGAAGCGGAAACGCGAGAGGACGTCATCCGGCGCGCCGAGCAGGATATGAAAGATCTGGTCGTGTCTGTCGGTGGCGATGCATCGAGCATCGAGACGGTGCTGCTGGAAGGCGCACCGGAGACCGCTCTCGCCGACTTCGTCGACAAGAACTGGCCGGACCTCGTCATCGCGGGAACGCATGGCCGGGGCGGCCGCCAGACGGACAGCATCGGCAGCGTCGCCGAGCTGTTCCTCACCACGCTGCCTTGCGACGTGCTGGCGGTGCCGACACGCGGCTGAAACAGACGTTTCATGATTGCGGGAGGATGAGCGGCGGAAGAGACTGCGGGGCGATCTGCTTCGATGCTGCTGTGGCGATCGAGAGCTTCGCGTGTGTAGTATGCAGTAGCCCAGGATTCCTGGAGAAGCAATGAGACGCAAGGTGCCGACGAAAAACGTTCATCTCAAGCGCGCCTACGATACGCCCGAGGCTGCGGATGGCACCCGCATTCTCGTCGACCGATTATGGCCGCGTGGGGTGAAAAAGGACGTGGCGAAGATCGATCTGTGGGCCAAGGATCTCTCGCCGAGCACGCAGTTGCGGCAGTGGTTCGGGCATGACCCCAGCCGCTGGGCGGAATTCAAGCGACGATATATTGCCGAGCTTGGCGAGCATGCGGAAAGAATGGATGAACTCCGCAAGCTGGCACAGCACGATCCCATCACGCTTATCTACGCCGCACGCGACCGGGAACATAACGAGGCTGTGATCCTTCGCGACATGCTGGTCGGCTGAGGACTGCTTGCTGGCGCCGTTGTCTCCGGCCCTTGCGGTTTGCAACTCTGCTGCTGCAGCGGATGCCGGCAAGGATCGGGACGTCAAGAGGATCTGATGTGCGGCCGGTTTCAGTTGCCGCATTTATGGGATTCCAACTATATGCTATCGGCTTGATTGCGACTTTGCCACCCGTGCCGGAAGCCGATTGCCTTCCGGCACGTCGCCGACAATAGAAGGACGAGCCCCTATGGCAACTGTCACACTTGCCGACGCGATCCGGCAGTACGGCCGCGATGCCTTTCTTCTCACCATCTCGCGATCGGGACCTCACACGAGCCAGGTCGTCGTCGAGCTTCAAGGCAACAAGGTCAGCTGCGCAATCGGCACCTCCGCTGCAAAAAACATTGCCAGCGAACCCAACGTGTC
>JBFWYV010000356.1:0-4431 GCA_050186055.1 Hyphomicrobiaceae bacterium | reverse complement strand
CCCTGACGTCCGACAGCAACGAACGGATGTCAGGGGCGGTGTGAAACGCGGTCTTGATATTGAGGCGGCGGGCAATCTCGTTCCACAGGTCGATGCTGAACCCTGTCAGCTCTCCCTGGTCATCGACCACCATGGGCGGCAGCACGCGCGTGACGACCTTGATCGGCTCTCCGGAGGGCTGGCTCGGCTGATCCGGCGTGCCGGTGGTCTGGGCCGACGCAGGAATGGTGAAGACTGCATAAAGGATCAGAACGGTGAAAAGACGTATGACTGCATTCAAGACACGAAGCCTCCATCCGACGTGATCGAGCAATCTGTGAAAGGATTTGGGCATAACATCGGTGGATGTAACAGCCCCGCGCACGAGCGCCCGGACCCGATGTCCACCGCACAGTCCATGGCCCGTTGGCAATCGGCGGCTCGGGGTCCGGCCATGAGCCTATTTAGAGAGTGGCTTCAACCATCTTTCTCAGCTCCGGCGTCACCTCCGGAGAGATGCCGAACCAAGCCTCCCAGGCGGGCCGCGCCTGATGCAGCAGCATGCCAAGGCCGTTGACCGTCCGGTTGCCGCGCGTACGGGCCGCTGCAAGCAGCGGCGTCTCCCCTGGAATATAGACGATGTCGGAGACGACGGCGCTCGGCGGAAGCGCATCGAGCACGATGTCGAGCGGAGTCTGGCCGATCATGCCCTGGCTCGTCGTGTTGGCCAGCAGCGCCGCGCCCTCGAGCAACTGGTTGCGTTGCTCCCACGGCATCGCCTTGACCGGACCGCCGAACTCGGTCTCCAGCGCTTGAGCTCGCGCCGGCGTCCGGTTGATGAGGCGGATCTCGCGCGCGCCGCGCTCCACCAGGCTCATCACCACTGCCCGCGCGCCGCCGCCCGCTCCGATGACGACGATCGGCCCGTCACCCGCCTTCCAGTCGGGTACCGCCTCCAGAAGCCCCTGAATGTAGCCGTAGCCGTCGTTGTTCGTCCCAACCAGCGAGCCGTCGGGGCGCACCGTAACGCAACTGATGGCGCCCATCCGGCGGGCCGATGGCGCGATCTCGTCGACAATGGCGAGTGCCGCTTCCTTGTGGGGGATCGTCAGGTTCACACCCGAGAAGCCGAGTGGCGCCAACGCCCGGAGGGCGGGGCCGAGCTTTCCCGGCTCGATCGCGAGCGGCACATAGCGTCCCGCCAGATTGTGCTTCTCGAACCAATAGTTGTGCAGCATCGGGGAGCGCGAATGCATCACGGGCCAGCCCATGACGCCAGCGAGCAGGAAGCGGTCAGGGTGTGACATGAGCAGTTATTTGCCTTCGATCAGGTGGCTTTGGACGCCGAGGGGCGACAGCCTCGGGCGCACGCTGGAGATGCGGTTGGAGTTGACCCCGGCCCAGCCGATCTCGCCCGACAGGCGGCCGTATTCGATCTTCGGGCAGCGATGCATGACGACGTCGAGTCCGGCAGCCTCGGCCTCGCGCGCCGCCTCGTCGTTCCTGACGCCGAGCTGCATCCAGATCACCCGGATGCCCAGCCTGTCCTTGAGACGGATGGCCTCCCGGGTGATCTCCAGGGCGGCCTCGGAATTGCGGAAGATGTCGACCATGTCGACCGGCGGCTGACACGCTTCGAGGCTTGCCATGACAGGTTGGCCCTGGATCTCCTGTCCGACCAGTCCGGGATTGACCGGGATTATGCGATATCCCTTCGCGATCAGATACTTGAGTGCGAAGTAGCTCGGCCGGTTGGTGTGGGCCGAGGCACCGACCATGGCAATCGTCCGCACCTCGCGCAGGATGCGGGCGATGTAGTCGTCGGTGTAGCGGTCGTGGTTCATGTCCAGAGGCTTAGGGCAGATGGCCGGATCGAGGCAAGGGGGACCGCTGCCGCTACCGGTCGACGGCGATTCCGGCGACGGCATCGGCAGCCTGCGGCGCGCTAGCCGGCTCGCTCCAGCGGCGTCCTGCGCTCCACGAACATCTTGGAGACGATCGAGAACACGACGTCGCCGTGCTGGTTTTTCCCCTCGTTGTAGGAGATGGTGAGACCCACGGCAGGTCTCGATTTCGAATCCCGCTTCTCGATGATTTTCGTCGTGTAGCTGATGGTATCGCCGATGAAGACCGGCTTCAGCCAGCGCAGTTTCTCGAAGCCGGGCGAGGGGCCGTAGCGCGCCGGCCGTTCGCCGCAGAACCGCATGTAGTCGCCCTCCCGGTTGCGGTCGTCGATCAGGTGACGCAGCCAGACCGCGGCGGTATGCCATCCACTTGCTGTGAGCGCGCCGTAGATCGTATTTGCCGCCGCCGCGTCGTCGAGGTGGAACAACTGCGGGTCGTATTTCAACGAGAACGCGATCATCTCGTCGCGCTCGAACCTGTGCGATCCCAGTTCGCGCACGACGTCGGCCGCGAGATCCTCGAAATAGCGCCCCATCAGTCAGCCCCCCGCTTCGATGCCTGCCAGCTTCGCATCCGGCGGAATACGTTGAAGTCCCAGATGATGACCTCTTCGCCGCGTCCGTTCACGAGCGACATGTTGCAGTGCATGACGCCGACGCCCGGCTTCGAGCGCAGCTCCCGCTTCGACAGGCACGTGATGCGGGCTGTCAGCTCGTCGCCCGGTTCGACCGGCTTGAGGAACCGCACGTCGTCCACGCCCGGAGATCCGAAGGCGTTCTCCCCACCCAGCACATGGTCCGCGGCCAGCCGCATCAGGATGGAGCACGTGTGATACCCGGACGCGATCAGGCGGCCGATGTTGCTGTCCTTCGCCGTCTCCTCGGAGACATGGAACGGCTGCGGATCGAATGTGCGGCCATACTCGATGATCTCCTCCCGGGTGGCGGTCCAGTGCCCGAATGCAATGGTCTCGCCCTCGCGAAAGTCCTCGAAGAACATGTCCGACAACGTGCTCGGTGTCGCGGCGCTCGGCATCTCGGCAAGTCTCCCGCAGGTCTCCCATGGCTCGCGCGCAACTAACCAGCGCCTCAGGGCCATGTCCAGCCGCAGAGTGACCCGAGGCCGACATCGACAGCCGCGTGTGGACGTGCTTTGGTCTCGACGTTTTTTGGATCAGGAAGCGCCAGAATTCCCGCATGGCAGTCACCGATATCGAGCGCGGGCTTATCGCCCGCTATGCGTACCGTGTCCTGACGAGCGGCAGCCTGCCGGTGCGGGTCGTACGCCAGGTGATGTGGTGGCTATACGAGCGCTCGGAGCAGTTGGGCCTGCCGATACCCAGGCCGGTCGCGGACATTTTCGCCGTGTCCTATACGGAGGGATTGAAGCTCGACAAGTTCGAGGCCGCGTACGCTGAAACCAGCGGTGATTTCCTCGTTGCGCTCGACTACATCGCCAAGCAGTCGCCGCGGCCCGACCCGTTGGCCGCCAACATCGAAAGCATGGTGCTGGCGCTCAATATCGCCCATCCCGATGCCGCCTGGAAAACTGTCGGCCTGGTCGCCTGCACGTCGCGCTACGATATGGTGCAATACTTCGCCAATCATGTGCAGGAGGTGGCCGGACCCATGGCGAGGGCGGCTGCACTTCTTGTCGGCGAGCCGCTGCGGGTTGTGGAGGAATGCCTGTCCCCGGCCGGTGATCTGGTCGGCTCCGGATTGCTGCAGTTCCGCGACGGCGACTACTTCGGCGGTTCCAATGCCCGGTTTGTCGTGCCGATGCGCATCGATGCCTGCCTCGACCGCACCTATCGCGACTTCGGCGAGATGCGCAATGCCCTGCTCGGCAGGCCCTCGAAGGCCGGTGTCCGTCTCGACGACTACGAGCACGTGAGCGAGGATCGCGACCTGATATGCGCAGTCCTGAAGGGTGGCGCACGCGACCAGGCCGTTGGCGTCAATGTGCTGCTGTACGGTCCCCCTGGCTCGGGCAAGACCGAGCTTGCCAAGGTGGCGGCGGAAACCGCCGGGCTGACCCTCTATGCAGCCGGAGAGGAGAGTACGCTCGGCGCCGAATCCGACCGATCGGCGCGGCTCTCCGATCTCGTGTTCTCCGCGAGACTTCTCGCCGGCGAGAAGGGGACTGCGATCCTCTTCGATGAGATGGAGGACATCGCCGTCAATCTGATCCGGCGAGGCGGCTCCAAGGTCTTCATCAACCGGCTGCTGGAGACCGCGGCGGTGCAGATCGTGTGGACCTCGAACGAGCTCGGCAGCATCGATCCCGCCATGCTGCGCCGGATGACGCTGGCGATTGAATTGAAACGCCCGCCGGCGGCCCAGCGCCGGCGCATCATGGCCCAGCTTCTCAAGCGCAACAATATCGCAATCCCGGAAGAGCAGATCGATTCCCTGGCCCAAAGCCTGGACGCAACACCGGCGATCATCGAGAACGCAATCCGGGCGGCGCGTTTCGCCGGTGGCGGGGCTGAGACGATCGAACGTGCCGCGCGCGGAATCATGCGCGCGGTCACCGGGCAGGGCGCGC
>JBFWYV010000355.1:0-4456 GCA_050186055.1 Hyphomicrobiaceae bacterium | reverse complement strand
GGCTAGAGGAGGTAATCGCACCTCGCGGCTCGGAGCACTTGCCCGACACACCGGCAGTCGATCGCCCTGCAGAAGAAAGCGGCCTTCGAATCCACCCGTCTCCGACCTTGCATGCAGCGCATGGGAGCCAAGCACTTTCGGCAGGTCAAAGCCGCCCTCCACAGCGAGCACACCGCAGGTCCCGTATCGAGCGCTCTTGACCGAGAGGCGCTGTCCAGGATGCAGGACAAACGAGGTGTGCGATGGAACGGCTTGGCCATCGATGGCCATCGGGAACTCCGCGCCCGCAAGTGCCATCCTCACCGGGCCGCCAAGCACCGATAATGTAATGCCGCCGACGTACAATTCGATGCCGGCTGTCTCCGCCGGGTTGCCGACCAGCGTGTTGGCGGCGGCAAGCGCCAGCAGATCGAGCGCGCCGGAACGCGGAAATCCAATACGCTGCCAGCCGATCCGGCCAGCGTCCTGAATCGAGCATCGCGCCGAGCAGTTCTCGACCTCGAGAAATATCATGCCACCCGCCTTGCCACGGGTTCGCCCGTATAAGCAGCGAGCGAAAGCGCCTCGAACTCCTCGATTGCCAGCGGCTCGAAGCTCACAACATCGCCAGCAGCGAACAGACATGCGGGCTCACGCTGCGGCATGAACGCACGCACCGGCGATCGGCCGATGATGTGCCAACCGCACGGCGCCTCGATCGAGGTGATGGCGGTTTGCGCGCCTCCGATGGTCACCGAACCTGGAGGGGCAGCCATGCGAGGCGTAGCCCTGCGAGGCGTTGCGAGCACCTCGTCGAGCCCGCCGAGATAGGTGAAGCCTGGCATGAAGCCGATCATATAGACGCGGTACTGCGCGCTCGAATGTCGCCTTATGACCTCTTTCGCCGTCATCCCGTGCTGTTTGGCGATGTAGTCGAGATCGATTCCCACCTGGTCGCCATAGACGACGGGAACGACCCAATGCCGCCCGTTCGGCTTCCAGCCTGGCAGCGATGCGCAGCAATCCTTCACCTGCGCGGCGATGGTGTCGAAGTCGGTCCGACGCGCGTCGTATGTGACGAGCAATGCACGATAGGTCGGTACGGTTTCAATGACGGGCGGGCCCAGATCGCGCAGCATGGCATCGAGGGCCATGACGCGGTTGTTGAGATCGATGCCGATCTCCGCGCCGAATTCCACGGTCAGTGCGCAATCTCCGCACGCCACGATTCGTGGATACGTCGAATCCGCCGCGTCGCTCGAACCCCGTTGCGAAGGCATGGCAGGCAAACCGGAAGAGCGCGATGAAGCGCCGTGAAGTGGAGAAAGGAAGCTGAAGCTCGAAGCTTGCCTCGGGCTAACCAAACGCATCGGCACATAGGCAATGCATGCGGCTCGTGCAACCCCGGACGCCGTCGATGCGAAGTGGACATGGCGGGATACCGCGGCGCATCGGTGGCGGTGTTGCAGGATTGTCCCGGCGCGCGCGTGCGGGCTTGCAAGGCGCGTAGCCGCACGACAACACGTTCGGCCACAATCCGCCCACGCATCGTCCAGGTTATTTTCACGCAAGTTTGGCGGCAGATGGTGCGCCACCCAACTGGTCACGCACAAATCACGGCAGGAATGTTCTCAAAACTGCAAATTGATCAGCTTGTCGCCAATCTGGCAAAGCTTGGCGCGCGCAAGCTGGCGATTCTTGCGATCGTCGGGCTGTCCGTCATGCTTGCGGTCGGCCTGGCGGCCTATTATCTCGGGCGGCCGGCGATGCAGCCCATCTATACCGGGCTCTCGCCGCAGGATGTCAGTCGGATGACGGCCGCTCTCGCCGAGGCCGGCGTGCCGTTTGATGTCAACGAGCAGCGAACTGCGGTGCTTGTGCCGTTCGGGCGCACCGCTCGGGCCCGCTCACTGCTTGCTGAAAAGGGGCTGCCCGCGAGCGGCAGGGCCGGCTACGAGCTGTTCGACCAGCTGGGGTCGATGGGTCTCACCTCGTTCATGCAGGAAATCACCCGCATTCGCGCGCTGGAGGGCGAGATCTCGCGCACGATTCAAGCGCTCGACGGCGTTGTTGCGGCCCGTGTGCATCTGGTTCTGTCGAACCCTGCGTCGTTCCGGAGCGACCGCCGCGATCCGTCGGCTTCGGTGTTGATCAGGACCGACGGCCGTTTCAAATCGACAGTCGGGGAGACCGTTCGTCACATCGTTGCTTCGGCCGTTCCCGGCATGAAGGTCGAGCAGGTGAGTGTGGCGAGTACGGACGGCCGATTGCTGGCATCCGGCGGGGACGAGAAGCAGTTGGGCTCTCTCAGGCTTGCCGAAATGGAGCGGTCGATGGCGGCCGAGCTCGAGCACAGGGCCAGCCGGACGCTGGCATCGACATTGGGCTCGGGAAACTTTCAGATCAGCATCACCGCCAGGCTGGATGTCGACCGCCAGCAGGTCAGTGAGACCGTGTTCGATCCGAAATCGCGAATCGAGCGGTCCGTCCGGGTCGTGAAGCAGTCTGGTTCGAGCGAGGACAACGCAACTACCGCGGCGATTGGTGTCGAGGCGAATGTCCCTCGGGAGGAAGGCAAGCGGACGGAGGGAGACAAGCGCAGCCAGCGCGAGGATCGGCGCGAGGAGCTCGTCAACTACGAGCTCAACAAGAAGGTCGTTGAGACGGTCCGGGAAGGGTATCGGATCAAGCGGCTTGCGGTTGCGGTCGTCATCAATCGCAAGCAGTTGGCGATCCAGATGGGCCCCAGGTCCACTGATGCCGCTGCGGTCGAGGCCCGGATGGAAGAGATCAAGCGGCTCGTGTCGGCTGCTACCGGCGCATCCGTGGAGCGGGGCGACGTGATCGAGGTGTCCGCCGCCGAGTTCGGGGCTGTCGACGGAGGCCTGGCGCCCGAGTCGGCTCCCGGATTTACAGACTACGTCCTGATGAACCTCGGCTTGATCATAAATGCTGCCGCGATGCTGGTTGTGGTGCTTCTCGTCGTCATGTTCGGGCTGCGGCCGCTGGTCGGGGCGCTCGCGAACAGCGAGAGCACGCCGCCGCGGATCGGCGCCGATGTTGCCGGGGAACTGACGCCGCCTGCGGGTGCTGACGGGCTCAGCTCTTCGGTTGCTCTGGGGTTCGAAGGGGGATCGCCCGAATTGGGTCCGTTGCCGTCGGGGCTGGCGCCGCAATTGTCCAGGCCGCATGGCGAGGCGATCCGTGAGCGGCTGGAAATGCTGGTTGATGCTGACGACGTGAAGGTTGCCAAGGTGCTGAAGACCTGGATGGCGGAGGCGGGGTAAGGCGATGGGGCAGCCTCTTCACAAGTTTCTGGAAGAGTTTGCTGGCGATGAGGATGCCGAGGCGGGGGACGTCAGTGTGCATCCATTGCGCCCGCGTCTGGCCGCCGCGCCCCCCCCTTTGCCGACATCTTCGGACAACGGCCGTCTCGGCGAAGCTTATGCGCGCGGTTTCGAAGAGGGGCGGGCGGCGGCGCAGGAACAGGCCGACAGCGAGCTCATGGCAGCCCGGGCGGATTTCGATCATCGTCTCGAAGAGGCGCGGAGCGTGTTTTCGCAGGCCATCGCAGAGCGGCTCTCCGTCGATCTCCATCGGCAGCTCGAGCAGATGCAGGCCGCGCTCTCCGACCAGGTCGCCTCCGCGCTGATGCCGGTGCTGAGGCTTGCGTTTACGGAAGCTGCAATCCGAGAGCTTGCCGACGGAATTCGCACGCTCGCAGGCGACGGTGAGGCAGTCGCCATCGAGCTGAGTGGCCCGCAGGAGATGGTCGATCGCGTGTGGGGACGGTACCGGGAGCTGGAAGGTGAGCGAGCGTCTTCATCGAACCCCGACGTCAGGTTCAATTATAGCGATGCCGCCGATGTTCGCGTCCGCATCAATGATTCCATCATCGAGTCGCGCCTGGCGGAATGGATCGCTCGACTCGCGGAGGTGGCTGACTGATGTCCGGCAAGGATGAGGCAGCAGAGGAAATCCTGATTATCCGCCGTCGAGGCGGAGGTGAGGAAGAAGGTCATCACGGCGGCGTCTGGAAGATCGCTTACGCGGACTTCATGACAGCCATGATGGCCTTCTTTCTGGTGATGTGGCTCATCAATGCTTCGAACACGGAGACCAAGGCAAGCATCGCCAGCTATTTCAATCCGATGCGATTGACCGACACCGTGTCCCGCAAGAAAGGCCTGCGCAATATCGACGCGAAATCCAACGTCGAGGACAGCTCGGCATTGGGCGAATCCGATGAGAGCACCGAGAAGGCGGATGGCGGCCGGGAGGACAGCAAGTTCCAGGAAAAGCACACCCAGAAGGCAGGCAACAAATCCGACACCGAGCAGCCTCGCGAGAAGTCCGAGACCACGGAAGATGCATCGAACCAGCGTCAGACGGCAGTTGCTACGGCCGAGAATGCAGCGCCGGCCATTCGTCGTGAGGAACTGGACGCCAATGCCACCAGCATGGAGCATGGCCGTGC